>PKRH01000145.1 GCA_017577565.1 Thermoanaerobacterales bacterium | reverse complement strand
GCCCAGCTCCATGGCCAGCGCGGCGTCGGACGCCGTGCCGATGCCGGCGTCGAGCACGACCGGCACCTGGGCGGCCTCACGGATCATGGCGATGTTGGCGGGGTTGCGGATGCCCATGCCGCTGCCGATCGGCGAGCCCAGCGGCATGACGGCGGCGACGCCGAGGTCCTCCAGGCGCCGGGCCAGCACCGGGTCGTCGTTGGTGTAGGCGAGCACGACGAACCCGTCGTCGACGAGCTGCTCGGCGGCGTCCAGCAGCTCGACCGGGTCGGGCAGCAGCGTGCGCTCGTCGGCGACGACCTCGAGCTTCACCCAGTCGGTCTCCAGCGCCTCCCGGCCCAGCTGCGCCGTGCGCACGGCGTCGCGGGCCGTGAAGCAGCCGGCGGTGTTGGGCAGCGGCTCGATGCCGGTGCGGCGCAGGACCTCGAACAGCGACCCGGGCGCGGTGGGGTCGACGCGCCGCAGCGCGACCGTCGTCAGCTCGGTGCCCGAGGCGATCAGCGCCCGCTCCAGCTCCTCGAGGTTGGGCGCGCCGCCGGTGCCCATGATCAGCCGCGACCGGAAGGTCCGGCCGGCGATGACCAGCGGGTCGTCCAGCTCGTCGAGCTCGTCCGCCTCCACCCGCTCGTCGGCCTCGTCGGGCCCGGCGGGTGCCGGCGCCTCTCGCAGGGGCTCGGCCATCGTCAACCTCCCTGGGCGATCGTGAGGACCTCGACGTGCTCGCCACCGGCCAGCGTGCGCTCGCCCCAGCGCCGCTTGGGCACGACCTCGCCGTCGACGGCGACGGCCACGCCGCGGGCCTCCAGCCCCATGTCGCGGACCAGCGCCTCGACCGTCGTGCCCGCGGCCAGGTCGCGCGGCTCGCCGTTCACCGTCACCTGCACGGGCGCCGGCGCCGTCACGACCCCACCGTCCCCGTCGCCACCGGACCCCCGGCGAACCGGCGGGGGTCGCAGGGCCGCACCTCGTCGGGCCCGGGCTCGCCGGACAGCAGCGCCGCGACGGCCTCGGCGGTCACCGGCGTGAGCAGGATGCCGTTGCGGAAGTGGCCGGTCGCGACGGCCAGGCCGTCGAGGGCGGTCCACCCGATGATCGGCAGGTGGTCGGGCGAGCCGGGCCGCAGGCCGGCCCGCACGCCGACCAGCTCGGCGTCGTCCAGCCCCGGCACGAGCGACAGCGCGTCCCGCAGCAGCTCGTAGGTGCCGCCGGCGGTGGGCCTCGTGTCCCAGCCCCGCTCCTCCTGGGTGGCGCCGACGACGACCCGGCCGTCGTCCCGGGGGACGAGGTAGATCGTCGAGCCGTGGACGATGCCCCGCAGCGTCCGGGTGACCAGCGGGTCGTCGGTCGGCTGGCGCAGCGTCACCACCTCGCCCCGCACCGGGCGCACCGGCGGGCGCACGTGGTCGGGCAGCCCGGGCACGAACCCCGAGCGGGCGCCGGCGGCCAGCAGGACGGTCCCCGCCGCCAGCTCCCGGCCGTCGCCGGCGGCCGGCGCCCCGGGCCCGGTCCCCTCCCCGTACGGCGCCGGCGGGCCGAGGGCGACGCCGGTCGCCCGGTCGCCGGCGGGCGACAGCACGAGGCGCGCCACCGGCGCCCGCACGAGCGCCACCCCGGCCCCGGCCGCCGCCACCTCGAGCGCGGCCACGACGGCCGCCGGGTCGACCGAGCGCTCATCGGCCGCCAGCAGCCCGGCCCGCACCCCGGGCGCCAGGCCCGGCTCGAGGCGCCGGGCCTCGCGACCCCGCAGCGGCTCGACCTCGAGGCCCATGGCCCGGTGACGGGAGGCCAGGTCGTCGAGCGCGGCCCGGTCGTCGGCGTCGAGGCCGACCATGAGCGTGCCGTCGGTCCGGAAGCCGATCCGCCGCCCGGACGCCTCCTCCAGCTCGGCCGCGAAGGCCGGCCACCGGGTCAGCGACGCGTGGTTGAGCCGCAGCAGGGGCTCCTCGCCGATGCGGGCCTCGGTGACCGGGGCCAGCATGCCGGCGGCGACCGTCGAGGCGCCCGAGCCGGGGGCCGGGTCGACGACGGTCACCGACGCGCCCCGCTGGGCGAGCCGCCAGGCCGCCGACAGCCCGATGATGCCCGCCCCCACGACGACGACGTCGGCGCCGGCGCTCATCGGTCCGCCCCTCCCGGTCCCGGGCCGCCGCGGGCGGCCTCGACCGCCTTGGACACCGCGAGCATGAGGTCGTGGGTGGCGACGTGGGGGTCCGGCGCCTCGGCCACCGCGGCGATGACCGCGACGCCGTGGGCCCCGGCGCCGATGACCGCGTCGACCCGCTCGGCGGTGATGCCGGAGATGGCGATGACCGGCACCTCGACCGCTTCGACGACGGCCCGGAGCCCGTCGAGGCCGATGGGGTCGGGCAGGCCGGTCTTCGACCGGGTCGGGAAGACGGGGCCGACGCCCAGGTACGACGCGCCGTCCTCGACCAGGCGGCGGGCGGTGTCCGGGTCCCGGGCCGTGCCGCCCACGATCGCCCCCGGCCCGAGCAGCCGCCGGGCCACGGCGACCGGCAGGTCGGTGGCCCCGACGTGGACGCCGTCGGCCCCGACCGCGAGGGCCAAGTCGACCCGGTCGTTGACCAGGCAGGTCGCCCCGGCCGCCCGGCAGCGCTCGGCGATGGCGGCGGTGAGGCGGTAGCGGTCGGCGTCGCTGCCCGACTTCAGCCGCACCTGCAGCGTCGGGGCGCCGGCCTCGAGCGCGGACTCGGCGACGACGAGCGAGTCGACGAGGACGTGCAGGCGTCCCAGCCGGTCGCGGGCCCCGGCGGTGGCGGCGTCGCTGCTCATGCCCCTCCCGCGCCGGGGGCCGGCGCGCTCGGCTCGGGCACCGGGACGTAGACCTCGCCGCCGGCGGCCCGGAACTCGGCGGCCTTGCGGGCCAGCCCCTCCTCGACCTCGCGCTCGGCGGCGTAGGCCCGCACCTTGTCGGTGATGGCCATCGAGCAGAACTTCGGGCCGCACATCGAGCAGAAGTGTGCCGTCTTCGCCGGCGCGGCGGGCAGGGTCTCGTCGTGGTAGGCCCGGGCGGTCTCGGGGTCGAGCGAGAGGTCGAACTGGTCCTCCCAGCGGAACTCGAAGCGGGCCTTGGACAGCGCGTCGTCCCACCGCCGGGCCTGCGGGTGGCCCTTGGCCAGGTCGGCGGCGTGGGCCGCGATCTTGTAGGCGATGACGCCCTGCTTGACGTCGTCCCGGTCGGGCAGGCCGAGGTGCTCCTTCGGCGTGACGTAGCAGAGCATCGCCGTGCCGAACCACCCGATCATCGCCGCCCCGATGGCCGAGGTGATGTGGTCGTAGCCGGGCGCGACGTCGGTGGTCAGCGGGCCCAGCGTGTAGAAGGGCGCCTCGTGGCAGAGCTCCTGCTGGAGCTCGACGTTCTCCTTGATCTTGTGCATCGGCACGTGCCCCGGGCCCTCGACCATGACCTGGACGTCGTGCTCCCACGCCCGCCGGGTCAGCTCGCCGAGGGTGGCCAGCTCGGCCAGCTGGGCCTCGTCGTTGGCGTCGGCGATCGAGCCGGGCCGCAGGCCGTCGCCCAGGCTGAAGGCGACGTCGTAGGCGGCGAAGATCTCGCACAGCTCGTCGAAGTGGGTGTAGAGGAAGTTCTCCTGGTGGTGGGCCAGGCACCAGGCGGCGAGGATCGACCCGCCCCGGCTGACGATGCCGGTCGTGCGGTCCACGGTCAGCGGCACGTAGCGCAGCAGCACGCCGGCGTGGACGGTCATGTAGTCGACGCCCTGCTCGGCCTGCTCGATCACCGTGTCGCGGTAGATCTCCCAGGTGAGCTCCTCGGGCCGCCCGTCGACCTTCTCCAGCGCCTGGTAGATGGGCACGGTGCCCACCGGGACCGGGCTGTTGCGGATGATCCACTCGCGGGTCGTGTGGATGTCCCGCCCGGTCGACAGGTCCATGACCGTGTCGGCGCCCCAGCGGATCGCCCAGGTCAGCTTCTCGACCTCCTCGGCCGCCGACGAGGTGACCGCGGAGGTGCCGATGTTGGCGTTGACCTTGGTGAGGAACCGGGAGCCGATGATCATCGGCTCGGACTCGGGGTGGTTGACGTTGGCCGGGATGATGGCCCGCCCGCGGGCGACCTCGTCCCGGACGACCTCGGGGTCGACCCCCTCCCGGATGGCGACGAACTCCATCTCGGGGGTGATCTCGCCCCGGCGGGCGTAGTGCATCTGGGTCACCGTGCGGCCCGGCGCGGCCCGCAGCCGGGGCCGGTCGGCCCCGGGGCCGGGGAACGGCTCGGCGGCGGTGCGCCCGGCCCGGTCGGAGGCCCGGCCCTCGTCGCGCAGCGTCGCCACCCGGCCGGGGTGGTGCTCGACGTCGCCGCGCTCGTGGATCCACCCGGCGCGGATCGGCTCGAGGCCCACCCGGGGGTCGCCGCCCGGTCCGCTCGTGTCGTAGAGCCGGATCGGCTCGTTCGGCGGGTCGAGCTCGACCTCGAGGAACGGGACGCGCACGTCGTCGCGCCCGCCGGTGACGTAGACCTTGCGGCGGATGCCCATGCTGTTCTCCCTTCGCCGGCATTACCCGGATCAGGTTCGGCGGTCGGCGCCAGTGCGCCCTCTCAGCCCGGTCGCCCGAGCTCCCGCGTTGTGCTGCCCGCCACCGTAGCGCCCCCGGCCCGGGCGCGGGCCGGCCGGGGCGGCGCAAACCGCGGGGATCCGGCGCGCCGTCCCGGCTACAACGGACCCCATGACCACGGCGGGGTACCGGCACACCGGCACGAGCGCGTTCGCCCGCCAGATGGCCGTCGAGCCCGATCCGGCGCGGCCGGGCCGCTACCGGGTCGAGGTCGACGCCCGCTGGAACTGCCCGGTCGTGCCCCAGGGCGGGGTGATGAGCGCGCTGGCCGTCGCCGCCATGCAGGCCGAGCTGGGCCGGCCCGACCAGCGCCTGCGCTCGGCCACCACCGTCTACGCCGGGCAGGTGCCGGCGGGGCCGGTGGTCGTCGACGTGGCCGTGCTGCGCCGCGGGCGCTCGATGTCCCAGGCCTCGGCGACCGTCCGGGCCGCGGGCGGCGACGGGCCCGGGCACACGACCGTCGCGGTGTTCGGCGCCGACCGCGGCGGCTTCGAGTTCACCGACCTCGCCATGCCGGCGGTCCCGCCGCCCGAGGCCTGCCCGTCGTTCCGCGACCCGCGGCCGCCGGAGGTACCCGAGCGCCCCGGGTTCCCGTTCTGGGACCAGGTCGAGGGGCGGGCCGCGCTCGGCAACGCGCCATGGGAGCACTACGTGCCCACCTCGTCCGAGTGCGCCCACTGGTACCGGTTCGACGAACCACCGGTGCGCGACGACGGCACGCTCGACCCGCTGGCCGTCGTCGCCCTGTGCGACCTCATGCCGTCGTCGGTCGGCCAGCGCATGGGGCCGGGCACCCCCGAGTGGTACCCGCCGAGCGCGGACCTGACGGTCCACCTCTTCGAGGACGCCCGCTCCGAGTGGCTGCTCGCCCACCTGCGGGCCCGGCGGGCGACGGCCGGCTACGCCTCGGTCGAGGCGGCCCTGTGGGACCCGACCGGCCCGGCGCTGGTGGCGCACGCCACCCAGGTCATGGTGCTGACCTTCCCCGACGGGCCGCCCACCGGCGACGCCCGCCTGCCCTACGACCAGCGCCGGGGCGACGGCGGCTGACCCGCCGCCCGGCGGGCGACCGGTGGCAGACTGGCCGCCGATGGCCGAGCTGACGCTGGGGAGCCTCAACCTGCACATGGGCCGCGGCGCCTCCGGCCACGACGCGCCCTTCTACGACGTCGTGACCGCCTGCAAGGAGGTCGACACCGACGTCCTGGCCCTGCAGGAGGCCTGGGTGCCCGACGGTGAGGAGGGCGACGTGGTGGCGATCGCCTCGGCGCTCGGCTACCGGGTGGCTGCCACGTTCTCGGTGGCCCGGGCCACCTGCCACGACCAGGTGCGCCTCGTGGCGCGCGAGGGCGACGCCGGCGACGGCGACTGGGTGGTCGCCCTGCTGTCGCGCCTGCCGGTCCTGGAGGCCGACGTCGTGCCGCTCCGGCCCCAGCTGGCCCGCGACCCCGGGCGGCGAGCGGTCGTGCGAGCCGTCGTCGACGCCGGCGGCACGCCGGTCACCGTCGCCACCACCCACCTGCCGCTGCTCACCGCGCCCGTCTGGCGCCTGGCCGGGTCGCTGCGGGCCGCGCTGCCGCCGGGCGACGTGCCCGGCGTGCTCGCCGGCGACATGAACATGTGGGGCTGGTGCGTCGACCTGCTCGTCGGCCGGGGGTGGCGGCGGGCCGTGCGGGGCCGGACCTACCCGTCGCCCCGCCCGCACAGCCAGACCGACCACCTGCTCGTGAACGACCGGGTCGAGGTCGTCGCCGCGGAGGTCGTGCCCCAGGTCCTCTCCGACCACCGGCCGGTGCGGGCCCGCCTCCGCGTCCGACCGGCCTAGGCGGCCTCGCGCCGGCTCTGGGCCGCGGCCGCCCGCTCGGCGGCGAACGGCGGCTCCACCGCCGGGGTGGTGCCGTGGCGGTCGCCCACCGCGTCGACGACGGCCCGTCCCAGCGCCGCCAGCCCCTCGACCCGGGCCACGACCTCGTCCAACGGCAGCGGCCGCAGGTGCTCGGGCGAGCTGACGAGGAGGTCGGGGCCGACGATGCGCCAGGCGAGGAGGCCGGCCGCGTCGGCGGCGGCCCGCACCGCCGGCGTCAGCAGGTCGCGGGCGAGCTCCGGCGCGTCCGGGCAGCGGGCGGCGGGGCCGGAGCCCGTCGGGGAGGGGTCCGGCGCGGTGGGCAGCTCGCCCTGCTCGAAGACGCGTTCGAAGAAGCGGTCGACGGACCCCGTGACGCCGAAGGCCCGCAGGACCTCGTCGCGCCCGGGGCCCACGTCGACCCGGGGGAAGGCGACGGGCAGGTGGACCACCCAGGTCGTCCGGGGCGCCTGCCCCTCGACGCCGTCGAGCCCGACGACCGAGTCGAAGACCGTGAACGGCAGGCCGTCGACCTCGCCGGCGAAGACGCCGAGCGGCGTGATCGTGGCGTACCGCCAGCCGATCAGGTCCCTCCAGCGCGCCGGCAGACCCGACGCCCGGTCCTGGTAGTGCCAGCCGCGCTGGCGGGCCAGCTCCCGCCGGTCCCGCAGGCCGGCGATCAGCGCCCCCTCGCGCCGGCGCGTCCAGGCGACGAGCGACCCCACGACCAGCACGCCGAACGCCAGCCAGCCGATCAGGGTCGTGGTCAGCGCGGCCACCACCATCGCGAGGGCGGCGAGCCCGACGAGCACCCAGACAGGCGTGACCTTCTCGACGGGCACGCCGCCGTAGGTGTGGAGTTCGTGCCAGATCCTGCCCTCCGGCGTGACCTCGCTGTTGACCGCCCAGGCGAACGCCCGGTGGAGGGCGGCACCGGCCAGGAACACGGCGGCGACGGCGAACCGGGCCCCGACCCCCTCCCCCACCCTGACCGCCGTCAGCACCGCGACGAAGATGGTCAGGAGGAGCAGCAG
>PKRH01000144.1 GCA_017577565.1 Thermoanaerobacterales bacterium | reverse complement strand
TCGACACGCCGATGGGGCGCCTGGCCACCGCCGGGCGGCCGTCGCGGGGCCGCACGCCCATCCCGCTCGGGCGCCAGGGCACGGCGTGGGAGGTGGCGGCCGCGACCTGCTTCCTGCTGTCCGACGACGCCAGCTACGTCACCGGCCAGGTGCTGGCGGTCGACGGCGGCCTCAGCCTGATCTGACGGGGCGGCGGGCCCCGGCGGCCACCAGCGGCGCCACCTCGGCCCCGAACACCCGGAGCTGGTCGTACAGCTCGTGCACGTCGCGGCTGCGGAAGCTGACCTGGATCTGGTCGACGCCGAGGCCGGCGATCGACCGCAGGAAGCTGGCGATCTGCTCGGGCGAGCCGTGGACCGCCCGCCCCACGTCCCACCGGGGCTCGCCGACGTAGAGCGGGCCGGACATGGCGCCGATCGTGAAGGGCTCGTCGGCCCGGCCGTAGCGCTCGCGCAGCTCGTGGACCTCGGCGACGGCGGCGGAGAGGCCGCCCTCGGGCGGGCCGACCGCCAGCCAGCCGTCGCCCCACCGGGCCGCCCGGCGGCGGGCCGCGGCCGACGCCCCGCCCACCCAGATCGGCACCCGGTGCTGCACGGGCCGGGGCGAGAGGCCCACCTCCTCGTAGCGCCACGTCGGGCCCTCGTGCGAGGAGAACTCGCCGTCGAGCGCGGCCCGCAGCGCGGCGAGCGCCTCGTCGAGCAGGGCGCCCCGGCGGTGGAAGTCGACGCCGAGCGCCGCGAACTCGCCCTCGAGGTCGCCCGCCCCCACGCCGAGGATCGTGCGCCCGCCGGAGAGGGCGTCGAGCGTCGTCCACTGCTTCGCCGCCAGCAGCGGGTGCCGCAACGGCAGCACGTAGACGTGGCTGAGCAGGCGGATGCGCTCGGTGACGGCGGCCAGGTAGGCGAGGGTGGCGACGCAGTCCCACCACGTCGTGCCCACCGTCGGCGCCCGGCTCTTGGGCACCGCCACGTGGTCGGCGACGGCGAGCGCGGCGAAGCCGGCCCGCTCGGCGACCCGGGCGACGGTGGCCAGCTCCTGGGCGCCGGCCCGGGACTCCCAGCCCTCGGCGAAGGCGGCCGGCTGGCCCTGGATCGGCAGCTGGAAGCCGAACGCCACCCGTTCCCCAGCGTCGCGCGTCACGATGTCTCCCCCTGCGGCCGTCCCCAGTCCGAGCCGTTCGGGTGGCGACGGTAGCCCAGGACGCCGCGTAGCGCACGCGACACGAAACGGGGTGACACGCCCGGCCGCCCGGGCCGCCCCTCTCAGCCGTCGGCCGGCGGGCGCTGGCCGGTGGTGCCCCAGTAGACCGTGCGGGCGACGGAGACCCGCACGTCGTCGGTGCGGAAGCCCCAGTACTCGAAGCCGGCGTGGTGGGCGGCGACGCTGGCCAGCGTCGCCACCAGCGTGCCGGCCTGGGCCATGGGCTCGACGCCCGTGTTGCGCCCCTCCTCCTGGAAGCGGGCGATGACCGCCGCCAGCTCGCGCACCACCGCGTTGAGGACCTTGACCCGGATGTTGCGGAACCGGTGGTCGCCCTCGTCGGTCGCCAGGTCGACGACCCGCAGCACGGGTCGGTGCTCGTCCCAGAACTCGAGGAAGGCGTCGGTCAGCGCGAGCGCCGTCCGGTAGCCGGCCTTGCCCCGCCAGGTGCCCTCCCGGACGAGCTGCACGAGGCGCTCGCCGTCGGCGGCCATCTCCTCGGCCAGCACGAGGATGGCCGCCTCGACGTCCGCGAAGTACTGGTAGAAGGTCGCCGGCGAGGTGCCCGCCTCCCGGGCGATGTCGATGACCTTGATCGCCCGGTAGCTCGTCGTGCGCAGCATCTCGGCCGTGCAGTCGAGCAGGCGCTGACGGGTCGCCCGCCCGCGCCGTCCCGGCACGCGCCCGTCGGACGCGCGGAGCTGGTCGACCTCGGCTGCCTGTTCGGTCACGTGCGCCAGGATAACGAGACCTGACGATCCATCAGGGAACCGGCCCGGGCGCCCTCAGCCGCCCCGCAGCGGCGCGATGTACTCGGCGGCGAAGCGCTCGATGGCGGCCAGGTTCTCCTCCAGCGGCGCGTTCTGCTTGCCGGCCATCAGCCACGCCGAGGTCGTGAGCGTCGTCACGCCCGCCTCCTCGAGGCGCCGGCAGACCTCGGGCGTCGGCATGTGGTCGACGACCGAGGCCTGGATCTCGAACGGCCGGTCCAGCGTGCCGTACTCGGCCCGGTAGCCCTGGAGGCGCTCGACGATGGCGAGCAGCTCGTCGAGCCGGTAGTAGACGCCGATCCACCCGTCCCCGATGCGGGCCGCCCGGCGCAGCGCCACCTCGGAGTGGCCGCCGACCAGGATCGGCACCGGCTCGGGCGGGGCGGGCGCCATCTCCAGCCGGTCGAAGTCGTAGAACTCGCCGTGGTGCTCGACCATCCCGCCCCGCCAGAGGGTGCGCAGCACCTCGATCTGCTCCTCCATGCGGGCACCGCGGCGCTCGAACGGCTGCTCCAGGGCCGCGAACTCCTCCCGCATCCACCCGGCGCCGACGCCGAGCTGGACCCGCCCGCCGGACAGGACGGCCGCGGTGCCGACCGCCTTGGCCACGACGAACGGGTTGCGGGCCGGCAGCACGTAGACGTGGGTGACGAAGGAGATGCGCTCGGTGCGGGCGGCCAGCGCCCCGATCGTCACCCAGACGTCGGGCCACGGCGTGTCGGGCGGGAACATCGGGCGCCCGGAGCGGGTGTAGGGGTAGGTCGACTCCAGCTTCTCGGGCTGGACGACGTGGTCGGACAGCGCCACCTGGTCGAAGCCGGCGGCCTCGGCGGCGCAGGTCAGCTCGATCCACTGGTCGGGCGCCGCGTACATGAGCGACTGGCAGAACTTCACGATCCGGACGTCCTCCCCCCAGGGCGCCGACGGGCCGGCGCGGCTACTTCCAGACCTCGACCAGCTCGTCGACCGTCGTCACGGTGGCGAGCAGGCTGAGCGTGTTGTCGATGACCGCCTCGGCGTAGTCGGCGGGCACCCCGCAGACCGCGTCCCGGGGCAGCACGACGTTGTAGCCCAGGTTGACCGCGTCCATGACCAGGTTGGTGATGGCGACGTTGACCGACACCCCGGCGCCCACGATCGTCGTCACCCCGAGGTTGCGCAGCACGGGGTCGAGGTCGGTCCCGCCCATCGGGCCGATGCCGTGGCGGCGGCGGAGCACGATGTCGGTGGGCGCGACGCCGATCTCCGGCACGACCTCGACGGCGGGGGTGCCGGGCGCCAGCTTGACCTCCCGCCCGGCGACGGCGTGGAAGAGCCGGGCGTTGGTGTTCGAGCCCTTGCCGTCGGGCCGGCGCTCGAACACCGCGTGCACCACCTCGACCCCGGCCCGACGCGCCGCCTCCACGAGGCGGACCGTCGCCGGCAGGGCGCCGGCCCGGGCGACCGCGGCCAGCTCGGGGAGCGCGGCCTGCTCCCCGATCACCCCGTTCTGCATCTCCGAGGTCACGACCGCCGTCCGCCAAGGGGAGACCAGTTCAGCGAGGTCGACGCTCATGCGCCGACCCTAACGGACGGCCGCCCTGTGGACGGCGGCGGCCCTCAGGTCCGACGGGCCCGGGGAACGTCCCCTCGGCCCCGGACGAGCGGGTCGTCCTCGAAGCGGCGTCCGGCGGCCAGGCCGACCGCCAGCATGGCGACGGCGAGGACCAGGTGGAGCCAGTCGTCGGCGCTGTTCAGCGGCACGAAGTTGGCGTCCGACTCCCGGTCGATCACCATCCCGTAGACGAAGAGCGCCAGGTAGACGACGCCCGTGGCGAGCAGGTAGACGCGGGCCGTCGCCCACAGCCGCGCCGCCCACAGGCCGACGATGCCGAGGAGCAGGTGCACGAGGTTGTGGAGCACCGAGACCTGGAAGATCCCGAGCAGCTCGGCCCCCGAGTCCTCCCCGGCGAAGGTCATGTCGTCGACGTTGGTCGTGATGCCGGGGATGAACCCCAGGATCCCGACGAGGACGAAGACGGCGCCGAAGGCGAACGCCCCGTACTGGGCGAGGGAGTGGATCCGGGACGGACCGGCGTACCCGCCGGCGTGCGCGGTGGCCACGGTTCGTACCTCCATGTCGCGGGTCGACGGGTGCGGCGAACGGCACCCGCGCCGCGGTCCCTTCCCCCGATGGCGGCGGTCACACAACCTTCGTGGGCCGGACGGGAGGGCCCCGCTACGGTGCGGCCGTGCCGACGCGCCTGTGGTCCGTGGTCCTCGCCGCCACCGATCCCCCGTCGCTGGCCCGGTTCTGGTCGGTGGCGACGGGCTGGCCGGCCGAGGCCGACGCGTCCGGCGTGGTGGCCGTCGAGCCGCCCGCCGGCAGCCACGAGCCGGGGATCCCGCTCGTGTTCGTCCCGAACGCCGACCCCAAGGTGGGCAAGAACCGCGTGCACCTCGACCTGGACAGCCGGTCGGCGGACCACCAGGCCGCCGCCGTCGAGCGCCTCAGGGCGGCCGGCGCCCGCCCCGTCGACGTCGGCCAGCGCGGCGTGCCGTGGGTGGTGCTGGCCGACCCCCAGGGCAACGAGCTGTGCGTGCTCGACCCCCGTGACGAGTACGCGGCGGCCGGGCCGGTGGCGGCGGTCGTCGTGGACACGCCCGACCCCGCGTCGCTGGCGCCGTTCTGGTCGGCGGCGACCGGGTGGCCCGCCGAGGTGTTCCCCTCCGGCGACGCCCGCCTGACCCGCCCCGACGGGCGGGGCCCGCGCCTCGAGCTGCTCCGGAGCGCCGACCCCGAGGTGGGCAGGAACCGGGTGCACCTCGACGTGGCGCCGTTCGCCGGCGACGACCACGCCGCCGAGGTCGACCGCCTGCGGGCGCTCGGGGCCACCGACGTCGACGTCGGCCAGGGCGACGTGCCGTGGGTGGTGCTGGCCGACCCCCAGGGCAACGAGCTCTGCGTGCTGACGCCGCGGGGCTGAGCGGGAGCGCCGCAACACATCTGACGGGGCGTCAGATGCAGGGCTACCGTGGTGGTGTGGACGAGTGGAGGGGAGGACGGACGTGCTGAGCGCCACCGTCCGCGAGGCGGCCCGCCGCTTCGGCGACCTCGTCGCCTTCGTCGACCCCGACGGCACGCCCCTCACCTACCGGGAGCTCGACCGCCGCTCCGACGCCCTGGCGACCGCGCTCGCCGCCCGGGGGGTGGCGGAGGGCGACCGGGTGGTCCTGCGCCTGCCGTCCGACACCCGCTACGTGGTCGCCTACGCCGCGGCCGCCAAGCTGGGCGCGATCACGGCCGGGCTCAACCCGCTCCTCGCCGAGCCCGAGCAGCGGGCGCTGGCCGACCTCGCCGACCCCCGGGTCGTCCTCGACGACCCGGCCGAGGTGGGCGAGCTGGTCGCCGACGGCGAGGCCCGCATGGCCGACGCCGGCCCGCCGCCGCCGCTGCCCGCCGACCCCGACCGGCCGGTCGCCATCGTCTTCACCTCGGGCACGACCGGGCGGCCCAAGGGCGCGGTGTTCTGCGAGCGGCAGCTCGCCGCCGTGGCGCTGTGCGACACCGGCGGCGCGTGGGCCTCGCCCGGGCGCCCGGGCCCGGCGATGCTGGCCTCGACGCAGTTCGCCCACGTCGGCTTCACCACCAAGCTGCCCTGGTACCTCCGGCTCGCCACCCGGACGCACATCCTGGGCCGCTGGCGGGCCGACGACGCGCTGCGCACGATCGCCGAGCAGCGCATGCCGTCCATCGGCGGGGTGGCGCCCCAGTTCGCGCTCATGCTGCGCTCGCCCGAGATCGACCGCCACGACTGGTCGCACGTCGAGACCGTGGTCGCCGGCGGGGCGGCGTCGCCGCCGGCGCTGGTCGCCGCCGTCCGGGAGCGGTTCGGTGCCGCCTACTCGATCCGCTACTCGTCGACCGAGTCGGGCGGGTGCGGCACGGGCACCGCCTTCGACGCCGACGACGAGGAGGCGCTCCACACCGTGGGCCGGCCCCGCCGGGGCGTCGAGGTGTCGGTGCGCGACCCCGAGGGGCGGCCGCTGCCGGCCGGCGAGGTCGGCGAGCTGTGGCTGCGATCGCCGACGCAGATGCAGGGCTACTGGCGCGACCCCGAGGCCACGGCGGCGACCCTGGTCGACGGCTGGCTGCGCACGGGCGACCTGGCGTCGGTCGACGAGCGGGGGCTCGTGCGCCTGGCCGGGCGGGTCAAGGAGATGTTCGTGCGGGGCGGGTACAACGTGTACCCCGCCGAGGTCGAGGCGGCGCTCGTCGCCCACCCGGCCGTCGCCGAGGCGGCGGTCGTGCCCCGGCCCGACCCGGTCATGGGCGAGGTCGGCGTGGCGGTGGTCGTGCCCGCCGACCCGGGGGCGCCGCCGACGCTCGAAGACCTGCGGGCGTTCCTCGCCGACCGGCTCGCCCGCTACAAGCTGCCCGAGGCCCTGCGGGTCGTCGACGCCCTGCCGCTCACGCCCATGCAGAAGGTCGACCGCCGCCGCCTGGCGGCCCAGGAGGCCGAGGCCGCGGCCCTGGAGGCAGGGGCGTAGCGGGGTCCTTCGGCCCGGCCCCCGCTTCGCCCGAACCCGCTGGCGGGGCGCCGGACCCCCCGGTGGCTCACGCCGAGGGCTCGGTGCCGAGGATGGAGACGAAGCTGACCATCTCGCCCGGGTAGCCGCCCAGGTTGTGGGTGAGGGCGAGGTGGCGCTGCCCGTAGGTCGAGATGCGGCGCTCCTCGGGGGCCTCGCCCCGCAGCTGCAGCCAGGCCTCGAACATCATGCGCAGGCCGCTCGCCCCCACCGGGTGCCCGAACGACTTGAGGCCGCCGTCGGGGTTGACCGGCAGCTCGCCGTCGAGGTCGAAGGTGCCGTCGAGCACGTGCTTCCACGCCGTCCCCCGCTCGACGAAGCCGAGGTCCTCCATGAGCACGAGCTCGGTGGGCGTGAAGCAGTCGTGCACCTCGGCCATGGCCAGCTCGGCCCGGGGGTCGGTGACGCCGGCCTGGGCGTAGGCGTCCCGGGCCGAGGCCTCGATCTCGGGGAAGGTCGTGTAGTCGTAGCCCGGGTCGGTCAGCCCCGAGCCGTTGCCGGCCACGAACGACAGCGCCTTCACGTACAGCGGCCGGTCGGTGTAGCGGTGGGCGTCCTCGGCCCGCACGACGACGGCCGCGGCGGCGCCGTCGGCCACCCCGGCGCAGTCGAACACCGACAGCTCGCCGGCGACGGCGGGCATGGCGCAGATCTGCTCGACCGACACCTCCCGCCGGAACTGGGCCCGGGGGTTGCGGGCCCCGTTGGCGTGGTTCTTGGCGGCGATGCGGGCGAGCGCCCGCCGCAGCTCGTCCCGGTCGACGCCGTAGCGCTTGGCGTAGGCCGGCGCCACCATCGAGAACATGGCGGCGGCGGTCAGCGTGCGGTTGGTGCCGTCGGTGGGGATGGGGAAGGCGTTGAGGCCCTGGTAGCCGCTGTCCTTCACCTTCTCGACCCCGAGGGCCATGGCCCTGTCCTTTATAAAAACCCCCAACCCAACAAACCGGCACAAA
>PKRH01000143.1 GCA_017577565.1 Thermoanaerobacterales bacterium | reverse complement strand
CTACCGCGAGGTGGTGCTGCGGCCCCGCTTGGCTCCTCCTTCGCGGGGGCCCAAGGAGCGGGCCCCGCCGCCTGGGACACCCGCCCGCGGGGGGGCGCGCGGGGGGGGGGGGGGGCCGGGCGGCGGCGCGCCGAGCGCCGCGACCCGGCCCGCGGGTCGGCGTGGACGGCGGGGGGCGTCCGCCCGCGCCTCAGCCGTTCTTGGGGAGGTCCTTGAACGGCGTGTTCTTGTCGGGGCCCGGCTCCTTGGGCAGGCCGAGGACCCGCTCGCCGATGATGTTGCGCTGGATCTGGTCGGTGCCGCCGTAGATGGGCGGCGCCTGGGCGAACAGCGCCATCTCGGTCACGCCGGCGAGCTCGGGCATGCCGGTGGCCTCGTCGAGCTGCTTGCGCGACTCGCCGTCGTAGGCGTGCAGCGTGCCGTAGGCCCCGGTGATCTCGAGGCCCAGGTCGCGCGACAGGCGCACGGTGTCGCTCATCAGCAGCTTGGCGATGTTGGGCAGGCCGGGGATGTCCTTGCCCACGGCGGCCGCCGCCTTCAGCCGCATGTTGTTGAACTTGGCGACCTCGCCGAGCGTGTGCAGCTTCATCAGCTTCTGGCGGACGGTCGGGTCGGCGATCTTGCCGTTGCGCTTGGCCAGCGCCGTCAGCGCCTTGGCCGACGCGCCGAACAGCGTGCCGCCACCACCGCCCCGCCGGCCGCCGGTGGCGACGAAGTCGCCGGCCCGCTTGTCGAGGTCGCCCGCGATCGTCCCCGGGCTGGCCATCGAGGCGGCCGCGGTGCCGCCGCCGGCGCCGAGGCTGGCCCGCTCGAACATGAGGGTGGTGTTGGCGACCCTCCACCCGTTGCCGCGGCCGCCGATGATGGCGTCGTCGGGGACCCGGGCGTCGGTGAGGAACACCTCGTTGAACAGCGCCCGGCCGGTCATCTCCCGCAGCGGCACCACCTCGATGCCCGGCTGCTTCATGTCGATGGCGAAGTAGGTGATGCCGGCGTGCTTGGGCTTGTCGGGGTCGGTGCGGGCGATGAGCATGCCGAGGTCGGCCACGTGGCCGCCCGAGGTCCAGACCTTCTGGCCGTTGACGACCCACTCGTCGCCGTCCTTCACCGCCCGGGTGTTCAGACCGGCCAGGTCGGACCCGGCCCCGGGCTCACTGAAGAGCTGGCACCAGGCCTTCTTGCCGGTGACGATGTCGCGCAGGTACCGCTTCTTCTGCTCCTCGGTGCCGTGCACGATGATCGTCGGCCCGGCCAGCATGAGGCCGAGGCCACCCGGGGCCGGCAGGGCGCCGAAGTCGATGATCGCCTGCTGCACCCGCACGCCCTCGGCCCGGCTGAGGCCCTTGCCGTACCACTCGACCGGCCAGGTGGGGACGGCCCAGCCGGACTCGCCCAGGCGCTCCCACCACTCGCCGACCGTGAGGTCGGGGTCCCAGTTCTCGGCCAGCCAGCTCTTGACCTCCTCGACGGGGTCGTCGGTTGTCGCTCGATCGGCGGTGTCGGTCATCGGTACCTCTCGTGGGGTCGTCGATCGACGGGAACTGCTCCCCGGGCGCGCACCAGCGCACCACGTCTTGACCCGAGGGTCAAGTTGGTCGCGAACCGCGGGGCGCCACGCCGAAGATCGTCGACAGCTCGGCGGGCGGCACCTCCTCGAGCTGCGCGTAGGTGCAGTCCGCCGGGCGCTTGTCGTCGCGCCACCGGACGAACCGGGCGGTGTGCCGGAACCGACCCGACAGCACGTGCTCGTAGCGCACCTCGACGACCCGCTCGATGCGCAGCGGCTCCCACGACAGGTCCTTCTGCGCGTTCCAGCGGCTCATCCCGCCCGGCATGCGGGTGGTCCGCTCGTCCGCGGCCGCCTCGGCCCACGCCCGCCAGGGGTGGTCGTCCAGCGCGCCCTCTCGCAGCGGCTCGACCTCGGCGAGCAGCTGCCGGCGCAGCGGGGCGGCGAAGGAGGCCGCGACGCCGACGTGGTGCAGGCCCCCGGTGCCGTCGTAGAGGCCGAGCAGCAGCGAGCCCACGCCCTGGCCGTCCTTGTGCAGCCGGTAGCCGGCGACGACGCAGTCGGCCGTGCGCTGGTGCTTGACCTTGAGCATGTCCCGCTTGTCCTGGCGGTAGGGGGCGTCGGACCGCTTGGCCATCACGCCGTCGAAGCCGGCGCCCTCGAACCGGCGGAACCAGTCCTCGGCGACGTCCGGGTCGTCGGTCACCGGCGTCAGCCGGACCCGCTCGTGCCCGCCGGCGACGGCCCCCTCCAGCAGCTGCCGCCGCTCGGCGAACGGCGCCGGCTGCAGGTCGCGGTCGCCCAGCGCCAGCAGGTCGAAGGCGACGTAGGTGGCGGGGATCTCGCCGGCCAGCCGGGTGATGCGCGACTCGGCCGGGTGCAGCCGCATCTGCAGGGCGTCGAAGTCGAGCCCGTCGCCGGTGACGACCACCAGCTCCCCGTCGACGACGCAGCGCTGCGGCAGGGCGGCGAGCAACGGCTCGACCATCTCGGGGAAGTAGCGGGTGAGCGGGCGGTCGGTGCGGCTCCACAGCTCGACCTCGCCGCCGTCGCGGAACACCAGGCAGCGGAACCCGTCCCACTTGGGCTCGTAGACCAGGCCCGCCGCCCGCGGCACCTCGTAGACGGCCTTGGCGAGCATGGGCTTGACGGGCGGCGTCACGGGCAGGTCCATCGCGCCGAGCGTACGGGACCGGCCACCGGAGCGGTCACCCGCGCCGCCCTCCCACCGACCGCCGAGCAATTTCTGGGCACCCCGGACACGCCGGTACCGTTGCGCCATGGCCGACCACCCGATGAGCGAGCGGCTCGCCGACCTGGCGAAGCGCAAGGAGGAGGCGCTCGCTCCCGGCACCGACAGAGCACGCCAGCGCCAGCACGACCGGGGCAAGCTGCTGGCCCGCGAGCGCATCGACCTGCTGCTCGACCCGGGCTCGTTCCACGAGCTCGACCTGCTCGCCCGCCGGCCGAGCGACTCGGGCTACGAGGACCGCCCCTACACCGACGGCGTCGTCTGCGGCTGGGGCACGGTCGACGGCCGCAAGGTCTTCGTGTTCTCGCAGGACTTCACCGTGTTCGGCGGGGCGCTGGGCGAGGTCTTCGCCGCCAAGATCCACAAGCTCATGGACCTCGCCCTCAAGGTCGGCGCGCCGATCATCGGCCTGAACGACGGCGCCGGCGCCCGCATCCAGGAGGGCGTCGTCAGCCTCGACAGCTACGGCGGCATCTTCTACCGGAACGTCCAGGCCTCGGGCGTCGTGCCCCAGATCAGCGTGATCATGGGCCCGTGCGCCGGCGGCGCCGTCTACTCCCCGGCCATGACCGACTTCGTGTTCATGGTCGAGGACACCTCCTACATGTTCATCACCGGCCCCGACGTCGTGAAGACGGTGACCGGCGAGGAGGTGACCCAGCAGGAGCTGGGCGGCGCCATCGCCCACGCCGCCAAGTCGGGCGTCTGCCACTTCACCTCGGCCGACGACGCCAGCTGCCTGGAGGACGTCCGCTACCTGCTCAGCTTCCTGCCCTCGAACAACCTCGAGGAGCCGCCGGTCGTCCCCACCGACGACCCGGTCGACCGCCTCTGCCCCGAGCTGCGCGACATCATCCCGCCGTCGTCGAACCAGCCCTACGACATGGCCAAGGTGATCGAGGCCGTCGTCGACGACGGCGAGTACTACGAGTACGCGCAGCGGTGGGCGCCCAACGTCGTGTGCGCGTTCGCCCGGCTCGGCGGCCACGTCGTCGGCATCGTCGGCAACCAGCCGATGCACCTCGCCGGGGTGCTCGACATCGAGTCGTCCGAGAAGGCGGCCCGGTTCGTGCGCACCTGCGACGCCTTCAACATCCCGCTCATCAGCTTCGTCGACGTCCCCGGCTTCCTCCCGGGCGTCGACCAGGAGCACGGCGGCATCATCCGCCACGGCGCCAAGCTGCTCTACGCCTTCTGCGAGGCGACCGTCCCCCGCATCCAGGTCGTGACCCGCAAGGCCTACGGCGGCGCCTACGTCGTCATGAACTCCAAGTCGATCGGCGCCGACCTGGCCTACGCCTGGCCGTCGGGCGAGCTGGCCGTCATGGGGCCGCAGGGCGCGGTCGAGATCGCCTACCGCCGCGAGATCGAGGCCGCCGAGGACCCCGAGGCCCGCAAGGCCGAGCTGGTCGAGGAGTACACCGAGCGCTTCGCCAACCCGTACATGGCGGCCGAGCGCGGCTACGTCGACGACGTCATCGACCCGGCCGAGACCCGGGTCAAGCTCGTCGCCGGCCTCGAGCTGCTCCGCTCGAAGCGCGAGGAGCTCCCGAAGCGCAAGCACGGCAACGTCCCGCTGTGAGGTCGCCCCGGTGAGCACCCCGTCCGAGCGCACCCCCGGCGACGTCGTCGTGGCGCGGGGCGGCGAGCCCACCGAGGAGGAGGTCGCCGCCATCGTGGCCGCGATCGAGGTCTGCTGGCCCCGACCGGCCGCTCCGACGGCACCGAGCGCACCCCCGCGGTGGCGGTTCTCCGGCCGCTGGTGGTCGAAGCCGATCCCGCTGCGCCGCAACCGGCCCTGGTGACGTCGCCCGGCGCCGCCCCCGGCGCCACGGCGGGCCTCGCTAGCATGCGCCCCCGCCATGGCTGATCTCCCCACACCACCGCCGCCGGGCGGGTCGACACCCCCACCCCCGCCGGGCGGATCGACGCCGTCGTTCCCGCCACCGGGGGCGCCGCCGGCACCGGGGGCGCCCCCGCCGCCGGGCGCCGCCCCCGGCCCGTTCGGGCCGCCGGGGAGCTACGGCGCGCCGGGAGGCCCGGGCCACCGCGGCCTCGCCGGGTTCGGGCACCGCCTCGGCGCCTGGGTCATCGACTGGATCGTCGTCTCCCTGTTCGGCCTCCCGGCCTACCTCGTCCTGGAGTTCGGCCCGACGAAGATCGAGACCTGCCGGGTCGACGAGTCGGGCGACATCGTCTGGGGCGACGACCGCCACAACGCCCTCTGCGAGGTGCCGACGGGCGGGACGTGGGCGGCCTTCGCCGTCCTGGCGCTGCTCGCGATCGTCGCCGCCGTCGTGTACTACGCCAAGCTCGAGGGCGGGTCGGGCCAGACGCTCGGCAAGCGGGCCCTCGGCATCCGCGTCGTCGACGAGCACACGGGCGGCCCGATCGGCACGGGCCGGGCCGTGGGGCGGTACTTCGCCCGCATCCTCTCGGGCCTGCCCTGCTTCCTCGGCTACCTGTGGATGCTGTGGGACGACAGGAAGCAGACCTGGCACGACAAGCTGACCAGGAGCCAGGTCGTCAAGCTGTGAGCGCCGGTGGCGCCGCCCGGCGGCGCCACCGGTAGCCTCCGGGCCCGTGGACCTGACCACCGTCGCGGACGACGAGGTCGTGCTGCACGACGGCACGACCGAGCGCCGCTACCAGGGCCTCGCCCCGGACACCCTCCACGAGCTCGACGGCCACACCGTGCGCACGCTCCCCCGCCCGCCGGGCGAGCTGCTGGCCCGGTTCTGCACGGTCAACGACGTGCACTTCGGCGAGGTGGAGTGCGGCGTCCTCAACGGGATCGACGACCACCCCATCTACACCTCCGCCCCCGGCGAGGACCCCTACCCGGAGGTGATGAACCGGGCCGCCGTCGCCGACATGCTGGCGGTCGAGCCCGACGCCGTCGTCGTCAAGGGCGACCTCACCTCGATGGGCACCCGGGAGGAGTACGAGGACTTCCTCGCCACCTACGAGCCCGCCTTCGGCGACCGGCTCGTCCACGTGCGCGGCAACCACGACGCCTACCACGGCGAGACGTTCGCCGCGCAGCCGTACCAGGCCGTGCACCTCCCCGGCGTCACCCTGGCGGTGATCGACACGTCGGTGCCCGGCCGGGCGTCCGGCGCCGTGCCCGCCGAGACGCTGGAGTGGCTCGACCAGCTGGCGGCCGAGGCCGACCGCCCGGTCATGGTCTTCGGGCACCACCACGCCTGGAACCCCGACTCGAGCACCCGCCCGGAGACCTACTTCGGCATCGACCCCGACGACTCCGAGCGGCTCGTCGAGGTCGTCGCCCGGCGCCCCCGCATCGTCGGCTACTTCGCCGGGCACACCCACCGCAACCGGGTGCGGCGGTTCTCCGCCACCCGCGACGTGCCGTGGGTCGAGGTGGCCTGCGTGAAGGACTTCCCCGGCGCCTGGGCCGAGTACCGGGTCCACGAGGGCGGGATCCTGCAGGTGTTCCGCCGCATCTCGGCACCCGAGGCCCTGGCCTGGACCGAGAAGACCCGCGACCTCTACGGCGGGCTCTACGAGTCGTACGCGTTCGGGGAGCTCGGCGACCGCTGCTTCCTCATCGACACCCGCCCCGAGGGTCGCTGAGCCGGGCTTGTGCCGGCCGGCCCGCCTGACGTAGCACCGGAGCCGTGACCGACGAGCCGTCCTCCACCCCCGAGGCCGGCGAGCGGCCGCGCCGCGGGCCGCTGGCCGACATCCGGGTCATCGACCTCGCCACCGTCATCGCCGGCCCCGGCGCCGCCCGCTACCTGGCCGACTTCGGCGCGGACGTGCTGAAGATCGAGCGCCCCGGCGGCGACTCGACCCGCACGATGGGCCTGCCCGACCCCCGCGACGGCACGTCCGCCTACTGGAAGCTGGTGGCCCGCAACAAGCGGTGCGCCACCCTCGACCTCAAGACCGACGAGGGCCGGGAGACGCTGCTGCGGCTGGTCGAGGACGCCCACGTGCTGGTGGAGAACTTCCGCCCCGGCGTGCTCGAACGCCTGGGCCTGGGGCCCGACGTGCTGCTGGAGCGCAACCCCCGCCTCGTCGTCTGCCGGGTCACCGCCTTCGGGCAGGACGGCCCCTACGCGACCCGGCCCGGGTTCGCCACCCTGGCCGAGGCGATGTCCGGCTTCGCCGCCATCAACGGCGAGGCCGACGGCGGGCCGCTGCTGCCGCCGATCGCGCTCACCGACGAGGTCACCGCCATGGCGGCCGCCTTCGCCATCATGGTCGCCCTGCACTCCGGCGTCGGGCAGGTCGTCGACATCTCGCTGCTCGAGACGCTGCTGCAGTGCATGGGGCCACTGGTCCCGGCCTACGGGCTCACCGGCTACCTGCAGCCCCGGGCCGGCTCGAGCCTGCCCTACACGGTGCCCCGGGGCACGTGGCGCTGCCGCGACGGCCGGTGGGTCGCCGTGTCGGCCTCGGCCGAGTCGGTGGCCCGGCGGGTGATGGAGCTGATCGGGCTCGGCGACCGCCCCGACCTGCGGAGCTTCGCCGGCCGGATCGCGGCCCGGGACGAGATCGACGCCCGGATCGCCGAGTTCTGCGCCGCCCGCACCGCCGACGAGGTGGTGGCCGCCTTCGACGAGGTCCACGCCGCCGCGGCGCCCGTCTACGACATGGCCGACGTGTTCGCCGACCCCCACCTGCGGGAGCGGGGGTTCATCGTCGAGGCCGACGGCGTGCCCATGCAGGGGCTGCTGGCCCGCCTGTCGGCGACGCCGGGCGAGGTGCGCTGGGCCGGCCGGCCCCACGGCGCCGACGACCCGCCCCGCTGGGAGGACGCCCCCGGCGGCTGAGCCCGCCCTCGGGGCGGTCCCCTGCCGGCGCGGCCCGCACCCCCGGCCCTACCGGGCGAGCAGCCGCCGGCGGGACCGGCG
>PKRH01000142.1 GCA_017577565.1 Thermoanaerobacterales bacterium | reverse complement strand
GCGCCCGCTCCGGGTCCCGCCCACCGCCCGGCCGACGGCCCACCCGAGGGGAGCCGGCGGCCCGGCGCCGGCGACGAGCAGCGCTCGCTGTTCGGCGAGGTCGCCGGCGAGCAGGGCGGGTCCCGTCCGGCCGAGCCCGGGGGCCGGGGGGCCCCGGCGCTGCGCGACGACGTCGACCCGCTCGGGCCGCCGCAGCCTCGCCCGCCGATCGATCTCAGCCGGCTGGACACCCCGCTCGGGCCCCCGCCACCGCTCCCGGCGCGGACCGACGCCGGCGCGGCGACGGAGGCGCCCCGGCGGCTCCCGCGCCGCCACGAGGTCGACGACGGCGCGACGGCGCGACCGTCGACGCCCCGGCTCCCCCGGGCCGGCGAGCAGCTGGCCGGCGCCGCGGGCGACGGACGGTCCGAGCGCCCCCGGGGCGAGATCCGGCCGGTGCGGCTCGAGCGCGACCGCGACCGCCCGGCCTCGACCGCCGCGACCGGTCGCCGCCGGTCGGCCGGACCCCCGGCGCTGCCCCTCATCGTGCTCATCGGCGTCGTCGTGGTCCTGCTCGTCGGCGTCGTGTGGCTGGTCGTCACCGGGGCCGACGAGCCCCCGACCTCCGAGACCGACGGCGGCACGGCCGGTGGCGAGACCCGGGGCGCGGCGGCGCCGACGGCCATCGAGCTCACGCGGACGCCCGAGGGGATGCAGGTCAGCTGGGCCGGCGACGAGGAGGGCACCTACGTCGTCACGATCCTGTCGCCCGACCAGCCGCCGAAGTCGCTCCCGCCCACCGGCGGGACCTCGGTCCTCGTCGGCAACGTCGAGCTGGGCGACGGGACCCGCTGCTTCACGGTGGCCGCCGTCGAGGACGGCCGGGCCGGTCCCCCGTCCGACCCGGTGTGCCCGCCGGGGGTCAGCCCCGACGCGGTGCGCTCGTCCTGACCCGGCCCCGGCCGCCGGCGCCGTCGTCCTGCTCGACCAGCCGTAGGCCCGACGGGCTGATCGAGGGCTCGACGTGGGGCAGCTCGACGACGAACTCGGTGCGGTGACCGGGGAACACGTGCTCGGAGACGAGCAGCGGCCGTCCGTCCGTGTCGCAGGTGATGCGCTCGCACCGCAGCACCGGCGACCCGACCGGCACCGCCAGCAGCTCGGCGTCCGCGGCGTCGGCCGCGGCGGCCCCGATGGTCTGCGTGGCCCCGCCGATGGGCACGTCGACCAGCTCGTAGAACGGTGAGCTCTCGACGTCGGCGCGCGACAGCCGGGCGCCGACGTCCTCCCGGCACCAGACGGTGACGCGGGCGAAGGGCTGGCCGTCGGCGAGGTTCACCCGGCGGACCTCGAGCACCGTGTCGACCCCGAGGACCTGGCGGACCCGGGGCGGGGCCGTGACGAAGCGGAAGCCCACCACCCGCCGCTCGGACTCGACACCGAGGTCGCGCAGCTGGGCCTCGATGGTGCCCAGGCGCCCGAGCGTCTGGCGCAGCGGGTCGGTGGCGACGAACCAGCCGAAGCCCTGCCGGGCGTCGATCAGCCCCTCGTCGCGCAGCAGCTCGAGCGCCTTGCGGACGGTCACCCGGCTGACGCCGTACGCTGCCGACAGCTCGCTCTCGCTGGGCAGGAGCGCGCCGGCCGCCAGCTCCCCCCGGTCGATGCGGCCCCGCAGCTCCTCCGCGATGGCGCGGTAGCGGACCTCACGCACGGCACCCGTCCCCCGGCGTCGCCCGCCCCGGGGGCGGCGGGAGCTGCTTGTCGGCTCTGTCGCCACTTGTCATATACTTGTCTACATCAGTCGATCGAGGCAAGGGGTTCCGCTGTCCATGGCCATCTCCGCCACCACGCCCGTCGAACAGGTCGCCGAGGTCTACGCCCGCCTGCGCGAGCGCGTCGCGCTCGGGCGCGAGCGCCTCGGCCGCCCCCTCACGCTGGCCGAGAAGATCCTGATCAACCACCTGCGCGACCCCGAGGGCCAGCCGCTGGAGCGAGGCCGCAGCTACGCGGACTTCCACCCCGACCGGGTCGCGATGCAGGACGCCACCGCGCAGATGGCGCTGCTGCAGTTCATGACCGCCGGGCTCGACGAGACCGCGGTGCCCACGACGGTCCACTGCGACCACCTCATCCAGGCCAAGGCCGGCGCGGACATCGACCTCCGGCTCGCGGTCGACGTCAACCACGAGGTCTACGAGTTCCTGCGGTCGGTGTCGGCCCGCTACGGCATCGGCTTCTGGAAGCCCGGCTCGGGGATCATCCACCAGGTCGTCCTCGAGAACTACGCCTTCCCCGGCGGGATGATGATCGGCACCGACAGCCACACGCCCAACGCCGGGGGCCTCGGCATGATCGCCATCGGGGTGGGCGGCGCCGACGCCGTCGACGTCATGACCGGGTTCCCGTTCAACGTGCGGTGGCCCAAGCTCATCGGCGTCCACCTCACCGGCGAGCTGTCGGGCTGGGCCGCACCCAAGGACGTCATCCTCAAGGTCGCCGAGCTCCTCACCGTCAAGGGCGGCACGGGCGCCATCGTCGAGTACTTCGGGCCCGGCGCCGACGCCCTGTCGACGACGGGCAAGGCGACGATCTGCAACATGGGCGCCGAGATCGGCGCGACCACGTCGGTGTTCAGCTTCGACGAGGCCGGCCTCGCCTACCTGAAGGCGACCGGCCGCGAGGCGATCGCCGACGCCGCGGCCGCCGTCATGGACGACCTGCGGCCCGACCCCGAGGTCGTCGCCGACCCCGGCCGGTTCTTCGACCAGGTCATCGAGATCGACCTGGGCGAGCTCGAGCCGATGATCAACGGCCCCCACTCCCCCGACCGGGCCCACAAGGTGAGCGAGGTCGGCGAGCGGGCCAGGGCCGAGGGCTGGCCGACGGAGATCTCCGCCGCGCTCGTCGGCTCGTGCACCAACTCGTCCTACGAGGACATCACCCGGGCGGCCTCGATCGCCCGGGTGGCGGCGGCCCACGGCATCCGGGCGAAGACCGAGCTGCTGGTCACCCCCGGGTCCGAGCAGATCCGGGCCACCATCGAGCGCGACGGGCTGCTGGCCGACCTCGAGGCCATCGGGGCGACGGTGCTGGCCAACGCCTGCGGGCCCTGCATCGGCCAGTGGAGCCGGCCGGCCGAGGCCACCGGCCGGCCCAACACGATCGTCACCAGCTACAACCGCAACTTCCCCAAGCGCAACGACGGCAGCCCGAACACGCTGGCGTTCGTGACCAGCCCCGAGGTCGTCGTCGCCCTGGCGCTGGCCGGCACGCTCGACTTCGACCCCCGCACCGACACGCTGACCGGCGCGGACGGCGAGGAGGTGCGCCTCGAGCCGCCCGTCGGCGACCAGCTGCCCGCCCGGGGCTTCGACCCGGGCGAGTCGGGCTTCGTCGCCCCGCCGGAGGACCCCGCCGAGCGGGCCGCCGTCACCGTCGAGGTGGCGCCGGACAGCGAGCGGCTCCAGCTGCTCACGCCCTTCGAGCCCTGGGACGGCCGGGACTTCGTCGAGCTGCCGGTCCTCCTCAAGGCCAAGGGCAAGTGCACGACCGACCACATCTCGGCGGCCGGCCCCTGGCTGCGCTACCGCGGCCACCTGGAGAACATCTCGGGCAACCTCTTCCTGGGCGCGGTCAACGCCTTCCGGGACGACGTCGAGACCGGCCACGGCAAGGACCCGCTGGACGGCGAGATCCGGCCCTTCCCCGAGATCGCCCGCCGGCTCCACGCCAAGGGCATCCCGTGGTGCGTGGTCGGCGACGAGAACTACGGCGAGGGCAGCTCCCGTGAGCACGCCGCCATGGAGCCCCGCTACCGGGGGGCCCGGGTGATCTTCGCCCGCAGCTTCGCCCGCATCCACGAGACCAACCTCAAGAAGCAGGGCATCCTGCCGCTGACCTTCGCCGACCCGGCCACCTACGACGCCGTCGAGGAGGACGACCGCATCAGCGTGCTCGGCCTGGCGGACCTCGCCCCCGACCGGCCTGTACGGTGTGTGCTCCACAAGCCCGGTGGCGTGCGGGTCGAGTTCGAGGCGACGCACACCATGAGCGACGAGCAGATCGAGTGGTTCAAGGCTGGCAGCGCCCTGAACATCATCCGCCGCAGGCAGGCGAGCTGAGCGACGACGAGCCGCCGGCGGTCCGCGTGCTCGGCATCGACCACGTGCAGCTGGCGATGCCGGCGGGCGAGCAGGCCGTCGCCGAGGCCGAGCGCTTCTACTCGGGGGTGCTCGGCCTCCGTCGCGTCCCGAAGCCGCCCGGCACGGCGCCGGACGGGTGCTGGTTCGCCGGCCCCCAGGTGCAGGTCCACCTCGGCGTCGAGCCCGACTTCCGGCCCGCCACCCGGGCGCACCCGGCCCTGCTCGTCGACGACCTCGACGTCGTCTGCCAGCGGATCGTCGACGCCGGCGGCGAGGTCCGGCCGGCCGCGCCCGGCACCGGGGTGGCCCGGGTGCACACCGACGACCCGTTCGGCAACCGGGTCGAGCTCGTGCAGGCCGTCGGACCGCCGCCCGCCACCTTCCGCACGATGGCGGAGCACTCGATCTTCCCCCTCGCCCTCATCGACAACACCGGCACGCTCGTCTGGGTCGGCGAGTCGATCGAGCGGTTCTTCGGCTGGAAGGCCGACCAGCTGATCGGCGAGAGCTTCACCAAGGTCATCGCGCCCGAGTCGCTGCCGGCGGTCATGGAGGCCTTCATCGCCATCGACGAGGCCTACGAGGAGACCTTCTGGGGCGGCGTCGGCTTCCCGGCCTCGCTGGTCCGGGCCGACGGCACGACGAGCGACTGCGAGCTGTCGGTCCTCACCACCCGTCGCAGCGGCCTGCCCTGGTACGTCGTGACCGTGCGCCGCGTCGGCTACGAGCGGGCGCTCGACCTCGCCGTGCAGGCCATGGCCGAGGGCGCCGGGATGGACGAGATCCTGGGCCGGCTGGTCGGCGCCCTCGAGCAGATGGCCCCCGACTCGCGGGTCGCCATCGGCGAGCGCTGGGACGGCGAGCGCTTCGGCGTCGTGGCCGGCAGCCCGGCCCACCTGCTGCAGGTCGACGGCGACTCCCCCTGGGCCCGGGCGCTGGCCAGCGGCACCGACCTGTGGCTCCCCGACCTCGAGCTCGTGCCGCCGTCGCTGGCCGCCCTCGCCGCCGGCGAGGGCTACGCCGCCTGCTGGGTGCACCCGGTGGCCGGCCCCGGCGAGTCCTCGCCGCGGTCGGCCATCGTCATCTGGCGCACCCGCGAGGGGGCGCCGACCCGCTTCACGTGGACGACGGTCACCCGGGTCGGCCAGCTGCTGCGCCTGACGCTGCAGTGGCACGGCAGCCACCGGTCCCTCCAGTACGCGGCCACCCACGACCAGCTCACCGGCCTGGCCAACCGGCAGGCCTTCCTCGACCGGCTCGCCACGGTCGCCGCGGCCGGCGAGGGCCGGGCGGCCGTGCTGTTCATCGACCTCGACCACTTCAAGCCGGTGAACGAGACGCTCGGCCACCCCGTCGGCGACCGGGTGCTCGCCATCGTCGCCGACCGCCTGGTCGGCGTCCTCCGCCCGGGCGACATGGTCGCCCGCATCGGCGGTGACGAGTTCGCCGTGCTGTGCGAGCGCCTGAGCGACCCGAGCGACGTCGAGCGGGTGGCCGAGCGCCTGCTCGCGGCGGTGCGCGAGCCCATCCGCCCCCGGTCCGACCTGGCCACCGAGGTGCGCATCGACGCCAGCATCGGCATCACCCCCCTCGACCCGGCCGAGACCGTCGAGGCGACGCTCGCCCGGGTCGACCGGGCGATGCGGGAGGCCAAGCTGACCGGCCGGGGCCGCTGGGTGCGCTACTCCGGCGGCTGAGCGGACCGTCCCCCACGCGGCGCCGAACCCTCCGGCGCGCCGGCGTCCCCGGCCTCGCCGCGGGCGTCGTCCGACCCGTCGGCCCGCGGCGCCCCGCCGGCCCCGCCGCCTGCGCCGGACCCGTCCTCGACCGGGTGGCCGGGCGGGACGGCGCGGGCCAGCTCCTCGGGTGTCGGCTCCCGCCGCCGGCGGGCCTCCGGGGGCAGCAGGGCCGTGATCGCCGCCATGATGCGCCGGGTGTCGGCCGACGCCGACCGGTGGCGGAGCTCGACCGGCTCCCCCACCCGTACGCGGACGGTCGGCGGGTCGACGACGTTCCACACCCGCGGCACCCGCTCGGACCGCGGCCAGACGTGCTCGGTGCCCCACAGCCCGATCGGGACGACCGGCACCCGGGTCTGGGCGGCGAGGCGGGCGGCGCCCGGCCGCCCCACGAGCTCGGGCTCGAAGAAGGCGCGCCCCCGGGGGATGGTGCCCTGCGGGAGGATCGCCACGAGCTCGTCGCTGGCCAGGGCGGCGGCCGCCTCCCGCAGCGGCTCGTCCGACCCGCTGCCCCGCTCGACCCGGATGGCGCCGAGCGCCCGGGCGACCTGGCCGACGACCGGGGCGTCGAGCACCTCGCGCTTGGCGAGGAAGCGCACGGCCCGGCCTCGGCGGGCGCAGGTGAGGCCGATGGCGATCGGGTCGAAGTAGCTGCGATGGTTGGCCACGAGGATGGCCGGCCCGGTGGCCGGGATCCGGTCGACGCCGTCGACGTCGAGGCGGACCCACGGCAGCAGCTCGGGCCGGACGAGCACCTGGAGCAACCGCTGGGGCTCGACGTTCAGCAGCGGGAGCTTGGGCACGCCGGCGGGCACGTCGAAGTGCACGACCGGCCAGCGCCGGAGGGTGGCGAGGGCCAGCAGGCGGAGGTCGGGGTTGACCGCCACCGGGTGGCCGACGGCGCCGAGGAGGTGGTGGTCGTAGAAGGAGTCGCTGTAGGCCCAGCTGGCGGCCAGCGAGACGCCGTGGCGCTCGGCCCACGCCCGCACGGCCCGCAGCTTGCCCCGGCCCCAGACGAACTCGCCGTCGATCGTCCCGTCGTAGCGGCCCTGGCCGTCGAGCCCGTAGCGGGTGGCCACGACGTCGTCGAAGCCGAGCCGCTCGGCGAGCGGCCGGATCATGTCCTCGGGCGTGGTCGTCGCCAGCACGAGCGGCCGGCCGGCGGCGCGGTGGTCGGCGAGCATCTGCCGGGCGAAGGGCAGCACGGCCGAGGCCAGCTCGTCGGCCGCCACCCGGCCGGCGTCGAGCACCTGGGCGCGGGGCCAGCCCCGGGCGAAGCGGGCGGCCTGCCGGGTCAGGACCATCGACGGGCGGGTCTCGCCGACGACGTCGAAGATCCGGTAGAGGAGCCCCTCGCCGGGGATGGCCCGGTCGGAGATGACGCCCGCCTCGCGCAGCGCCCGGCCGAGGACGGGGCCGCTGGCGCCCCGCAGGAGCGTCCGGTCGAGGTCGAAGACCGCTGCGCCGCGAGCACCCACGGTGCGCACGGTACCGCTCCCCGGGGCCCGGCGCGCCGGCCCCACCCGGTGCGCACCGCCGAGGCCGGCGCCCGCTCGTCGCTCACCCCCGCGGCCCCGCCCACGCGTCGCCGAGCAGCGCCTCGGGTGTGCCCTCGGCCGCCGCCACCGCCCCCAGGGCGTCCCTCGCCGCCACGGCGTGCGCGCCGTCGCCGGGCTCGACCGCCCACACGACGGTGCCACCCAGCGGGCCCCCCGCACGGGCCCGAAACGCACCCGGGCCGAGCCCCCCCCCCCCCCCCGGGCCGAAGCGGCCAGGAAAGGGGCCCCCAAGGTCCG
>PKRH01000141.1 GCA_017577565.1 Thermoanaerobacterales bacterium | reverse complement strand
TGATTGCGCTTTTGGTGGCGGGGGTCCGGTCTTTTTTGTTGGCCTGGGGCGTGGGGGTGCGCTCCCCTCCCCGGACCCCCGGGGGGGGTTGCGCGCGTCTAGGGGGGCCGTTCCGGCCGCGCCGGGTGGGCCCCTCCGGGCCGTCCCGCCCGGCGACGGGTCAGGCGGCCGCGGGCGCCCGCTCGGCGGTGGGCGGGCGCCCGCCGCCGACACCGGCGACGGCCGTGGCCGCCGGCGCCCCGGCCGGGGGCGTCTCACCGGCCGGTGCCGTCCGCCCGGCCGGCGCGCTCGTCCCCAGCTCGGGGTGGGCGCGCAGCTGGCGCAGCGCCCAGGCCAGCACCGCCAGGGCGCCGGCGCCGCCCAGCGCCACCGCGGCGCGGGGGTTCGTCACCTCCGCCACCCAGCCGACGATCGGCCCGCCGATGGGGGTCGAGCCGAGGAAGACGACGCTGAGCAGCGCGAGGACCCGCCCGCGCATGGCCGGGGCGGCGCGCAGCTGGACGACGGCGTTGGCCCCGGAGACCAGCCCGATGCTGGTGAAGCCGAGCGCCAGCGCGGCGACCAGGGCGAGGGGGAGCGTCGGGGCGACGGCCAGCGCGGCGCTGGCCACGGCGACCCCGGCGACCGATCGCACGAGCGCGGCCGGCGTCACGTCGCTGCGGCGGGCCACGGTGAGGGCGCCGGCCACCGAGCCGGCGCTCATCGTCGCCAGCAGGAGCGTGTAGGTCGTCGCCGTCCCCCGGAAGGTGCGCTCGGCCAGGAGGGGGAGGGTGACCTGGTGGTTGAAGGCCAGCATGCCGACGACCGCCAGCATGACGAGCGGCACCCGCACCTCCGGGGTGCGCCAGGCGTAGCGCAGCCCGGCCCGCAGCTGGCCCTTGGCCCGGGCCACCCGGGGCGCGGGGCGGATGGCGGAGCGGTCGAGCCGGAGCAGGGCGACGATGACGGCCAGGTAGGTGACGCTGTTCAGCACGAACGCCGCGCCCGGCCCGGGCCCGGCGATCACGGCCCCGGCGATGGCGGGCCCGACGACGCGGGCGCCGGTCATGAGCGCGCTGTTCAGGCCGACGGCGTTGGGCACGTCGTGCCGGGGCACCAGCTCGACGACCAGGGCCCGGCGGGTCGGGTTGTCGAAGGCGTTGATCGTGCCGAAGACCAGGGACAGCACGAGCAGCAGCGGAACGGTCGCCGCGCCGGTGAGCGTGACGGCGGAGAGCACGACCGACAGCCCGAGGAAGGCCACCTGGGTGAGCGTCATCAGCCGGTGGTGGTCGGCCCGGTCGGCGACCACCCCCGCCCAGGCGCCCAGCACGAGCACGGGCAGGAACTCGGCGGCCGTCACCAGGCCGAGGGCGAGGCCGTCGCCGGTGAGCTGGAGGACGAGCCACACGATGGCGACGGACTGCATCCAGGTGCCCGCCTGGCTGACCATCTGCCCGAGGAAGAAGAGGCGGAAGTTGCGGTGGGCGAAGGAGCGGAAGGTCTCGCCCGCCGCGCTCCTGAGCCTCCGGGTCATGGACGGGACGTCGTTGTCGTCGTCGGCATGCCCCGTGCAACTACTTAGCCAGGCGAAAGATTCCGTGATTCGCGCCACGCCCGGCCGTTTTGGCAGGATCAGAACATGGCCAAGCGTGCGGCACCCCACGAGTTCAAGCGGGGTGAGATCGTGAGGGCGCTCGAGCCCCTCCCCGGCGTCCCGGCCGGCGAGCGGGGCCGCGTCTACCTCGTCGACGGCTTCACCTGGACCCGGTACCGCGTGCTGTTCGACAACGGCGTCGACATCGGCTCGATCGACGGCTCGAAGCTGGCCCGCCCGCGCGACTACGAGGCCGCCCTGGCCCGTCGCGCCGAGGCCGCGGCCGCCGCCCGGGCCGAGGCCGCGTCGGACGGCGAGGAGGCGGCCGCCTCCGCCGGCGGCGGCACCGGCGACAAGACCGTCAACGGCGTCGTCGTCCCGGCCCGCCTGCTCGAGCGGTCGAAGCGGGCGCGCGAGCGCCTGGCCGCCGCCTGAGGTCCACCGCGGCCGCCGGCCGCCGAGGGGAAGGGGTCACATGAAGCTCAGCATGCCGCTCAGCTACGCCGGCGGCTTCAAGGAGTCGGCGGAGCGGGTCGCCGCGCTCGAGAAGGCCGGCCTCGACACGGTCTGGGTCGCCGAGGCCTACGGCTTCGACGGCGTCAGCCTGATGGGCTACCTGGCCGCCAAGACCGAGCGCGTCCAGATCGGCTCGGCCATCCTGCCGATCTACACCCGGACGCCGTCGCTGCTGGCCATGACGGCCGCCGGCCTCGACGCCCTCTCCGACGGCCGGTTCATCCTCGGCATCGGCGCGTCGGGCCCCCAGGTGATCGAGGGCTTCCACGGCGTGCCCTACGACATGCCGCTCACCCGCACGCGCGAGGTCGTCGAGATCTGCCGCAAGGTGTGGCGCCGGGAGCGCGTCACCCACGAGGGGCGGGCCTACACGCTGCCGCTGCCGCCCGACCAGGGCACCGGGCTCGGCAAGCCGCTGAAGCTCATCACCCACCCGGTGCGGGAGCGCATCCCCGTCTACATCGCCTCGCTGGGGCCGAAGAACGTGCAGCTGACCGCCGAGATCGCCGACGGCTGGCTGCCCATCTTCTTCCTGCCCGAGAAGTTCGACGAGGTGTGGGGCGACGACCTGCGGGCCGGCTTCGCCAAGCGGTCCGACGACCTGGGCCCGCTGGAGATCGTGGCCGGGGGCCTGGTGGCCGTGGGCGAGGACGCCGCGAAGATGCGCGACCTCGCCCGGCCGATGGTCGCCCTCTACGTGGGCGGCATGGGCGCCCGGGGGAGGAACTTCTACAACGACCTGGCCTGCCGGTTCGGCTTCGAGGCCGAGGCGAAGCAGATCCAGGACCTCTACCTCGACGGGAAGAAGGACGAGGCGGCCGCCGCCGTCCCCGAGGGCCTGCTCGAGGCCGCGACCATCTGCGGGCCCGAGGGCTACGTGCGCGAGCGCATCGCCGCCTTCAAGGAGGTCGGCGTGACGTCGCTGAACGTGACGCCGATCGCCGAGGACGTCCCCGCACTCGTGAGCAAGCTCAAGGAGTGGGTCGCCGACGCCTGACGGCACCGCTCTCGGCGCCCGCCCCCGGACCGGCTCGCCGCCGCCCGGGTGGCGGGCGCTCCCGCGTCGGGGCGCGGCCGGGGCGCGGCGCTACGGGCGCAGCTTGGTGAGGACCGCCTCGGCCTCGTCGACGAAGCGCTGCACCAGCTCGGCGGCCGGGACGATCTCGTGGATGGCGCCCACGCCCTGGCCGGCGGGGAAGAACTCCCGCTCGGGGTCGACGCCCGGGGTGTCCTCGTCGCCGCCCAGGTGGTTCACGCCCTCCTGGATCGTGCGCACGACCTGCATCGGGAAGGGGTCGGGCTGCAGCTCGCCCCGCTCGTAGAGCTCGGTGTAGCGGTTGGCGATGACCCGGCAGGTCTTGCCCGTGTAGGCCCGGGTGACCACCGTGTCGTCCTCGCGGGCCCGCAGGAGCACGTCCTTGTAGCCCCGCACGCCCCGGGCCTCGGGCGTGGCGATGAAGCGGGTGCCCACCCACACGCCGTCGGCGCCCAGGGCGAGCGCCGCGGCCAGGCCCCGTCCGTCGACGATGCCGCCGGCGGCCACGACCGGCACCTTGTCGCCGACCGCGTCGACGACCTGGGGCACGAGTGCCATGGTGGCCACCCGCCCCGTGTGGCCGCCCGCCTCCGTGCCCTGGGCGACCACGATGTCGCAGCCGGCGGCGACCGCCTCGACGGCGTGGCGGACCTTGCCGCACATGTTGATGACGACGAGGCCGTTCTCGTGGCACAGGTCGATGACGTCGCGGGGGACACCGAGGCCGGCGACGAAGGCGGTGGCGCCCCCGGCGACGATGTCGCGGACCTTGGACTCGAGGTCGCCGGGCACGGCGGTCAGCAGGTCGACGCCGAACGGCTTGTCGGTCGCCTCCCGCACCGCGGCCATCTCGGCGCGCATCTCGTCGTCGGACATCGTCGACGCGCCCAGGCACCCGAACCCGCCCGCCTCGCTGACCGCCGCGGCGAGGCGGTGGTAGGACACGCCGCCCATGCCGGCGAGCATGACCGGGTGCTCGATCTGGAGGGCCTCGGTGAGCCGCGTCGAGAGCATGGCCCCGATCGTCGCCGGTCTTGACCGCACGGTCAAGCCGGTCGGAGGGGCCGTCAGCGGCCGCGGAAGGCCCCGGGCCCGGTGAACATGCCCCGGTGCCACCGGCGGGGCGTCACGATCATCGCCCGGGGGTAGTCCTCGAACAGCCAGCGGGCGAAGTTGCGCCGGGTCCAGGCGGTCGCACCGGCCAGGCGCAGCCCGGCCCGGACGCCCTTGCGGTGGCGGACGGCCCGGATGAGCAGCATCGACATCCGGTGGTCGGCCAGCAGCGCCGCCCGGGCGGCCCGGACGTAGGCCGCCGTCACCGCCGGCGCCGCCGGGCCGTGGTCGAGGATCGCCCGGGCCGCCAGGACGCCGGTGAGCAGCGCCTGGCCGATGCCCTCGCCGGTCAGCGGGTCGGTGGCCGCGGCGGCGTCCCCGACGAACAGCGTGCGGCGCCCGGTCAGCTCGACCCGGTCGATGCGGGCCGGGATGGGCCAGGCCCGGTGGGGTGCCTCGGGCTGGGCGTCGGGCCCGAGGGCGGCCCGCACGTGCGGCCGGGCCAGCAGGTCGGGCCAGATGGCCGCCATCTCCTGCACCCGGGCCACCTTGCCGCCCCGCTGGATGCCGAAGCCCACGTTGGCCCGGCCGTCGGGCAGCGGGAACGACCAGGCGTAGCCGGGCAGGATGTCGGGCTCGAACCAGACGATGAGCTGGGAGGCCGCCGGGCCGGTCACCCCGGTGAAGTACTGCCGGAACGCGTGCCACTCGCCCCGGTAGCCCGGCGTGGCCAGCCCGAGGTGCTTGCGCACCGGCGACCACATGCCGTCGGCGGCGACGACGAAGCCGGCCTCGAGCTCGCCGGCGCCCTCGACCGCGACCGTCACCCCCTCGTCGCCCTCCACGACGCCGGTGCACGCGTGGCCGTCCAGCACCTTGGCGCCCGCGGCCCGGGCCCGCTCGAGGAGCGCCGCGTCGAGGTCGGCGCGGCGGGCGACGGCGGCGTAGGTGCCCTGGCCGCGGGGGAGGGGGAAGGTCACCTGGTGGCCGCTCGGGCCCCGCACCACGATGTCGTCGACCCGCCGCCAGGAGACCACGGCGCCGGGGTCGAGGCCGAGGTCCTCCAGCAGCCGCAGCGCTCCGGTCGTCAGGCCGTCGCCGCAGATCTTGTCCCGGGGGAACCGGGCCTTGTCGACCAGCGTCACCTCCCGCCCGGCGCGGGCCAGGGTGATGGCGGCGGCCGCGCCGGCGGGGCCGGCGCCGACCACGACGACGTCGGTGGTGGGCATCACGGCACGACGCTAACGGCGATCAGCAGCCCTGGCCCGGTCCGGGTCGGTAGGTGGCGCGGAACGTGTCGGTCTCGGTCGAGCCGTCGGGGTAGGTGCGGGTGCGGGTGGTGGTGACGACCCGGCACGCGCCCGACATCGACTCGCTGATCCCGGTCTGCTCGGCCCGGGCGTAGGGCGTCGAGTAGAGCGTCACCGTGATGCTGGTGTCGGTGTACGAGGTCCAGATGAGCACGCCGTAGGGCGTGTTGTTCCGGATCTGCAGGTCCGGTGCCGGGTGGCCCATCGTCGCCTCCCGGCCGAGCGGGTAGCGCGGGAAGTACTCCGAGTGGGCCTGGCTGACCGGGATGTCGAGCCCGGCGAAGTAGGCGGCGTTGAACAGGGTCGTGGCGAACTGCGACACGCCGCCGCCCACCTCGTCGACGTGCTCGCCGTCGCGGATGGCGCCCGCCGGCACGAAGCCCTTCTCGATCGTGCGCGGCCCGACGTGCTCGTTCACCGAGAACGTCTCGCCCGGCAGGATGACGACGCCGCGGACCATGTCGGCGATGCGGTGGATGTTCGTGACCCGCGGCTGGCCCGGCGCGTAGTAGGTGGTGAAGCCGGGCCCGGCGGTGGTCGGCTGCCCGTCGCGCCAGGCGTGGTTGCCGCCCACCGGCTCCCGGATGCCGAGGTTCTCGGCCTCCTCGGTCGTGAGCTCGGGCTCGGTCGTGACGACGTCGATCTCGACCTCGGTCGCCCCCGACGACAGGGCCTCCCAGATGCGGTCGGCGCTGTCCTCGGCGCAGCAGGCGACGCCCTCCTGGGCGGGGATGACGACCGGCGTGCCGCCCTGCACCTCGAAGCGGGCGTCCTGGGGCTCGACCTCGATGTCGGCGAAGACCTCCGGCAGCTGCTGGTTCACGACCTCGGCGTCGAGCCGCGGCTGCAGCTCGCTGCCCTCGATGTGCGGGACGACCCAGGTGCGCAGGGTCGCGGCGTCGATCGAGCGGGTCGTGTCCCGGGCCGTGATCTCCAGGCCGTTGGCCGCCATGGCGTTGACCTGGTCGACGAGCTGCTGGGCCTCCTCGTCGGAGAACCGGGGCGCGATCGCCACCCGCTCGGCCTCGATGCGGATCGGGTCGGAGCCGCCCTCGGCGGCCGCCTCCGGCAGCGCGGCGGCGACCTGCTCGGCGTCGATGCCCTCGCCCGGCACGCCGGGCACGACCCGCCAGCCCTCCTCGGTCAGCTCGAAGCTCGGGTCCTTCGGCCCGACGAGGTCGCCGGCCTGCAGCTCGAACAGCTTGGCGTTGACCTGCGACTCGGTGACGACGTACTCGACCTCGACCTCCCGCGGGTCGAAGAACGAGGCCAGCCACCGGAAGGGCCGGAGGACGAGGGCGTCGTCGCGGCCGACGTCCAGCGCCGCCTCGGCGGTCGCCTCGGCGTCGACGCGCAGCCCCAGCTCGCCGGCGGTCGTCTCGTAGGTGGTGCCGCCGCTCGTGATGACGACCGGGCGGCGGGCGAGCTCGGCGTCGACCTCCTCCATGACGTCGGGGAGCGAGGCCTCGCCGAGCCCACCGACGGACCGGCCGGCGACCTCGACGTTGCGCAGGACCTGCCCGGACAGCGCGGCGGTGTCGACCGCCCAGGCACCGATCAGGAGGAGCAGCGCCGCGGCCGGGAGCGCGGCCAGCGCCACGACCCACCGGGGGCGGGTGGGGCCGCCGCCCCTGGCGAAGTGGCGGCCGCGGTGCCGGCCCTCGCCGTCGCCCCCGTCGCCGTCGCCGGTCGCCTCCGGCGGCGCCGCCCCCGCGATGCGGGGGTTCGGCCCGGTGGTGCGCCCCTCGGCGGCGGCCGCGCCGCCCAGGACCAACGTGCCGTTCGGCCGGCGCCGGGGCTCGTCGGGCAGGTCGAAGATCTTGGGGTGCTCGGTGCGGGCCGGGCGTGCGGGCGCCGCACCCTCGCGGGTCGTGACGTCGTCGCCGCCCGGTCGCGGTCCCTCGGTGCCGGGCCGGCGGTCCTCGGTCGGGGCCGTCAGGTCGCGCGCCGCGCCGTCGCGGGAGGTCGCCTCGGCCGGCCGTGCGGGCGCCGGGGCGTCGCCGCCCTCGGCCGGGCGCGCGGCCGCAGCCCGGTCGCCGACCGGTGCCGGCGCGGGCGCCGACGACGGTTCGTCCGGCGCGGCCGTGTCGGCACGTTCCGTGGCCTCCGAGGCGCCCCCGGACGGCGCGGCGGACCCGCGCGACGCGTCCGGTGGCACCTGCGGCCCGTCCGGTCGGGGGGGGGCACGGTCGGTCTTTTAAACAAATTGTACGGTGCAGGGGGACTACTGTGGGAAGATTCAGGTGGTCGCGGGA
>PKRH01000140.1 GCA_017577565.1 Thermoanaerobacterales bacterium | reverse complement strand
GGGGGGGGCCCCGCTGGGGGGGGGGGGGCGGGGGTGGGGGGGGGGGGGGGGGGGGGGGGGTGGGGGTGGGGGGGTGTGCCGGCGCCGGGGCGGGGGGGTGCGATTGGGGGCGGGGGGCGCCACCGGTTGGCCCGGCCCCCGGGGCGGGGGCCCGCCGCGACCACGTGCGGGCCCGGTGGCGGGGGCTGGTGCCCGCCCCGGCGCCGGCCACGGTGCACGACCCGCCGCTGCCGGCCGAGGTGCTCGACGCCGCCGGGCGCCCGGTGCGGGTGGACGGCCGGGGCGAGGTGAGCGCGCCACCGGCGACGGTCGCCGCCGGCGGGCAGCGGGACGAGGTCGTGGCCTGGGCCGGGCCGTGGCCCTACGACGAGCGGTGGTGGGACCCGGGGCGCCACCGGCGCCGGGCCCGCCTGCAGGTGGCGACGGCCGGCGGTGCCGCCCACCTGCTGGCGATCGAGGGGGGCCGTTGGTGGGTCGAGGCGACCTACGACTGACCGGCGGCTGACCTACGGCCGGCCGGCGGCGCCCCGGGTCCGGGGTCAGAGGCCGAGCTCGGCGTTGGCCCGCTCGGTGATCGCCACCAGCACCCGGCGGGCGGTGGCCAGGTCGTCGGCGGGGATGTCGCCGTAGAGGCGGCCGGCGACCTCGCGGATGCCGGCCCGGATGGCGGCCACCCGGGCGGCGCCGGCCTCGGTGAGCGTGGCGACCGGGCCGTCGCCGCCGTCCTCGGGCTGCGCCAGGGTGACGAGCCCGGTGGCGGCCAGGATCCGCATGGCGACGGCGGCGGACGGCTCGCCCGGCGACGGCAGCAGCCGGCGGGTGAGCTCGGCCTCGGACAGCGGGCCGCCGTGCTGGTCGAGGGCGTTCATCACCAGCCAGCCGCCGAAGGTGACGCCGTTGCGGGCCAGCAGCACGTCGAAGACCCGGCTGGTGGCGGCGGCCACCGTGCCGATGTCCTGGCCGGTGAGGGGAGGGGCGGTGGTGGTCACGGTGTGTCTCCTTTCCGGTGGGGGCTGTCAGGGGAGCGGGGCGGCCAGCAGGGCCTGCAGCGTCTCGACGAGCTGGCGGGCGGCGGGGGCGTCGCGCCCGCCGAGCGGGGCGAGGAGGTGGTCGTGCAGGTCGCGCACGGTGGCGATGGCCCGCCGGGCGACCTCGGCGCCGGCGTCGGTGACCGCCAGCTGCACGGCCCGGCTGTCGGCGGGGTGGGGGGTGCGCTCGACGAGGCCGTTGCGCTCGAGGGCGCGGACCAGCTTGGAGACGTAGAGGGGTTCGAGGCCGGTGTGGTCGGCGAGCTCGCGCTGGGTGGGGCGGCGGCCGGCGCGGCCCATGCCGTGGAGCGAGGCGAGCACCGAGTACTGGGCGTGGGTCAGCCCGTGGGGGGCGACGGCCCGGTCGACGGCGGCCCGCCACCGGGTGGCGAGGCGCCAGACGAGGTAGCCGGCGGTGGGGGTCTCGGGCAGCGGGGCCACGGCCAAACACTGTACATGGCAACTATGTCCATGGCTACTGTTTTCCGGGCGCGCCGGAGCCCGCGGCGGGCGGGCCCGGACGGCGGCCGGTCCGGTGCGCCGGCCCCGCCCGGCCTGCCCGGTCCCGGCTCAGCGCAGCCGGACGACCCGCAGCATGTCGGCGGCCGGCTCGGGGTCGCCGGGGTAGCCGCCGACGACGACGATGACGTCGCCGGGGCGGGCCACGCCGGCGTTCACGGCCTCCTCGGTGCCGAACCAGACCATCTCGTCGGTGGTCGCCCAGTCGGGGCCCTTCACCGCGGTGACGCCCCAGGCCAGCGACAGCGCCCGCACCGTGCGCTCGGAGGGGGTCACCGCCAGGACCGGCACCGTGGGCCGGAACCGGGCGATGGCCCGGGCGATGTCGCCGTCGGGCGTGCAGCACACGATGGCCGCCGCCCCGACGTTGGTGGCCGCCCGCCAGGCGCCCTCGCAGGTGGCGTCGGTGATGCGGGCCGTCGTCGGCAGCGGGCGGGAGCGGCGCAGCTTGCCGAGCTTGGCGCCCCACTGCATGTAGTCGGCCTCCCGCTCGGCCCGGGTCACGACCGAGGCCATGACCGCCACCGCCTCGGCCGGGTCGGCGCCGACCGCGGTCTCGGCCGACAGCATCACCGCGTCGGTGCCGTCGAAGACCGCGTTGGCCACGTCGGACACCTCGGCCCGGGTGGGGTAGGCGGCGGTGACCATCGACTCCAGCATCTGCGTGGCGGTGATGACCGGCCGGCCGGCGGTGATGGCCGCCCGCACCAGGCGCTTCTGGACGTGGGGCACGTCCTCGAGCGGCAGCCGGATGCCGAGGTCGCCGCGGGCCACCATGACCGCGTCGGCGACGGCCAGGATCTCGTCGGCCTCCTCGACCGCCGAGGCGGTCTCGATCTTGGCGATGACCTGGGGCCGGTCGTCGCCGAGCGTGTCGAGCAGCCGCTGGACGTCGCTGGCGTGCTGCACGAACGAGGCGGCCACCGCGTCGGCGCCGGCCTCGTGGGCCTGCTGGGCCAGCGCCAGGTCGCGGGGCGTGGGCCCGGCCACCCCGCCGGCGCCGTCGGGCAGGTGGATGCCCGGCCGGCCCTGCAGGCGGCCGCCCCGCCGCACGACGGCCCGGGCCGAGGTGCCCCACGAGCGCTCGCCGTCGCCGCCCACGACCTCGAGCACGACGGCACCGTCACCGCCGATGACCCGGTCGCCGGCGGTGAGGTCGAGCTCCTCGAGGTCGACGCCGATGACGTCGGCGTCGCTGGTCTCGGCCCCGCAGCGCAGCTCGACCTCGTGCCCGGCGACCAGCTCGACGCCGGCGTCGGGGAAGGCGGCCATGCGCAGCTTGGGGCCGGGCAGGTCGACGAGCACGCCGACCTCGCGGTGCTCCTCGGCGCTGACCCGCCGGATGCGGTCGACCAGGGCGAGCTGGGCCTCGGGCTCGCCGTGCGAGAGGTTGATCCGGAGTACGTCGGCGCCGGCGGCGATGAGCTTGCGGAGTGCCGGCTCGCTCCACGATGCCGGCCCGATGGACGCCACGATCTTCGTCCGGCGCACGGTCCGTCCTTCCTGTCCTGTCACTCCGGTGGTCGTCGGGGGGCGACCGATCACCTCTCGTTGCCCAGCTTGGACCCGTCCCACGGTACCGGCGTGACGCGAGATCCACAGGACGTTTCGCCCGCCCGGCGTCGCCCGGTCGCCGTTGTTCCCAGGGGGAACATAGGCTCGGTGGTCGTGACCGCCGCCGACCCGCCGCCCGAGCCGACGCCCACGGGGTACACGCTGCTCGGGCTGCTGTCCTTCGGGCGCGAGCTGTCGGCCTACGAGCTGAAGCGCTGGGCCGACAACCTGCGGTTCTTCTGGTCGGCCCCGGCGATGAGCCAGGTCTACCGGGAGGTCGAGCGCCTGGCGGCCGCCGGGCTGGTCGAGCAGCGGCCGGTCGTGCGCGAGGGCTCGCGGGCCACCAAGGTCTACCGGCTGACCCCCGCCGGCCGGCGGGCGGTGCGGGCCTGGCTGTCGGCGCCTCCCGAGCCGCCGCTGCTGCGGCACCCGGTGGCGCTGCGGGTGTTCTTCGGGCACCTGCTCGACCCCGACGACCTGCGGGCCGCGGTCGAGGCCCACCGCCGGTGGTGCGACGAGATGCTCGAGCAGCTCGGGGCCGTGCGGGCCGGCCTGGGCGACGAGGAGATGTGGCGCAACGTCGCCATGGTCGCCGAGTGGGGCCTGGGCTACTACCGGGGCGAGCGGGCCGCGGTCGACGCCATCGACGCCCGCCTCGCCGCCGGGGAGGCGCGGCGGCCGGACGGCCCGGAGGCCGACGGCGAGCCGGGGGAGCGCGAGGGGGAGGCCCCGCCGGGCGAGGTCGCCGTCTGACGCCGAGGGTGGGGCGCCGCCGCCGGGGGTGACGAACACGAACATGTGTTCGTAGACTCGGGGGCGTGGGCTTCAACAACCCCGACGTCCCCTGGCGGGAGCTGGAGCGGGCGCTGTCCGGCCGCCGGCCGGCGGACGACCCCCGCCGCTGGTGGACGCAGGGGGGCACCCGCCGCCGGCCCCGGCCCGACGACGTGCCCGAGGGGGCGGACGGGGGCGACAGCCCGGCCTGGTCGTACCGGCGACCCCCGTACGAACCGCCGCCCGGGCTCCGGCGCCGCCCGGCGACCACCCCCTACGCCGAGCTCCACTGCCACTCGAACTTCAGCTTCCTCGACGGGGCCAGCCACCCCGAGGAGCTGGCCGAGGAGGCCGCCCGCCTCGGCCTCGAGGCCCTGGCCCTCACCGACCACGACGGCTTCCACGGGGTGGTGCGGTTCGCCGAGGCCGCCCGGGCGGTGGGGCTGCCCACGGTCTTCGGCGCCGAGCTGTCCCTCGGCGTGCCCCGCCCCCAGAACGGCGAAGCCGACCCCGCCGGCGAGCACCTGCTGGTGCTGGCCCGCGACCCCGAGGGCTACGCCCGCCTGTCGGCCACGATCAGCGAGGGCCTGCTGGCCGGGGGCGAGAAGGGCCGGCCCGACTACTCGGGCGTCGACTGGTCGGCCGCCCACGGCGGCCACTGGGTGGTGCTCACCGGGTGCCGCAAGGGGGCCGTCCCCCGGGCGCTGGTCGAGGAGGGGCCGGCGGCCGCCGCCCGCGAGCTCGGGCGGCTGGTCGAGACCTTCGGCGCCGACAACGTGGTGGTCGAGCTGTGGGACCACGGCGACCCGCTCGACTCGGCCCGCAACGACGCCCTCGCCGCCCTCGCCGTGCGGGCGGGGGTGGGCATCGTCGCCACCAACAACGTCCACTACGCCACCCCCGACCGGCGGCGGCTGGCCGCGGCGGTGGCGGCGGTGCGGGCCCGGCGCAGCCTCGACGACCTCGACGGGTGGCTGCCCGCGGGCGGGACCGCGCACCTGCGGTCGGGCGAGGAGCAGGCCCGCCGGTTCGCCCGCTGGCCCGGCGCGGTCGAGCTGGCCGCCGAGCTGGGCCGGGACTGCGCCTTCGACCTGAAGCTGGTCGCCCCCCGGCTGCCGCCGTTCCCCTGCCCCGACGGCCTCGACGAGATGGGCTACCTGCGCCGGCTGGTGGAGGAGGGGGCCACCCGGCGCTACGGGCCCCGCGGCGGCGCCGGGCTGACCGGCGGCGAGCGGGAGCGCAACCGCGCGGCCTGGCGGCAGATCGACCACGAGCTGGCGGTCATCGAGGCGCTGGGCTACCCCGGCTACTTCCTCGTCGTCTGGGACATCGTGGCGTTCTGCCGCCGGTCGGGGATCTTCTGCCAGGGGCGGGGGAGCGCCGCCAACTCGGCGGTCTGCTACGCGCTGGGCATCACCAACGTCGACGCCGTGGCGCTCGGCCTGCTGTTCGAGCGGTTCCTGTCCCCCGAGCGCGACGGCCCGCCCGACATCGACATCGACATCGAGAGCGGCCGGCGGGAGGAGGTCATCCAGTACGTCTACCGGCGCCACGGCCGCCGCCACGCCGCCCAGGTCGCCAACGTCATCACCTACCGGGCCCGCTCGGCGGTGCGGGACATGGCCAAGGCGCTCGGCTACTCGCCCGGCCAGCAGGACGCCTGGTCGAAGCAGGTGGACATGTGGGCGACGGTGGGGGAGGCGGCCGGCGGGCACGACATCCCCGAGCCGGTGCTGGCGCTGGCCCGCGAGGTCGAGCGGGCGCCCCGGCACCTGGGGGTCCACTCGGGCGGCATGGTCATCTGCGACCGGCCGATCGTCGAGGTGTGCCCGGTCGAGTGGGCCCGGTTCTCCGGCCCGGCGTCGCTGCGGGACGGCCGCACCCGGGCCGACGACCCCGCGCCCGAGGGCGACCCGGTCGTGCCGCTGCGCACCGTGCTGCAGTGGGACAAGGACGACTGCGCCGCCGTGGGGCTGGTGAAGTTCGACCTGCTGGGCCTCGGCATGCTCGAGGCGCTGCACCACGGCGTCGACCTGGTGCGGGGCGCCCACGGCATCGAGGTCGACCTGGCCACCATCCCCCAGGACCCCGAGGTCTACGACATGCTGTGCCGGGCCGACTCGGTGGGCGTGTTCCAGGTCGAGTCCCGGGCGCAGATGGCGACCCTGCCCCGGCTGAAGCCCCGCGAGTTCTACGACCTGGTGGTCGAGGTGGCGCTCATCCGGCCCGGGCCGATCCAGGGCGGGTCGGTGCACCCCTACATCCGCCGGCGCAACGGCCAGGAGGAGCCCACCTACCTGCACCCGCTGATGGAGCCGGCGCTGGCCAAGACGCTGGGCGTGCCGCTGTTCCAGGAGCAGCTCATGCAGATCGCCATCGACTGCGCCGGGTTCACGCCCGCCGAGGCCGACGAGCTGCGCCAGGCGATGGGGGCCAAGCGCAGCCGCGAGCGCATGGAGCGCCTGCGCCGGCGGCTCTACGACGGCATGGCCGAGCGGGGGATCACGGGCGAGGTGGCCGACCGCATCTGGGAGAAGCTGGCCGCCTTCGCCAGCTACGGGTTCCCCGAGAGCCACTCGGTGAGCTTCGCCTACCTGGTGTACGCGTCGTCGTGGCTGAAGCGGTACTTCCCGGCGGCGTTCTGCGCCGCGCTGCTGCAGGCCCAGCCGATGGGGTTCTACTCGCCCCACACGCTGGTGCAGGACGCCCGCCGCCACGGCGTCGAGGTGCGCACCCCCGACCTGGCGGCGTCGGGGGTCGGGCCCACGCTGGAGGTCGAGGGCCTGCCCCCGGTGCGCGCCGGCGGGCGCACGCCGCCGTCGCCGCCGGACCCGCCGCCGGGCGTGTCGCTGCCCGGCCCGGCGCCCAAGGGCGCGCCCCCCGAGACGTGGGGGCGGGGCGGCCCGGCCGTGCGGCTGGGGCTGGGGTCGGTGCGGGGCATCGGCGAGGAGCTGGCGGCCCGGATCGTCGCCGAGCGCGACGCCCACGGCCCCTACGCCAGCCCCGAGGACCTGGTGCGCCGGGTGCCGGGCCTGACCACCGCCCAGGTCGAGGCGCTGGCGACCGCCGGGGCGTTCGGCTGCTTCGGGCTCGACCGGCGCCGGGCCCTGTGGGTGGCGGGGGCGGTGGCCCAGACCGGCGCCGACCGGCTCGACGGCATCGTCACCGGGGTGGACGCCCCGACACTGCCGGGGCTGGCGCCGATGGACGAGGCCCGGGCCGACCTGTGGGCCACGGGCGTCAGCCCCGACGGCCACCCCACCCGGTTCCTGCGGGAGACGCTGGACGAGCTCGGCGTCGTGCCGGCCGCGAAGCTGGTCGAGCGGCCCCACGGGTCGAGGGTGGTGGTCGGCGGCGTGGTCACCCACCGCCAGCGCCCGGCGACCGCCGGCGGCACGACGTTCGTCAACCTCGAGGACGAGACCGGGCTGATCAACGTCGTCGTGTCCAAGGGCTGCTGGGCCCACCACCGCCGGGTGGTCCGCACCGCCCCCGCCCTGCTGATCCGGGGCCGCCTCGAACGGGTCGACGGCGTCACCAACGTCATCGCCGAGCGCATCCAGGCGCTGCCCATCCGGGCGCACGTGCGGAGCCGGGACTTCCGGTGAGGGGCGGGCGGCCGCAACTCCGGTGAGGCCACCCGTTCAACGAGGGCCGGGACTCGCGTCCCGGCAACGGAGGTGCTGGCCGTGCTGGCCCGGGCCCGACATCGAAGGCGCTCAACGAGGGCCGGGACTCGCGTCCCGGCAACGGGCCAGCGTCCGCAGCCACGCCTCGCCCTGCGTGGGCGCCGCTCAACGAGGGCCGGGACTCGCGTCCCGGCAACGGGCGCAGGTCCGCTCGAACACCGACGCCTTGTCGCCGATCGCTCAACGAGGGCCGGGACTCGCGTCCCGGCAACGGCGAACCTGGTGCTGTCCTGCGT
>PKRH01000139.1 GCA_017577565.1 Thermoanaerobacterales bacterium | reverse complement strand
GGTCGAGGAGGTCGCCCCGCTGGCGGAGGCGGCGTGAACGTCCTCGGGCACGCCCGCGTCGCGCTCGACCTCGGCCTCGACGGGCCCGCCGAGGTGCTCGGCGCCGTGCTGCCCGACCTCGCGCCGGCGGCCGGCGTCCGCCTCGTCCGGGACCGGCTGGACGGGCCGCTCGCCGCCGGCGTCCGCTGCCACCTCGACGCGGACGCCGCCTTCCACGCCCACCCCCGCTTCCGCGCCGGCACCCGGGCGCTGCGGGCCGATCTGACCGCCCGGGGGATCCCGAGGGGCCCGGCGCGTGCGGTCGCGCACGCCGGGTGGGAGCTGCTGCTCGACGGCACCCTCGTCGGCGGCGACGCCGAGCGGGCGTTCCGGGACGCGGTCGGCCGGGCGGCGGACGCCGCCGACGCGCTGGACCCGGCCGACCGCCCCCGGTGGGCGGCCTTCGTCGCCCGCGCCCGGGTCGCGGGCCCGCTGGCCTACGACGACCCCCGCTGGGTCGCGGTGCGGCTGGGGACGGTGCTCGCCCGCCGGCCGCGGCTGCGGCTGCCCGCCGAGCACGTCGACGCCGTCGCGCCGGTCCTCGCCGCCCACCGCGCCGAGGTCGCACGTGTCGCCGGCGCCGTCATCGACGACGTCGTGCGCGCCGTCAGCCACGGTGAGCGACGTCTCACCGGTGACCGGCGCTCGGTGGGCGGAAACGGCGCCGGCGTCGTCTAACCTCTGCGACGCCATGCCCCCCCGTGCTCGACGGCTCCTGCGCCGTTCGCCCGTGCGTGGCAGCAGGGGGCGCGAGCGCAGGCGCGGCGGGCCGGCGACGTGCTCGCCGCCGGGGGCGGGCACGGCACGCACACCGCGGACGACGCCGGGACCGGCCGGCTCCAACCGGGGCCGTCCGGCGCTCGTCGTAGTCTGAGACCGCCCCCCGTCGCCGGCGCCCCGGCGCCGTGACCTGCACGTCCCGTCCACCCATCGGACCCCGACCAGGAGCCCGACGACTGAGCGCCCCAGTCCCTGACGCCACGCCGGCCGGCGCCCGGCCGGCGCCCCCGCACGCCGCCGGCCGACCCGCACGACGACGCCGCGGGGGCGGCGGGCCGCGCCGCGCCGCCGGATCACCGGGAGGCGCCCCGTGAGCGCCCTGCTCGCCGCCCACCTGGCGGTCGGGTTGGCGCTGCTCGCCGCCGGCCGCCGTGCCGGTCGCTGGGCCGTCCCGCTCGCCGCGCTGCCCTCGGCGGCCACCGTCGCGTGGCTGGCCGTCCGCCTGGGCGGGGTGCTCGACGGCGAGCCGGTGACCGAGCGGGTGAGCTGGGTCGACCGGCTCGGCCTGGGCTTCGACCTCCACCTCGACGGGTTCGCCGCCCTGTTCGTGGGCCTCGTGTCCGGCATCGGGGTGCTCGTGTTCGCCTACTCGGGCAGCTACCTGGCCCGCGGGGGCGCCGGCCACGGCCGGCTCCTCGGCCTGCTCGTCCTGTTCTCGGGATCGATGCTGGGCCTGGTCCTGGCGGACGACATGATCGTCCTGTTCGGCTTCTGGGAGCTGACCTCGATCACGTCGTTCCTGCTCATCGGCAACGACCACGAGTCGGTCAAGGCCCGGGCCGCCGCCCTCCAGGCGCTGCTGATCACCGGTGCCGGCGGCCTGGCGATGCTCGGCGGCTTCGTCCTGCTGGGCCAGGCGGCCGGCGGCACCCTGTCGCTGCGCGAGGTCCTGGCCGCGTCGCCCGACGGCACGGTCGTGACCGTCGCCCTCGTGCTGGTGCTGGCCGGCGCGTTCTCGAAGTCGGCGCAGTACCCGTTCCACTCCTGGCTGCCGGGCGCGATGGTGGCCCCCACGCCGGTCAGCGCCTACCTGCACTCCGCCACCATGGTGAAGGCCGGCGTCTACCTCGTCGGGCGCATGGCCCCGGCCTTCACCGACGTGTGGCTCTGGCGTCCGCTCGTGGTGACCGTCGGCCTGGTGACGATGGTCGCCGGCGGCCTGCGGGCGCTGCGCCAGTTCGACCTCAAGCTGGTGCTCGCCTACGGCACGGTCAGCCAGCTGGGCTTCATGGTCGTGATGTTCGGCCTCGGCACGACCGAGACCGTCGTCGACGCCAGCGAGCTGGTCCTGGCCCACGCGCTGTTCAAGGCCGCGCTGTTCATGGTCGTGGGTATCGTCGACCACCAGGCCGGCACCCGGGACATCCGCCTGCTGCGCCGGCCCGGGCCCGGCTGGGGCCCGGTCTCCGCCATCGCCGTGGTGTCGGCCGCGTCGATGGCCGGGTTCCCGCTGATGTTCGGGTTCGTGGCCAAGGAGGACGCGTTCGCCGGGCTCGAGCCGGGGTCCTTCGCCCACGCCGGTCTCGTCCTCGCCCCGATCGCGGCGGCCTCCGTGCTGACGGTCGCCTACTCGGCGCACGTCGTCTGGGGGCTGCTCGGCCGGTCGGCCGACGACTCCGTCGCCGACGCCACGCCGGCCCGCCCCGTGCCGCCGCCCCGCCCCGCCTTCGTGGCGCCCGCGGCGCTCCTGGGCGCGCTGACCGTGCTCTTCGGCGTCGTCCCCGGCCTGCTCGACCGGCTCATGACGGCAGCGGGCGAGTCGCTGACACCCGACGCCGAGCACGCGCACCTCGTGGTCTGGCACGGCTGGAACCTGCCCCTGCTCCTGTCCGCCGTCGTCCTCGCCGGCGGGGCGGCGCTCTTCGCCGCCCGCCGGCTCGTCGGCCCGGTGCTGGCCGTCGGCCGGCGCGTCCCGAGCGGCGGCGAGGTCTACCTGCTGACGCTGCGGGGCCTCAACGCGCTGGCCAACCGCACCACCGCCGTGGTCCAGAGCGGCTCGCTGCCGGTGTACGCCGGCGTCATCCTCACCACGGCCGCGTCGGCCACCACGCTGGCCCTCGTGCTGGGGGAGGGGTGGCCGGGGTGGCCGAGCTTCGCCCGGTCGGTCGGCCACGTCGCGGTCTGCCTGGCGCTCATCGCCACCGCGCTCGGCGCCGCCGCCGTGCACCGCCGGTTCTCGGCCGCGCTGCTTCTCGGGGCGACCGGCTACGCGATGGCGGGCCTCTTCGTCGTGCAGGGCGGTGCCGACCTGGCGCTCACCCAGGTGGCGATCGAGACCCTGACCACCGTCGTGTTCGTGCTGGTGCTGCGGCGGCTGCCCGACCGCTTCGAGAGCCGGGCGACGACGACGATCCGGGGCGTGCGGGTGGTCGCCGCCCTCTCGGTGGCCGTCATGGTCTTCGTCGTCGCCCTGTCCGCCGGCGGCAACCGCACCGCCGAGCCGGTCTCGGGTGAGATGGTCGAGCGGGCCGAGCCCGACGGCGGCGGCAAGAACGTCGTCAACGTCATCCTCGTCGACTTCCGCGGCATGGACACGATGGGCGAGATCACCGTGCTCGCCTCCGCCGCCATCGGGTCGGTCGCGCTCGCCCGGGCCGGCCGTCGCCCCCGGCGCCGGGGCGAGCGGGCGAGCGGCGCGGCCGCCACGGCCGAGCCGGGCTCGCCGTTGCGGGCCGGGGGCGCGGGAGCGGGTCCCGGTGGGGTGGCCACCGGCGCCGGCCTCGACGACGGCGAGGCGCTGTCGCCGGCGTCGGGCCGCTCCGTCCGGCGCCTGGTCGTGGTCGACGTCGCCGTCCGTCTGGTGTTCGCGGCGGTGATGGTCGGCTCCCTCTACCTGCTCTTCGCCGGGCACAACCAGCCCGGCGGCGGGTTCGTCGGCGGCATCATCGCCGGCGCCGCGGTGGCGCTCCGCTACGTCGCGGGCGGCATCGACAACGTTCGCAACCTCTCCCGGGCCCGGCCCTGGACGGTCATGGGCGCCGGCCTGCTCGTCTCGGCGGTCACCGCCACGATCCCGGTCCTGGCCGGCGGCACCGCGCTGGAGAGCGCCTCCCTCGAGGCCGACCTCCCGCTGCTCGGGCACCTGAAGCTCACCTCGGCGCTCGCCTTCGACATCGGTGTCTACCTGCTCGTGCTGGGGCTCGTGCTCATGGTCTTCGAGTCCTTCGGCGACGACCCCCGCACCGTCATGGCGCCCATCGAGCTCGACGAGGACGAGCGGGCCGAGCGCTCGTCCCCCGCGGAGGTGACGGCGCCGTGACCGTGATGCTCGCCGCCACCGCGGCCGCCCTCTTCGGCATCGGCACCTACCTGGTGCTGCAGCGCAAGCTCAGCCGCATCATCATCGGCATCTCCCTCCTGAGCCACGGGGCCAACGCCCTGGTCGTCAGCTCGGGTGACGCCGGGTGGGCGCCGTTCGTCGGCAACCCCGACAGCGGGCCGCTCGCCGACCCCTTGCCCCAGGCGCTCGCGCTGACCGCCATCGTCATCAGCTTCGGCGTCACCGCCCTGCTGCTGGCGCTGGCCTACCGGAGCTGGCTGCTCACCGCCGACGACGAGGTGCAGGACGACATCGAGGACGACCTCATCGCCCGGCACGGCGCGCCCGACAAGGAGCTCGCCGGCGGCCGCGACCCGTCCGACCCGCTGGAGGCGCTGGAGGTCGAGGGCGAGTCCGGGCGCTGGTCGGGGTCGGGCGTGAGCTCGGTCGAGCTGGAGACCGCCCAGCGTGCCCGGGGACAGCGGGAGGAGGGCGAGTGAGCGCGCTCGTGGTGCTGCCCGTCCTGGTGCCGCTGGTCGGCGCGGCGCTGTCGATCCTCGGCGGCCGCAGCCGGACCTTCCAGCGTGTCGTCGGGCTGACGGTGCTGACCACGCAGGTCGTCTTCGCGGTGCTGCTGCTCGTCGAGGTCGACCGCGACGGCCCGGTGTCGATGCAGGCCGGCGGCTGGGAGGCCCCGATGGGCATCACCTTCGTGGCCGACCGGTTCTCGGCGATCATGCTGGTCGTCGCCTCGGTGATGCTGCTGGCGGTGCTGGTCTACGCCATCGGCCAGCCGGGCGCCGAGCGCAACCACGTCGGCTTCCAGTCGGTCTACCTGGTCATGGCCGCCGGCGTGTCGGCCGCGTTCCTCACCGGCGACCTGTTCAACCTGTTCGTCTCGATCGAGATGATGCTGACCGCCAGCTACGTGCTCATCACCCTCGGCGGTCGGCTCGACCAGGTCCGCTCGGGCATGACCTACGTCGTCATCAGCCTGCTGGCCTCGGTGCTGTTCATCTCGCTGCTGGCGTTCGTCTACGCCTCGACCGGCACGATGAACCTCGCCGACCTGGCCGGGAAGATCGCCGAGCTGCCGCCCGGCCTGCGCAGCGCGCTGGCCGTGCTGATGATCGTCGTGTTCGGCATCAAGGCGGCCATCTTCCCGCTGTTCTTCTGGCTGCCCGACGCCTACCCGACGGCGCCCTCCCCGGTGACCGCGATCTTCGCCGGGCTGCTCACCAAGGTGGGCGTCTACGCCATGATCCGCACGCAGACGCTGCTGTTCCCCGAGGACACCCGGCCGGGGACGCTGCTGCTGTGGGTCGCCGGGCTGACGATGGTGGTCGGCGTGCTCGGCGCCATCGCCCAGGGCGACGTCAAGCGCATCCTCTCGTTCAACATCGTCAGCCACATCGGCTACATGGTCATGGGCCTGGGCCTGTTCACGGTGGCCGGGCTGGCCGGTGCGGTCTTCTACACGGTCCACCACATCGTGTCGAAGACGGCCCTGTTCCTGGCCGGGGGGCTCATCGAGCACGCGGGCGGCTCCAGCCGCCTCACACGCCTCGGCGACATGGTGCGCTCCACGCCGGTCATCGCGGTGCTGTTCTTCCTGCCGGCGATGAGCCTCATCGGGATGCCGCCGTTCTCGGGCTTCGTGGCCAAGTTCGCCCTCGTCGACGCCACCGCCGCGAGCGGCTCCTACGCCGTCATGGCCACGGCCCTCGTGGTGAGCCTGCTGACGATGTACTCCCTGAGCAAGATCTGGATCTCGGCCTTCTGGAGCCCGGCGACCGAGCCGCTCGAGGAGGCGGTCGTCCTCCCGGAGCGCGGGCGGCTCGGCGGGCCGGTGCTCATGGTCGTGCCCACGGCGATCCTCATCGCCATCACCGTCGCCATGGGCGTGGCCGCCGGGCCCCTCTACGATCTCAGCCAGCGGGCGGCGGTCGACCTGCTCGACCCCGCGGCCTACCTGACGGCGGTGGCGCCGTGAGGAACCGTCCCTTCGGCCTCATGGCCGTGCTGATCGCCATCTGGCTGTTCGCCTGGGGATCGATCAGCTGGGCCAACGTGCTGAGCGGCATCGCGGTCGCGATCGGCCTGATGATCGTGCTGCCCGACATCCGGCACGCCGACCACCTGCCGATCGTCCGTCCGGTGCCGCTGGCCCGGCTCGTGCTGCGGATGCTGCGCGACGTCGTCGTGTCGAACCTCGTCCTCGCCCGCCAGGTCCTCTCCCGCCGCCCCCACGTGCGCACCGGCGTCGTCCGGGTGCCCCTGGCCGGCTGCTCGAGCGAGGTGGTGACCATCGTGGCCAGCCTGGTCGCGCTGACGCCGGGCATCACCGCCATCGAGGTCGTGCAGCACCCCACGGTCATGTACGTCCACGTGCTCAACCTCGACGACCCCGAGGAGGTGCGGCGGTCGATCTGGAGCCTGCGCGACCAGGTGCTGGCGGCCTTCGGCACCCGGAGGGCCCTGGCGGACGTCGCCGAGGTGAAGGCGGAGGCGCTGCGGAGGAGCCAGCCGTGATCAACGCCGCGTTCGTCACCCTCGTCCTCGCCGCGCTGGCCTTCGGCTACCGGCTCCTGGCCGGCCCGACGCTGGCCGACCGCGTGGTGGGCTTGGACGGGCTCCTCGTGGTCGGGGTCAGCGCCGTGGCCCTGCGGGCGATCGCGACGGGGGAGGGGGCCTTCCTCCCGGTGGCCGTCGTCGTCGGCCTCGTCGGCTTCGTGAGCACCGCCGTCGTCGGCCGCTACATCGAGGGGCGGGGTCGCTGATGCTCGACCTGGTCGGCCAGGCCGTCGCCCTCGTGGGCACGCTCTTCACCCTGCTCGCCGCCGTGGGCGTCGTACGGTTCCCGGACGTGCTGGCCCGCATGCACGCGCTCACCAAGGCCTCGACCGTCGGGCTCGTGCTCGCCCTGGTGGGCGCGGCGATCGCGCTCGACTCGACCAACGACCGCACCTCGCTGCTGCTTGCCTGCGCCCTGCAGATCCTCAGCATGCCGGTGGCCGCGCACCTGATGAGCCGCTCCACCTACATGGCCGGCGGCATCGAGAGCCGGGTCGACGCCGTCGACGAGCTGGCCGAGGACATGGCCCGCGACCAGAGCGCCTAGGGCCCCGCTGTCGGCGCGGCCCGGCCCGCGGGTAACGTCGTCTGCCGCTCCGGGCGCCCTCCGCCCGCCCCCCGACCTCGTTCCCGCTGGGAGGACCCCCGTGTTCGCACGCCTCGGCACGTGGTGCCACCGACGGCGCTGGGTCGTCGTCATCGCCTGGACCCTCGTCGTGATCGCCGCCGGGTCGGTCGTCCGCGCCCTCGGCACCGAGACCCGGACCGAGCTCGAGCTGCCCGACGTCGAGAGCCGCCGGGGCACCGAGATCCTCGAGGAGGCCTTCGGCGGCAAGGGCGCCGGCGCCACCGGCTCGGTCGTGTTCCGGGCCGAGGCGGGCGTCCACGACCCCGAGGTGCGGGCGGCGATGACGGCCCTGTTCGACGAGATCGAGTCGATCGAGGGGCTGTCGGTCACCAGCCCCTACGAGCCCGAGGGCGTGCTCAACGTCGCCGCCGAGGGGGAGCTCGCCGGCGAGGTGGCCTTCGCCGAGGTCGAGCTGCCGGCCGACATCACGGTCGAGGAGGCGATCGAGGTCACCGACCGGATCCGCGACATGGTGCCCGAGGTCGACGGGGTCGAGATCTACCTCGGCGGGTCGGTCTTCGCCGAGTTCGAGGCGCCGTCGTCGGAGATCCTCGGCCTGGCCTTCGCC
>PKRH01000013.1 GCA_017577565.1 Thermoanaerobacterales bacterium | reverse complement strand
CCTCTCTTTGTGCGCGGCGTAGTTTTTGTAAAAGGAACCCCCCCCGCCCCCCCCCCCCCCGGGCCGGCCCCGGTGTCCGCGTCGCCCCCCCCCCTCCCCCCGCGCCCCGGCCCTTCCGGGGGGGGTCGGCGCCGCCCGCCGCCGTCGCCGGCCGCCTCGACCGCGGTGATGCCCGCCCTGCGGAACGCGTCGGCCAGGCGGCGCCGCAGCTCGCGGCGGACGGCGAACTGCTCGGCCGGGCGGGTCTTGACGACGAGGCGGATGGTGATCGACTCGGGCCCCATCTTCTCGACCCCCCACACCTCGGGCTCCTCGAGGAGCCGGCCCCGCCAGGCCGGGTCGCGCCACAGCTCGTCGGCCACCCGCTCGATGACCGCCTGCGCCCGGTCGACGTCGGTGCCGAGCGCGACGTCGACGTCGACCAGGGCGCGGGCCCACTGCTGCGACATGTTGGCGACGCGCTCGATCATGCCGTTGGGGACGTACCAGACGGTCCCCTGGAGGTCGCGCAGGCGGGTGGTGCGCAGGGTGACGGCCTCGACGGTGCCGGTGGTGACGCCGACGTCGATGATGTCGCCCACGCCGTACTGGTCCTCGAGGAGCATGAAGATGCCCGAGAGGAAGTCCTTGACCAGCGTCTGGGCGCCGAAGCCGATGGCGATGCCGGCGATGCCCGCGCCGGCGATGAGCGGCCCGAGGTTGATGCCCAGCTCGCCCAGGACCATCATCGCCGCGATCGTCCAGATGACCGTCGACGCCAGCGACCGCAGGACGATCCCGAGGGTCTGGGCGCGGGCGGCGGCCCGGAGGGAGTGCGAGCCGGTGTCGAGCAGCGGGACCGGCGCCCGCCGGCGGATGCTGCGGATCCGCTCGGCCGCCTCGGGGGCGGTGATGCGGTCGACGAGGCGACGGATGGCCCGGCGGACGAGCCGGCTGGCCACGAAGGCGACCGCGAGGATGAGCAGGACGGTGGCCGGGGTGGCCAGGAGCTTGTCGGCGGCCTCGGCCCAGGCCTCGCTGCCGGTCCAGTCGAACACGCGGCGGCAGACGAACGAGGGGTCGTCGCCGCAGGCGTCCTCCAGGGGGGCGGGTTGGGCGCTCAGCACGGGGATCAACGCTAGTCCTCTAGACTTGAGCCCACTGCACTCAACTTTTCGGTGTGGGGAATGCCAAGCCCGGCGCCGTCGTTGATTGCATTCGTCAACTACTTTCCCTGGAGGAGGGCCTGAATGGCCGAGCTGGACACCCTCACGCTGCCCGTCCTGCCTCTCACCGACGACGTGGTGCTGCCGGGCATGGTGGTGACCCTGGCCCTCGAGACCGACGAGGCCAGGACGGCGGCCCAGGCCGCCGCCAAGGCGGGCGAGACCCTGCTGCTCGTGCCCCGCCAGGCCGACGGGCGCTACGCGCGCGTCGGCACCGTCGCCCGGGTCGAGAACCGGGGCAAGCTCCCGGGCGGGCTGCCCGCCCTCGTCATCCGCGCCACCGCCCGGGCCGAGGTGGGGCTCGGCGTCGTGGGCGAGACCAGCGGCCTGTGGGTGCACGCCTCGATCGTCGAGGACGACGAGGTCACCGACGAGATCCGCCAGAAGGCCACCGAGCTGCGGGCCGCGCTGCGCGCCCTGTACGAGGCCGTCGGCGGGCGGCGCCTCACCGAGGTGCTGCGGGGCGTCGACGACCCCTCGGCGCTGGCCGACAGCGTCGGCTGGTGGCCCGACCTGTCCTTCGAGCGCAAGGTCCAGCTGCTCGAGACCCTCGACCTGTCCCGCCGCATCACCATGGTGCTCGAGTGGGTCAAGGACGCGCTGGCCGAGCACCAGCTGACCCAGAAGATCCGCAACGACGTCACCGAGGGCCTCGAGGACCGCCAGCGGGAGTTCCTGCTGCGCCAGCAGCTGGAGGCCATCCGCAAGGAGCTGGGCGAGGACGACGACGGCCTCGTCGACGAGTACCGCGCCAAGCTCGCCGCGCTGGTCGAGGCGGACGCCATCACCGAGGCCACCCGCACCGCGATCGAGCGGGAGATCGACCGGCTGGAGCGGACCCCCGAGCAGAACATGGAGCACGGGTGGATCCGCAACTGGCTGGACACCGTCTTCGCGGTGCCGTGGGGCGAGCGCACCGTCGACGACATCGACATCGAGCGGGCCCGCGCCGTGCTGGACGCCGACCACACCGGCCTCGACGAGGTCAAGGAGCGCATCATCGAGATGCTGGCCGTCCGCAAGCTGGTGGCCGAGCGGTCCGGCGACGCACCGCCCGACGACGACCACCGGCCCGGCACCATCCTGGCCCTGGCCGGCCCGCCCGGCGTCGGCAAGACCTCGCTCGGGGCCTCGATCGCCCGGGCGCTCGGGCGCTCGTTCACCCGCGTCGCCCTGGGCGGCGTGCGGGACGAGGCCGAGATCCGCGGCCACCGGCGCACCTACGTGGGCGCCCAGCCGGGGCGGATCGTCCGCGCCCTGCAGGAGGCCGGCACGATGAACCCGGTCGTCCTGCTGGACGAGGTCGACAAGCTGGGCGCCGACTGGCGGGGCGACCCCTCCTCGGCGCTGCTCGAGGTGCTCGACCCGGCGCAGAACCACACGTTCCGCGACCACTACCTGGAGGTCGAGCTCGACCTGTCGGACGTGCTGTTCCTGGCCACGGCCAACATGCTCGAGGCCATCCCGCCGCCGCTGCTCGACCGGATGGAGGTCATCCGGCTCGACGGCTACACGCACGACGAGAAGGTCGCCATCGCCCGTGACCACCTGTTCCCGCGGCAGCGGGAGCGGCACGGCCTGCGTCCCGGGGAGGTCGAGATCACCGACGCGGCGTTCGGCGAGATCGTCGACGGTTACACCCGGGAGGCCGGCGTGCGGAACCTGGAGCGCGAGATCGGCAAGGTCCTGCGCAAGGTGGCCACCGAGGTGGCCCAGGGCGCCGAGACGCCGATCGTCGTCGACGCCGGGGACGTGCGCCGGTACCTGAAGCGGCGCCGGTTCCACGACGAGGCGGCCGACCGCACCTCCGTGCCCGGCGTGGCCACCGGCCTCGCCGTCACGGGCGTCGGCGGCGACGTGCTGTTCGTCGAGGCCACCTCGATGCCGGGCGAGCCCGGCATGACCGTCACCGGCCAGCTCGGCGACGTCATGAAGGAGTCGGCCCAGATCGCGCTGTCGTACGTGCGGTCCCGGGCCGAGGAGCTCGGCATCGACCGGTCGCAGCTCGAGGGCAAGCGGTTCCACGTCCACTTCCCCGCCGGGGCCATCCCCAAGGACGGCCCGTCGGCCGGCATCACCATGACCACGGCGCTGGTCAGCCTGCTGCGGGGCCAGCTCGTGCGGTCGACGGTGGCGATGACCGGCGAGGTCACGCTGTCGGGCCGGGTGCTGCCCATCGGCGGGGTGAAGCAGAAGGTGCTGGCCGCCCACCGGGCCGGCCTGCGCGAGGTCATCCTGCCGCTGCGCAACGAGCCCGACCTCGAGGACGTCCCCGAGGCGGTCCGGCGGGAGATGACCTTCCACCCGGTCGACGACGTGGCCCAGGTGCTCGAGCTGGCGCTGGAGCCGGCCGAGCCCCAGGCGACCGCGGCCTGAGCCCGCCCGCCGCCGGGCGCACCGCTGGCGAGTGCACCCGGCGGCGGGCGTGGCCGTAGGCTGCGCTCGTGTCGACGGAGGCACCCCCCTCCTCCGAGCCCGGCGCCCCGACCAGGCGCCCGGCGTCCTACGAACCCCCTGCTCCCGACCGGTCGCAGCCCGCCGTCCCCCTGCCGCCCGACCGGCTCACCGACCGGCTGAAGCGCCGGCTGCTCGGCCCGCCCCTGCACTCCGACCAGCTCGAGCACGAGCGCCTCGGCAAGCCGACCGCCCTGGCCGTGTTCGCCAGCGACAACCTGTCGTCGTCGGCCTACGCCACCGAGGAGATCCTGCACGTGCTCGTCCCGGTGGTGGGCGTCGGCGCCTTCGCCCTCGTCGTGCCGATCACCGGGGCGATCCTCGTCGTGCTCGCCCTGCTCATCGTCAGCTACCGGGAGACGATCAAGGAGTACCCCTCGGCCGGCGGCGCCTACCTGGTCACCCGGGACAACTTCGGCCTCGTGCCGGCCCAGGTGGCCGGGGCCGCGCTGCTGATCGGCTACGTCCTCACCGTGGCGGTGTCGGTGTCGGCCGGCAGCGCGGCGCTGACCTCGACGGTCCCGGCCCTCGCCCCCTGGCGGGTGCCGCTGTCGCTGGCCTTCGTCGCCCTCATCGCCTACGGGAACCTGCGGGGCGTGCGGGAGTCGGGCCGCATCTTCGCCGCGCCCACCTACTTCTTCATGGCCAACATGGCCGCGCTGCTCGGCCTCGGGCTGGCCCGCTACCTGGCCGGCGACCTGCCGGAGGTGGGCGTCGAGCTCGACGGCATGGTGCCCTGGGGCGAGGAGGGCGGTGGGCTGCTGGCCGGCGCATCGGCCTTCGTCGTGATGAAGGCGTTCGCGTCCGGCGGCTCGGCGGTGACCGGCGTCGAGGCGATCTCCAACGGCGTGCCCGCCTTCCGCAGGCCGGAGTGGCGCAACGCCCGCCAGACGCTGGTCGTCATGGGCACCGGCCTCGGGGTCATGTTCCTCGGGCTGTCGTTCCTGGCCTCGAAGGTCCGGGTCGGCCCCTACGAGGACGGCACGCCCACCGTCCTGGCCCAGATCGGCGAGGCCGTCTACGGCGACGGTCCCGTCGGTGCGGTCCTCTCGGACGTCCTCAACCTCGCCACCATGCTCATCCTCGTGCTGGCGGCGAACACCGGCTTCGCCGACTTCCCCCGGCTGGCCAGCCTGCAGGCGGGCGACAGCTTCCTCCCCCGCCAGCTCACCAAGCGGGGCCACCGGCTGGTGTTCTCCAACGGCATCCTCACCCTGGCCGGCGCCGCCGCCGTGCTGGTCGTGCTCAGCGGCGCGGCCGTCACCCGGCTGATCCCCGTCTACGCCATCGCGGTGTTCACCGGCTTCACGCTGTCGCAGGCCGGCATGACCCGCCACCACCTGCGCCGGCGCGCCCGGGGCTGGGTGCGGGGCGTGGCCGCCAACGGCGTCGGCGCCGTGCTGTCGGCGTCGATCGTGCTCATCGTCCTCGCCACCCGCTTCGACGACGCCTGGGTGGTCCTGCCGGTCATGCCGGCCGCGGTCGTCGTGCTGCTGCGGCTCAACCGGCAGTACGAGCGGGAGCGGGCGGCGCTGGAGACCGACGTGCCGGCGGCGGTCGGCGCGCCGATCCTGCGGCGCCACGTCGTGCTGGTCATGGTCGACCGGCTCGACATGGCGGCCGCCCGGGCCATCCAGTACGCCCGCACCCTCACCCCCGACGACCTGCGGGCGGTGCACTTCGTCGTCGACGACGCGGCCGCCGAGCGCCTGGCGGCCGACTGGCGGCGCCTGGGCCTGGCCCGGGTGCCGCTCGACCTCGTCGCCTGCCCCGACCGGCGCCTGACCCGGGCGGCGGTCGAGCTCGTGGCCCACGAGCTGTCGGACGGCGAGACCGAGGTGTCGGTCCTGCTGCCCGACCGCAAGTACAACGGCCTGTGGCGGCGCATCCTCCACGACCGGACGGCCGACGACATCGCCGCCGAGGTGTCGCGCCTGCCGCACGCCAACGTCACCTCGGTGCCGTTCCACTTCGACGCCTGGGTGGCCGACGAGGCCCGCCACCTGCCGCCCCCGCCCCGCCGGGGGCGGCTGACCACGGCCGCCCGGCGGCCCGACCGGCCACCCCGCGACGACACGGCCGGCGTCACCCCCATCGGGGAGGTGCGCTGGCGCGACCGGGTGCGGGTGCGGGGCACGGTCAAGGTGCTGCGGGTGGCACCCCGGCGCGACGCGCCGACGCTGGAGTGCGTCGTCGACGACGGCACCGGGTCGCTGCTCGCCGTGTTCCTCGGCCGGCGGGAGCTGGGCGGGGTGCGCCCCGGGGCGCGCGTCGAGCTCACCGGCACGGCCGGCGTGCACAAGGACCGGCTGGCGATCCTGAACCCCGACTACCGGCTGCTCGCCGCCGGCTGACCGCCCAGGGCCGCGAGCACGTCGCCCAGGTCGGCCTGCCAGGTCTCGAACGTCCGCACCGGGCGGAAGCCCATGTCGACGTTGATCGCCAGCATGTGCGGGTTGCTGCCGGCGTTGAACGTCTCGACGACCTCCATCGCCGGCTGGTGGGCCAGCGCCCGGCGCAGGTTCTCGGCCTTGAGCCACCGGCCGAGGCCGAGGCCGCGGTGGTCGCGCAGCACGCCGGTGTCCGACTGGCGGCCGATCGCCGGGCGGAGCCGGGACACCGCCAGCGCCGTCGCGCCCGCCGGCGACCCGTCGGGCGCGAGGGCGAGCGTGTGCGCGACGTCGTAGCCCTGGGCGTCCCAGGCCCGGACGTCCTCCCGCACCCGGGCGCCGTCGATCGGCGGGATCCGCCACTCGACGTCGCCCAGGGGGGCGTCCGACATGGCGTCGAAGGCCCGGGCCAGCGGCTCCAGCCACTCGTCGGGCACCTCCCCGACCCAGCCGACCGTCCGGTAGCCGGCCCGGCGGGCGGGCGCCTCCTCGATCCAGGCCCGCTGCTGCTCGGGGTCGAGGTCGGCGACCCGTAGCCGGCTGCAGACGTCGCGCTGGCGCGCGGTCATGCCGAGCGCGGCGCAGAACGCCGTGCCGGCCTCGTCCATGGGCCAGCCGACGACCGAGCGGGTCGGGCGCCCGTCGCCCTCCCGGAGGGCGGCGGCCGCGAGCTGCCGCCCGATGCCCCGGCGCCGGTGGGTGGGCACGACCAGGACCTCGAGGCGGACGGTGGCGTCGTTGGCGCCGTCGAGCTCCCGCCGGAGGAAGGCGGCGCCGACCGGCTCGCCGCCCAGCGTGGCCAACCACGACCGCACGGCGTGGTGCGCGCCGGGGTCGTACAGCTCGCCGGCCAGCTCCGCCCGGGGGATCGGCGGGTCGCCGGGCCAGGCCTCGGCGTCGTGGCTGCGGCGCACGGCCAGGAGCGCGTCGAGGTCGGGCGACGTGGGATCGTCGACCGGCCGGACGAGGAGACGGGTGGAGGCGACCGTCATGGGCACCGGGGTAGCGGGGCCCGCCGCCGGCGGTCGAGGGGATTTCGCGCCGGTCGGGCTGAGCGGACGCGGTCCGTGGGGCAGACTGCCCTCGTGAGCGCGTCGCAGCCCACGGTGGCGCACGAGGCCCTGGTGGCCGACCTGGCGGCCGCCCTCGCGCCCGACCGGGTGCGCACCGGCGCCGTCGAGCTCGACCTCTACGGGCGGGACGCGTCGGTGCTCCGGGGCTCGGCGGCCGTCGCCTGCTTCCCGCTCGACACCGACGAGGTGGCCGCGGCGGTGCGGATCGCCCGCCGCCACGGGCGCCCCTTCGTCGCCCGGGGCTCGGGCACCGGCCTGGCCGGCGGCGCGGTGCCGGTCGGCGACCCGGTCGTGATCGTCACGACGAAGATGGACCGCATCCTGGAGGTCGACGTCGACGAGCGGGTCGCCTGGGTCCAGCCCGGCGTCGTCAACCTCGACCTCACCCGGGCGCTGGCGCGCCACGGCCTGCACTTCGCGCCCGACCCCTCCAGCCAGCAGGCCTGCACGATCGGCGGCAACGTGGCCAACAACTCCGGCGGCCCCCACTGCCTGGCCTACGGCGTCACCAGCGCCCACGTCCTGGCCGTCGAGGTCGTCCTGCCCGACGGCGAGGTGACCGTGCTCGGCGGCCTCGACCCCGAGCCGCCCGGGCTCGACCTGCGGGGCGCGTTCGTCGGCAGCGAGGGGACGCTCGGCATCGCCACCCGCATCGCCGTGCGGCTGACGCCGGACCCGCCGGCGGTGGCGACGCTGCTGCTCGACTTCCCGACCGTCGAGGCGGCGGCCGAGACGGTGAGCGGGATCATCGCCGACGGCCTGCTGCCGGCCGCCCTGGAGATGATGGACCAGCCCATCACCCGGGCCGCCGAGGAGTTCGCCCACGCCGGCTACCCCACCGACGCCGCCGCGGTGCTGCTCGTCGAGCTGGACGGGCTGCCGGCCGGGCTGGCCGACGCGGTCGAGCGGGTGGGCCGGATCGGGCGGTCCCACGGCGCCCGCACCGTGCGGGTGGCGGCCGACGACGCCGAGCGGGCGCTGCTGTGGAAGGGCCGCAAGGCGGCCTTCGGGGCGGTGGCCCGGGTGGCGCCCAACTACTACCTCCACGACACGGTCGTGCCCCGGACCCGGCTGGTCGAGGTGCTCCGCGAGGTCTACGCCATCGCCGAGCGCCACGGCCTGGCGGTCATGAACGTCTTCCACGCCGGCGACGGCAACCTGCACCCGCTGCTGCTCTTCGACGCCCGCACCCCGGGGGTGATGGACCGGGTCCACGCCGCCGGCGAGGAGATCGTGCGGGTGTCGATCGCGGCGGGCGGCGTGCTCTCCGGCGAGCACGGCATCGGCCTGGAGAAGCGCGACCTCATGCCGCTGCTGTTCTCGCCGGTCGACCTCGACGCCCAGGCCCGGCTGCGCGAGGCCTTCGACCCCGACGGCGTGGCCAACCCGACCAAGGTGCTGCCGGCCGGCAGCCGCTGCGGCGACCTCCAGTCGGTGCCCGAGGGGGTCTGGGTGTGACCGACCCGGTCGCCGCCTTCGCCGCCGAGGTGGGCCCGCCGGAGGCCGGCGCGGTGGTGGCGGTCGGCGGCCGCACCGAGTGGGACGTCGGCGGACCGCTCGACCCCGACGTCGAGGTGCGCGAGGTGCGGGCACCGGCGGGCATCGTCGCCGTCGAGGCGGCCGACATGACCGTGCGGGTCCGGGCCGGCACGACCGTCGACGAGCTGGCCGCGGCGCTGGCCGAGGTGGGCCAGGCCGTCGCCCTCCCGTCCCGCCCGGGCGCCACCGTGGGCGGCGTGCTCGCCGTCGGGCGCAGCGACGTCCGCCGGCTGGGCTGGGGCCCGGTGCGGGACGCCGTGCTGCAGGTCCGCTACGTGTCGGCCGACGGCACGGTCGTGGCCGCCGGGGGCCCGACGGTGAAGAACGTCTCCGGCTTCGACCTGTGCCGGCTCATGGTCGGCTCGCTGGGAACCCTCGGCCTGCTGGCCGAGGTGGTGCTGCGCACCCGCCCGGCGCCGGCCGCGTCCCGCTGGGTGGCCGGCGAGGTCGACCCGGCCGCCCTGCTGCGCCGCCTGCACCGGCCCTCGGCCGTGCTGTGGGACGGCACGACGACCTGGGCGCTGCTCGAGGGGCACCCGGCCGACGTCGAGGACCAGGCCCGCCTGGCCGGGCTGCCCGACGCGCCGGGCCCGCCACCCCTGCCGCCCCACCGCTGGTCGGTGCGCCCGGCCGAGGTCTACCGGCTCGCCGCCGCCGGCGGCCTCGGCGCGTTCGTCGCCGAGGTGGGCGTCGGCGTGGTCCACGCCTCGGTCCCCCCGCCGCCCCGGGCCGTCGACCCGGCGGTCGTGCGCCTGCACGAGCGGACCAAGGCGCTCTTCGACCCCACGAACCGCCTCGCCCCGGGCCGGTCGCCGCTGGCCGGCACCCGGCTCGCCGCCGCGGAGGGCGGGGGCTGATGCACCTGGGCGTCGACGACGACGAGCTGGCCACCTGCGTGTCCTGCGGGCTGTGCCTGCCCCACTGCCCCACCTACCGGGTGACGGGCGAGGAGGCCCTCTCGCCCCGGGGCCGGGTGGCCGCCATGCGCCAGGTGCAGTGGGAGGGCCGGCCCGCCGACCCGTCCTTCGTCCGCTCGCTGGCCACCTGCGTGCAGTGCCGGGGCTGCGAGACGGCGTGCCCCTCGGGCGTGCCCTTCGGCCGCCTGATCGAGCCGGCCCGGGCCGCCCTGGCCGCCGGGCCGGCGCCGCCGCCGTGGCCGCTGCGGGTGGGCCTGGGCCTGCTCCCCCGGCACCGGCTCCTGCTCGCCGCCTCGTCGCTGCTGGCAGTGGCCCAGCGGCTGCGGCTGCTGCCCCGCGGCGCCGCCCGGCGGCTGGGCCTGCCCGACCGCCTGCCCGTCCGGCGCCCCCGCCTGCGGCCCTCGGGGACCGGGGAGGACCCGACCCGGGACGTGTGGCTGTTCACCGGCTGCGTCATGGACGCCTGGATGCGGGACGTCCACCGGGACGTGCAGCGGGTGGTCGAGGCGGCCGGCGGACGGGTCGCCCTCCCCGGCCCCGGTGCCGCGTGCTGCGGCGCGCTGGCGCTGCACGCGGGTCTGGAGGACGACGCCCGGGCCCTCGCCCACCGGACGATGGCCGCGCTCCCGGGCGAGGCGCCGATCCTCGTCGACTCGGCCGGGTGCGGCGCCGCGCTGCGCGACTACGGCCGGCTGCTGGGTACGCCGGAGGCGGCGGCCTTCGCCGCCCGGGTCCGCGACGTGCACGAGTGGCTGGCCGACCGGGTCGACCGCCTGGCCGCCGCGGCGGGCTCCCGGGGGGACCGGGCGGGCCGCCCCCGGGTGGCCGTCCAGGACCCCTGCCACCTGCGCCACGTCCAGCGGGCCCACGGGGCGGTGCGGGTCGTGCTGGCGCCCTTCGCCGACCTCGTCGAGCTGGACGACGAGGGCCTGTGCTGCGGGGCCGGCGGCGCCTACGCCGTGGTCGAGCCCGAGCTCGCCGGGGCGGTGCGGGACCGGAAGCTGGCGGCCATCGCCCGCAGCGGTGCGCCGGTGGTCGCCTCGGCCAACCCCGGCTGCGCGCTGCACCTCGCCGCCGCCGGGGTCGACGTCGTCCACCCCTGCCAGGTCGTCGCCCGGGCGCTGGCCGGCGCCGGCCCGGTCAGCACACCTCCCGCAGCCGCCCGGTCCTGACGTCGTAGACGGCGCCCCGGACGACGTCGCGGTGGGGCAGGTAGGTGGCCGCCCGCACCCGGGCGACCGACGCCCGCACCGAGGCGTCGAGGTCGTCGAAGCCGCCGAAGGCGAACGGCGGCCGCTCGCCGGTCTCGGCCTCGACCTCGTCGGCCAGCGCCTCGTCGTCGAGGCCGTGCAGGCCGCAGTCGGTGTGGTGGACGACGAGCACCTCGCGGGTGCCGAGCTTGCGCTGCGACAGCGCGAGCGACCGCAGGACGTCGTCGGTGACGATGCCGCCGGCGTTGCGGATGAGGTGCACCTCGCCGAGCGCCAGGCCCAGGGCGGCGAACAGGTCGAGGCGGGCGTCCATGCAGGCCACGACCGCGGCCCGCCGGGTCGGCCGGGGCGACGACAGGTCGCAGCCGGGGCTGGCCGGGTCGAAGGCGGCGGCGAACGCGGCGTTGGCGGCGATCAGCTCGTCGACCGTCGACGGACCGGTCGGGGGGTGGTGGGCGCGGCCCGTCACGGCCGGCCAGGCTGCTCGCGCCGGCCGGGCGCGCGCAAGGGCGCCCCGTCAGGCGGCGGCGAGGCGCCGCCGGTGGTCCTCGTCGTCGTAGCCCTCGAAGAAGCTACCGAGGTCGTCGACCATCCGGTCGAACGACTCGGCGGCGAAGAGGATCGGCTGGTAGCGGGTGATGTCGTAGTCCTGCGTGCCCATGGCCCGGATGTCCCAGGGCCGGATGTCGGCGTCGCGGAACACCTCGATCTCGCCGTAGGACGACAGCAGCCCGGCGCCGTAGGCCTTGAGCTCGCCGTCCTCCCGCACGACGCCGAACTCGAGGGTGAACCAGAACACCCGGGAGAAGAAGTCGAGCGCCTCGTCGGTCTCGGCCCGCCGGGACGCCGCGCCGGCCGCCTCGTAGAGGTCGGCGAAGACCGGGTTCCCGAGCATGTTGGCGTGCCCGATGATCTCGTGGACGATGTCGGGCTCGGGTGTGTAGAAGGGCACCGAGTGGTGGCGGATGTACTGGGTCGAGAGGAACACCCGGTCCGCCAGGGCGCCGTAGAACTCGCGGGTCGGGACGAGGCCGGGCACGGGCTCGATGTGGAACCCGGTGAGCGCGTGGACGGTCGCGTCGACCTCCCGCAGCTGCGGCACCCGCTCGGTGGGCAGCGTCACCGCGGCCGCGCCCTCCAGGTAGGCGCGGCAGGCGTACCGTTCGTGCTTGCGGGCCAGCTCGTGGGACACCGTCCGCCAGACGGCGTCCTCCTCCGGGGTGTACTCGACGTCCTCGATGGGGTCCCCCCGGCGGTGGCGGCGCCCGACCTCGGCGATGGCCGCCCGGCGGGCCCGGTACTCCGGGTCGGAGAACCCGGGGTGGTCTTCGGGCAGCTCGAAGGTGGCCGCCCGGTCGGCATCCGTGCGCACCATGCCGGCATCGTCCACCCGGCGGCCAGGGTGTTCAATCGCTTCCCGAAAAGTTCAGACGCTTCGCCACGACGAGGGGTACTGTGCGGATGGATCTCTGCCCTGACCGTCACGAGAGGTCATGATGTCCAGCCATCCCCGCCGTCGGGCCGCGGCGCCGGCCACCGACCTCGACGACGTCGACCGACGGATCGTCGCCTGCCTCACCGAGGACGGGCGCATGTCGGTCAACGAGCTCGCCGCCCGCGTGGGCGTCAGCCGGGCGACCGCCTACGCCCGCCTCGACCGCCTGCGCAGCGAGGGCGTCATCACCGGCTTCACCGCCGTCGTCGACCCGGCCCGGGTCGGCTACGGCCTCGCCGCGCTGATCCTGGTCAACGTCGAGCAGAACGAGTGGCGGGCCGCCCGCGACGAGCTGCTCCACCTGCCCGGCGTCGAGTACCTGGCCTTCACCAGCGGCGGCTTCGACATGGTGGCCCTGGTGCGGGCCTCGTCGATCGAGGAGCTGCGCGACGTCATCCTCGAGCGCCTCCACGGCGCCACCCACGTGCGCTCGACCCAGACGGTCTTCGTCCTCGACGAGCAGCGCCGGACCCTGCCCCTGCCCTGAGCCGCCGGGGCGGCCGCGGTCAGTACCCGAAGTCCTGGACCCAGGTCCACGCGCCCGTGTTCACGCCCACGCCGATGGCGGTGAAGTCGCAGTTCAGGATGTTGTCCCGGTGGGCGGGTGAGCCCATCCAGGCCTCGTGGACCTCCTCGGCGCTGCGCTGGCCCTGGGCGATGTTCTCGCCGCCCGGGCGGGGGTGACCTGCGTCGCGCACCCGGTCGGCGAAGCTGCGCCCGTCGAGCGACGTGTGCGAGCAGTAGCCCTGCGCGGCCATGTCGTCGGCGTGGCCCTGGGCGGCCCGGGCCAGCCGCTCGTCGGTCGCCAGCGGCCCGCAGCCGGCCTCGGCCCGGGCCGCGTTGACCAGCTCGACCACCCGGTCGGCGGGCGAGGCCGCCGGCGGGCGGGTGGTCGTCGTCGGCGCCGGGGGCGGCGGTGGCGCGGGCGCCACGGCCGTGGTCGGCACGACGGTCGACGGCGGGGCCGCCGTCGTGGGGGCGGCGGTCGTCTCCGCCGGCGTGGGGGTGACCGGCTCCGGCGCCGTGGCCGTCGTGGTGGACGGCGCGGACTCCGCCTCGCCGTCGGGCACGATCTCGAGGCCGGCCCGCTCGTCGCCGCCCCCGCCGTCCGCCGTCCGCACCCGGTCGGTGCGGGGCCCGCCGGTGAGCCCGGTGACGAGCAGCATGACGACCGGCGCCAGGCAGGCGCCCAGGAAGACGAGGAGCACCGCGAGCGGCGACGGGCGGCGGACCGGCCCTCCCTGGGACATCAGTCACACACCGCGCTCGGCGGGACGCGCATCGTCATGGAACTGTCGCACACCCGACGCACACTCGGCCGCCCGACCGGGTAATGATCCACCCCACGCTGCCTCTCCCTCCCCGGACGAGCAGCGTGGCCCGGCGATCGCCGGGTCGGAGATCGCCCGTTGGCGGGCCAGGAGCGAGGTGCAGAACCCATGAGCGACATCCTCTGGTACGGGCTGGCAGCGATCGCGCTGGTGATCGTGATGGCAGGCGTCCTCGGCCGGCTGGTCGACCGCGACGACGTGTCGTCCATCGTCGAGGGCTGAGCCCTCCCCCACGAGTTCCCCGGACACCGACGTTCTAGCCGACGCCCCGCCGCCCGGCCGGCGGGGCGTCGGCGCGCCCGGTCGCCGCTCAGGCCGCCAGCAGCTGCCGCGCCGCCGCGGCGATGTCCTCGGCCTGCGGCAGGATCGCCCGCTCGAGCTCGGGTGCGTAGGCGACGTGGCACTCCTTGGCGCCGACCCGCCCGATCGGGGCGTCGAGGTCCCAGAACGTCTGGTCGGCGGCCCAGGCCACGATCTCGGCGCCGAAGCCCGAGCGCAGCACGTCCTCGTGCACGACGAGCAGGCGGGAGGTGCGCTCGACGGACTCGGCCACCATCTCCTTGTCCCAGGGGACGAGCGTCCGCAGGTCGATGATCTCGACCGACGCGCCCTCCTGGGCCAGCTGCTCGGCCGCCTGCCGCGACCGCTCGACCGTCGCCCCCCACGTGACGATGGTCAGGTCGGTGCCGCGGGTGACGTAGCGGCCCCGGCCGAAGGGGATGACGTGGTCGGCCGGCGGGAACGGGTCCCGGGTGTAGGGCTGGCGCAGCAGGTGCTTGTGCTCGAGGAACAGCACCGGGTCGTCGCACCGGAACGCCGCCCGCAGCAGCCCCGCGGCGTCGCTGGCCCGGGACGGGAACGCGACCAGCAGGCCGGGGACGTGGGTGAAGATCGACTCGCCCGACTGGCTGTGCCAGATCGCCCCGCCCTGGAGGTAGCCGCCGATCGGCACCCGGATGACGGTCGGGCAGGTGAACGCCCCGTTCGACCGCCACCGGATCGTGGCCGCCTCGCTGCGGATCTGCTGCATGGCGGGCCAGATGTAGTCGAAGAACTGGATCTCGGGCGCGGGGCGCAGGCCCCGGATGGCCTGGCCGACGGCCCGCCCGATGATGTTGGCCTCGGCGAGCGGCGTGTTGTAGCAGCGGGCCCGGCCGAAGCTGCGCTGCAGGCCGTGGGTCGTGCCGAACACGCCGCCCTTGCCCTCGACGTCGGCGAGGATCGCCTCGCGGGCGTCGGCGACGTCCTCGCCGAACACCCGCACCCGCTCGTCGGCCGCCATGACCTCGTGCAGGGTCCGGCGGATCGCCTCGCCCATGGCCACCAGCTCGTCGCCCTCCTTCGCCGGCGGGGCCTCGCCCGGGTCGGGGATGTCGGGCAGGGCGACGACGTGGTCGAGGACGGTCGAGGGGTCGGGGCGGGCGGCGGCGAGCGCCTTCTTGGCCGCGTCGGCCACGATGCGCTTGGCCTCGGCCCGGATCTCCTGGGCCTCGTCCCGGGTGATGATCCCGCCCTCGACGAGCGTGCGCTCGAGGTTGTCGATGGGGTCGTGCAGCGTCTCCCACTCGAGCTCCTGCGGGAGCCGGTACTTGCTCTGGGTGTCGGCGGCCGAGTGCGAGTAGGGGCGGGTCACCCGGGCGTGGATGAGCGCGGGGCCGACGCCGGCCCGGACCTTGCTGACCACCTCCTTCGCGGTCTCGCGCACGGTGAGGTAGTCGGTGCCGTCGATCGACCAGACGTGCAGGCCGGCGAACCCGCGCACCAGCTCGCTGATGGGCGCGGGGGCCTGCTCGGAGGCCGGGACCGAGATGGCGAAGCCGTTGTCGGCCACGACGTAGAGCACCGGCAGGTGCTCGGTGCAGGCGGTGTTCAGGCTCTCCCAGAACTCGCCCTCCGAGGTGGCGCCCTCGCCCAGGCTGACGTAGGTGATCTCGTCGCCGTGGGCGGTCAGCCCGAGCTGGGGCCGGCGCACGATGTAGCGGCCGGCCTCGGCGCAGCCGACGGCCGGGATGCACTGGCTGCCGGTGGGGCTCGACTGGGTGACGATGTGCCGGGCGGCGTCACCCCAGTGGGCCGGCATCTGCCGCCCACCGGAGGCCGGGTCCTCGGCCGAGCCCACCGCCTGGAGCAGGACCTCCTCGGGGGTGACGCCGAGGCCGAGCACCAGGGCGAGGTCGCGGTAGTAGGGGAAGAACCAGTCGTAGCCGGGGCGCAGCTCGTGAGCGAGGCCGAGCAGGAGGGCCTCGTGGCCGGCGCCGGAGATCTGGAAGAACACCCGGCTCTGCTTCTGCAGAGCGATCTCGCGGTCGTCGATGGCCCGGGAGATGCAGGCCAGGAGGAAGTCGTGGCGCAGCTCCTCGGCCGGGTAGGCGGCCAGCCGGGCGGCGAGATCGTCGCGGGCGGGCGTGTCGGTCTCCTCCGCTGCCTTCGACCTCTTCGCCTTCTTCGCCTTCTTGGCGGCCTTCTTCGCCGCCTTCGCCTCCGCCTCGGCGGCCTTCTTCGCCTTCTTGCCCGCCTTGCCCCCGGCCTTCGCCGCCTTCTTCTTCGCCTTCGCCTTGCCCGCCCTGCCGTCCTTCTTCTTGCCGTCCTTCGTGCCCTCGCCGCCGACGGCGAGCTCGGCCTCGTCGTCGGCGACCGCGGCGACCTCCGGGCCGCCGTGGCCGTTGCTGCCGTTGCGGGGTCGGGACGCCTGGTCGCCGTCGGTCACCGGCGCGCGCAGGTCGACGACCTCGCGGTCCGCTACCGCCCGCATCGCCTTGCTCCGGCTGAGACCCATCTCGACCCCCCTGGACGATTCGACGGATGGCTCGCCCCGATGGTCGCACATCTGACCAACGTCCGGGAGGGTTCGTCTGCGATCTGCGTGCCGAACGGCGGAATGACGGCGCGACTCGCCAGGCTGACCACCCCGGGGTCGGCCGGCACCACCTCCCCCCTACCATGGCACCTCGCGACCACCCTGCGCTGACATGTCCGCACCCGGCGTCCACGACGGCCCCGCCGACGGCGAGGCGCCCCCGCCCGCCGGGCTGGGCCGGACGCTGACCTGCGCCCGGACCCGGCGGGGCGCACCGGCCGGGGTCGCCGGGCCCCGGCGCCAGCTCGTCGAGGACCCGGCAGCCGGGCGTCTCGCGGGACGAAGCGCTCGGCGGCGTCCAGGGCCGTGGCGTCGTTGGAGGTCGTCATGGGCCGACCGTGCGGCCGGGCCCCGCCGCCGTTCGTGGACGGAACGGCCACGCCCCGGGCGCGCCGGCCGGCTCAGACGGCTCAGGCCGACTCGGCCCGCTCGGGCAGGGCGTGCACCTCGCCGGTCTGGATGCGCCACAGCGCGGCGTACAGGCCGCGGGCCGCGACCAGCTCGTCGTGCGTGCCGGACTCGACGATCCGCCCCTCGGCCAGCACGTGGATGCGGTCGGCGTGCCGCACGGTCGAGAGCCGGTGGGCGATGACGACGACCGTGCGGTCGCGGCCGACCAGCTCGAGCGAGCGCTGGATGGCCGCCTCGGTCTCGTTGTCGACCGCCGAGGTGGCCTCGTCGAGCACCAGCACGGGCGGGTCCTTGAGGATCGCCCGGGCGATGGACAGGCGCTGGCGCTGGCCGCCGGACAGCTTCTGGCCCCGCTCCCCGACCATGGTGTCGTAGCCGTCCGGCAGCGCGGTGATGAACTCGTGGGCCTCGGCCAGGCGGGCGGCCCGCTCGAGCTCCTCGTCGGTGGCGTCGGGCCGGCCGTAGGCGAGGTTCTCGCGGATCGTCCCCTGGAACAGGAAGACGTCCTGGCCGACGTAGCCGATGGCCCGGCGCAGCTCGGCGAGCGGCACGTCGCGCACGTCGACGCCGTCGAGCGTGATGCGCCCGGCGTCGACGTCGTAGAGCCGCAGCAGCAGCTTGACGAGCGTCGACTTGCCGGCACCGGTCGCCCCGACGACGGCGTGGGTCTCGCCGGCCCGCACGACGAGGTCGAGCCCGTCGAGCACCGGGGGCCCGGCCGGCCGGTCGCCGGCACCGTCCGCGCCGTCGAGGGTGGGGTCGCCGGGCGGCGGGCCGTAGGCGAAGCGCACGCCCTCGAAGCGGACCTCGCCCCGCACCGGCGACGGCAGCGCGCCCGGGCCGTCGACGATCGCCGGCTGCACCGCCAGGAGGTCGAGGATGCGCCGGGTCGAGGCCATGGCCCGCTGGTAGAGGTCGAAGGTCTCGCCCAGCCGGGTGAGCGGCCACAGCAGGCGCTGGGTCATGTAGACGAGCACCGAGAAGACGCCGACCTCGAGCGTGCCGTCCAGCGCCGCCCGGCCGCCGACGACGAGGGTCAGCGTGAAGGCCGCCAGGATCGCCATGCGGATGAGCGGGATGAACGCCGACGACAGGACGATGGCCCGGCGGTTGGCCTCCCGGTAGGCCTCGCTGGCGGCCGCGACCCGCTCGGCCTCCCGCTCCTCGGCGGTGAACGACCGGATGGTGGCGATGCCGGACACGTTGTTGGCCAGCAGGCCCCCGAGGTCGCCGGCGGCCGTGCGCACCGCGGCGTAGCGGGGCTCGAGCCGGCGCTGGTAGCGCACCGAGGCCCAGACGATGAGCGGGATCGGGACGAAGGCGATGACGCCGAGCACCGGGGCGGCGGCGAAGAACACGATGCCGACGAACACGACGTTGACGGCGGTGCGGATGAGCTCGTCGGCACCGACGTCGAGGAAGCGCTCGAGCTGGTTGACGTCGTCGTTGAGGATCGACAGCAGCCCGCCGGTCGACTGGTCCTCGAACCAGGCCAGCTCCAGCTCCTGGATGTGCCGGTAGGCGTCCATCCGGGCCTCGTGCTCGACCGTCTGGGCCAGGTTGCGCCACAGCACGCTGGCGACGAAGTCGGTCACCGACTCGGCCACCCAGATGAGGACGTTGAGGACGGCGAGGGCGAGCAGCTGGTGGAAGCGGTCCTCGACGCCGAGGACGCTGGCGACCAGCGAGTCCCCCTCGCGGACCACGACGTCGACCGCGGCGCCGATGAGCAGCTCGGGCGCCACGTCGGCCAGCTTGTTGAGCACGCTGAAGGTGATGGCGCCCACGACGGTGCGCCGGTGGCCGCCCGTGTAGCGCCACAGGCGGACGAGGGGCGGCACGGCGTCGAGCGCCGAGGGCGAACGGCTGCGCATGCCGGGCGAGCGTAGGGGGCGGGCCGCGCGGTCCGACTGAGAGGTTGACATGGCGGCTGTTGTTAGGATTACTTAACTCCCCATGAGCGACGAGAACCCACCGGCCCGGGGCACCGGGCACGACCACGACCCGTTCGACGGCACGTGCCCCCTCCGGTGGATGGTCGAGGACATCGGGCGCTACCTGGCCGGCGACGACGCCCCGCCCGAGGAGGTGGACGCCGCCGGCCACCGGGCGATCAGCCGTGCGGTCGACGAGGCGCGCGAGCTGCTGCAGAGCGCCTACCGGGCCCACGACGTCGTCGCCACCGAGCTGCGCTTCGCCGGGCCCGTCCGGGGCTTCCGGCGCACGGTCTTCGCCCTGCCGCCCACCCCGGCGGCGCTCATGCTGCTGTGCGCCCGCATGTGCGACGTCGGCGACGACGTGCAGGTGATGCAGCACACGGCCGCCTGCGGCACCGCCACCCGCAGCGCCTCGTGGCCCTTCGGCATGGCGGTGGCCGAGCGGCTCACCCGCCCGCCGGCCCGGGACGACGTGCCGGTGCCCGCCGGCCTCGACGACCTCGACGACGCCGGCGGCTGAGGCCCTGGGCCCGGGCCCTGCCGCCGCCACGAGCCGCTACGGTGCCGGCATGGCACTCGTACGGCTCGGCCCCGACGCCTCCGCCGACGAGATCGGCGCCTCGCTCGACGAGCACGGCTACGCGCTGATCGAGGGGGTGCTCCCGCCGGACGACGTCGCCCGGCGCCGGGCGGTGCTCGACGAGCTGCTGGCCACGACGCCGACCGGGCGCAACTTCTTCGAGGGCTTCCGCACCCAGCGGGTCTACGCCGTGTTCGGGAAGACCCGGGCCTTCGACGACCTGGCGGTCCACCCGCTGCTCACCGCCGCCCTCGACCACGTCCTCGGCGAGCACTACCAGCTCTCGGGCCCGGTGGCGCTGCAGATCGGCCCCGGCGAGGCGGCCCAGGTCCTGCACCGGGACGAGGACATCTACCCGCTCCCCCGCCCGCACGACCCGGTGGTCGTCAACAGCATGTGGGCGCTGTGCGACTTCACCGAGGACAACGGGGCCACCCGGCTGATCCCCGGCAGCCACCGCTGGCCCGAGGACCGGCGGCCGCAGGAGGACGAGGCCGTGCCCGCCACCATGCCGGCCGGGTCGGTGCTCGTCTACGTCGGCGGCCTGTGGCACGGCGGCGGCGCCAACACGACCGACCGGCCCCGCCCCGGGCTGCTGCTCGAGTACGTCGTCTCGTGGCTGCGGCCGCAGGAGACCCACCTGCTCGCCGTGCCGCCGGAGGTCGTGCGCACGCTGCCCGAACGGCTGCAGGAGCTGCTGGGCTACAACATCTACCCGCCGTTCCTCGGCTACGTCGACGGCCGCCACCCCCGCCGGGTGCTCGACCGCGAGGCGAGCCGGGCGCCCGACGTGCTGCGGACGATCGAGGAGCCCCCGGAGCACGCCCCGGGCCGGACCGAGTGGGGCCACGAGCGGCGCTGAGCCGGCGCGGGCGCCGCGATCGGGACGAGCGCGGTCATCCGCCGTGGCGACCCGCGGGGATGCGGCTGCGGAGGTCGGCGATCACGTGGTCGGTCAGGCGCCCCGGGCCGCGATACCGCTCACGCCGGTACCTGCGGCTGGGCATGCCGAGGACCGGGACGAGCTCGCCCGAGACGGTCCGCAGGTACACCATCCTCCCGTGGCGATGGACGTCCGCGACGTCCTCCCACGCCACCCGACGTCGTCGACCAAGGGCTCTCGGGTGTGGACGCCGGTGGCGTCCGCGGTCGTGCCGGTCCCGCCGGCCTCCGAGGTCGTCGCGCGTCGATGCCATCGCCTGACCTCACCTCCGCTCGCCGTCGCCGCCCGTCGCGGTCGCCCGTCTGACCGGACGCTTCGTACCACAGGTCGCACGATCGGTGCGGCACCAGGGCCCGGACGTCGCCAACTCGCACTTGAGGTGGGCGTACAGGCGTTCTAGACCCGAACGCATGTTCGGGGTCGTGGCGGCGCCGGAGCTGAAGCCGTTGGACGGCGCGGTGGACGCCCTGGCGTCGCTCGACCCCGCCGAGCTCGACGGCGGGGACGCCGCCGAGCTGCTGGTCGAGCTACGCCGGGCGACGGCGAAGCTGGCGGCCGTGGAGGCCCGGCTGGTCGCCGCCGTCGACCGCGACCGCCCGTGGGCCGAGGAGGGCTACCGCTCGACGGCCAACTGGCTGGCCGCCAGCGACAACACCTCGATGGCCGACGCCCACGCCACCGTGCGCCTGGCCCGGCGGCTGCGGTCGATGCCCGCCACGGCGGCGGCGCTGGCGGCCGGCGCGACGTCACGCGGACCCACGCCGAGCGCCTGGCGACGCTGGCCGGCCCAACAACGGCCGCGCCGCCTGCCCCTTCCACCACCGCCTGCGGGAGCGACCACCGCCGCGTCGGGACCGGACGAGACCACCCCGGTCCTGGCCGGGGACCCCGGAGGAGCGGATCGCACGGGTCGAGCTGCTCCGCCGTCGCATCGCCGACCGCGTCCGCCACGACCCCGCCTGGTCCACGGACTGAGCGCGGGCCCTCAGATCACGTCTCGGGCGCCTCGACCGGGTCCGCTCGGCGCGGGGGCACGAGGTCGGGGTCGGTGGCGCCGGGGCCGAGCACCGGCTCGAGGTCCTGCGGTGCCACCGGCTCGCCGCACGCCGAGCACGTGGGGACGATCTCGGCCCGGTGCCCGCAGGTGCGGTGCACCGTCTCGACCGGCGGGCCCGCGGGCGCGGCCCAGCGGTCGCCCCACTGCCGCATGGCGGTGGCCACGGTCCACAGGTCGCGGCCCTTGGGGGTGAGCCGGTAGTCGTAGCGGGGCGGGTGCTCCTGGTAGGGGACCCGCTCCAGCACGCCGTGCCGGACCAGGTGGTTCAGCCGCTGGTTGAGCACGCTCCGGGAGATCCCGAGGCGGGCCTGGAAGTCGTCGAACCGCGACACGCCGAACAGCGCGTCCCGGACGATCAGCATCGTCCACCAGTCGCCGATCACCTCGAGGCACTGGGCGATCGAGCAGTTCACGTCCCGGAAGCTGGTCCGCTGCACGTTCGCATTTTAGTTCTTTCATAGAACTCACTAGGGTGAGTTCTATGAAAGAACGCTACGAGGACCACCCGACCGTCCGCCGGGTGCGGGCCCGCCGCGCGCAGGCCGACGGCGCCTCGCCCGGGGAGCGGGCGCCGGCGCCCGACGGGCCGCTCGACGCCGGCTGGCTCCGCCGGCTGTGCCTCGAGGCCGGGGCCGACGACGTCGGGTTCGTGCCGATCGACCACCCCGACCTGGCCGGCGACCGCCCCTACATCGACGAGGTCATGCCCGGCATCGCCACGCTGATCGGCTTCGTCGTGCGGACCAACCGCGACAACCTCCGCAGCCCGGCCCGGGCCACCGCCAACCTCGAGTTCCACACCGCCTACGACGCGGCCGACCAGGTGGCGCGGCGCATCGCCCGGTCGCTCCAGGACCACGGCGTCCGGGCCGCCAACCCGGCCGCCGGCTTCCCCCAGGAGATGGAGCGGTTCCCCGACCACGCCCACTCGGTGCCGCACAAGCGGGTGGCGGTGGCGGCCGGGCTGGGGCGGATGGGCATCCACCGCAACGTGATCCACCCCCGGTTCGGCAACTTCGTCGTGCTGGGGACCGTGGTCACCCAGGCCACGGTCAGCGCCTACGACTCGCCCATCGAGTACAACCCCTGCCTCGAGTGCAAGCTGTGCGTGGCCGTGTGCCCGGTCGGCGCCATCCACGACGACGGCGAGTTCGACTTCCTGGCCTGCGACACGCACAACTACCGGGAGTTCATGACCGGGTTCGCCGACTGGGTGCACGCGCTGGCCGACAGCCGCGACGCCGAGGACTACCGCCGCCGCGTCAGCGACACCGAGACGGTCTCGATGTGGCAGAGCCTGTCGTTCAAGGCCGACTACAAGGCCGCCTACTGCATGGCGGTCTGCCCGGCCGGCGAGGAGGTCATCGGCCCCTGGCTCGACGACCGGCGCCGGTTCCTGGCCGAGGTCGTCCGGCCGCTCCAGCGCCGGGAGGAGACGGTCTACGTCCGGTCCGGCACCCCGGCGGCCGAGCACGTCGCCCGCCGCTTCCCCCACAAGGCGGTCAAGGTGGTCGGCTAGGCGCCGGTCACCGGCCCGCAAACGTCTCGGCGGCCGGGGCGCCGTCGGGCAGCATGGTGGGCGTGACCGCTCCCACCGACGGAACCACCGCCGTCCGCGCCCTGGCCGACGAGTACTGGGAGGCCCGGCTCGGGGCCAGCCCGCTGTTCGCCACCTTCATCGGCGACCACCGCTACGACGACCGGGTCGACGACCTGTCGGCCGAGGCCGAGGAGCGCCTGCGGGCCACCTGGGTCGACCTGCGGGACCGGGCCGCCGCCCTCGACGGGCTCGACGAGGCCGACGCCGTCACCCGCGACCTGCTGCTCCACGAGCTCGACGACGCCATCCGGGCCATCGACCTGCGCCTCGCCGAGATGGCCTGGGACCAGCTCGACGGCGTCCACGCCGACCTGCTCATCACCGCCGGCCAGCTGCGGGCCCCCGAGCCCGAGCACGCCCGCATGGCGATCGAGCGCACCCGGCGCTACGGCACGATGCTCGACCAGGCGGCCGACCGGTTCCGGGCGGCGCTGGCCGCCGGCCGCACGCCGGCCCGGATCAACATCGAGCGGTCCCTCAACCAGGTCGAGGGCTACCTCGACTCGCCGATCGAGCGCGACCCGTTCGTCAACCTCGCCGGCCCCGAGGGGTGGGACGGGCTGGACGCCTGGCGGGACGAGCTGGCCACGGCCGTGCGCGAGCACGTCCGCCCGGCCTTCGCCCGCTACCGCGACGTGCTGCGCGACGAGCTGCTGCCCCGGGCCCGCCCCGACGACCGGCCCGGCCTGCTGCACCTCGACGACGGCGAGGAGCTGTACCGGGGCCTGATCGAGCTGCACACCGGTCTGCCGCTCACCCCCGAGGAGCTGCACCGGATCGGGCTGGAGGAGGCGACCGAGTCGCTGCCGGCCGAGTTCGCCGCCGTCGGCGAGCGCCAGTTCGGCACCGGCGACCTGGCGGTCGTGTTCGAGCGGCTGCTGGAGGACCCCGAGCTGCGCTACCGGGACGGCGACGAGATCATGGCCCACGCCCGGGCCTGCCTCGACGCCGCCACCGCGGCGATCCCCGACTGGTTCGGCATCCTGCCCCAGGCGCCGTGCGAGCTGATCCCGGTGCCCGACTACCTGGCGGCCGACTCCCCCGCCGCCTACTACACGCCGCCGGCGCCGGACGGCAGCCGCCCCGGCGAGTACCACGTCAACCTCCACGACCCCACGTCCCGGGGGCGGGCCGAGACGGCGTCGATCGCCTTCCACGAGGCGATCCCCGGGCACCACCTGCAGCTCGCCATCGCCGCCGAGCGCACCGACCTGCCCGCCTTCCGGCGGCTGTCGTGGGGCCACACCGCCTTCGTCGAGGGCTGGGCGCTCTACACCGAGCGGCTGGCCGACGAGATGGGCCTGTACGAGACCGACCTCGACCGCCTCGGCATGCTGGCCAGCGACGCCTGGCGGGCCTGCCGGCTGGTGGTCGACACCGGGCTCCACGCGCTGGGCTGGACCCGCCAGCAGGCCATCGACTTCATGGCCGCCCACGCGCCGGTCAACCGGGACGAGATCGTCGTCGAGGTCGACCGCTACATCGGCATGCCCGGCCAGGCGCTCGCCTACAAGGTCGGCCAGCGGGAGATCCTGCGCCTGCGGGACGACGCCCGGCGCCGGCTCGGCGAGGCCTTCGACATCCGGGGCTTCCACGACGCCGTGCTCGGCGGGGCCACCGTCAGCCTGCGGGTGCTGCAGGCCCAGGTCGCCCGCTGGGTCGACGCCGCCGGCGCCGGTCAGCTGTAGCCCTCCACGGTCTCCGGGCGCTCGGCGATCACGTACGTGTGGACCAGCCCGGCCAGCACGGCGCCGACGAGCGGCGCCAGCCAGAACATCCACAGCTGCTCCGTCGCCCAGTCGCCGACGAACACCGCCGGGCCGGTCGAGCGGGCCGGGTTCACCGAGGTGTTCGTGACCGGGATGCTGATCAGGTGGATCAGCGTGAGGGCCAGGCCGATGGCCAGCGGCCCGAACCCGGCCGGGGCGCCCGGCCCGGTGACGCCGAGGATGACGAGCAGGAAGAAGAACGTCATCACGACCTCGGACACCAGGGCGGCGACCCAGTCGTAGCCGCCCGGTGAGTGGTCGGCGAAGCCGTTGGCGGCCAGCCCGCTCTCGGACACGCTGAACCCGTCCACCCCGCTGGCGATGGCGACGATGATCGCCGCCCCGGCGATCGCGCCCACGACCTGGCACACGACGTAGACGAGCGCCTCGAGCGGCTCGATCCGCCGGGCGACGAGGACGCCGACGGTGACGGCCGGGTTGAAGTGGCCGCCGGAGATGTGGCCCATGGCGTAGGCCGCGGTCAGCACCGTGAGCCCGAAGGCGAGCGACACGCCGACGAGGCCGATGCCCAGGTTGGTGTCGGGCATGAAGTTCGCGGCGAGCACGGCGCTGCCGCACCCGCCGAGCACGAGCCAGAGCGTGCCGAGGAACTCGGCGGCCGCCTTGCGCTGCAGCTCCATGGCCGGGACCTCCGATCGGAGACGTGGCGAGCGCTGCACCAACGGTGACGGCGCCAGGGGAAAGTGTCGCGCCATGGGCGCGGAGAGTGGTCGATCCACGCCGCGGGATGCGCAACTAGGGTCCGAACCGGGTCCTGGTCACCGGTCACGGAGGTGGGCGCATGTCCCGGAGCGCGAGACCTCGCCGCTCGCCCGTCGTGCTGACCGTCGCGGTCGTCGTCGCCGGCGCCCTGGCCCTGCTGGGGCTCGCCGCCTTCTGGCCGCGGGGCGACGCCCCCGAGCTCGGTGACCTGCCCAACACCTACGTCGACGCCACGGTCGTCGAGGTCTCGACCGACCGGTGCCTCGACCCGGAGATCGACGCGCCGAACGACTGCCGGCTGGTGACCGCGGAGCTGACCTCCGGCGACGACGCGGGCGAGGTCGTCGAGTTCGCGGTGCCGGCCACCGCGTTCGACGTGCCCGAGCTGGCCCCGGGCGACGAGGTCGTCCTGCTCGACGTCCCCACCAGCCCCGACCCCTACCGCTACAGCTTCAGCGACTTCCAGCGGGAGACGCCGATGCTGTGGCTCGCCGGGGCGTTCGTGGTCGTGGTCGTCGCCTTCGGCCGGTGGCAGGGGGTGCGGGCGCTGCTCGGGCTGGCCGCCAGCGTGGCCGTGCTGGTCGCCTTCCTCGTCCCGGCGCTGCTGCGGGACGAGCCGGCCGTGCAGGTCGCCCTGGCGGCGACGGTCGTCGTCGCCTTCCTCGCCCTCTACCTGGCCCACGGCCCCAACCTGGCGACGACCGTGGCGCTCGCCGGGACGCTGCTCAGCCTGGCGCTGACCAGCGCGCTGGCCTTCGGCGTGGCCGCCGCCACGCAGCTCAGCGGCCTGGCCGACGACCGGGCCCGGACCCTGCGGGTGACCGCCGAGGCGCTCGACCTGCGGGGCCTGCTCGTCGCGGGGATCGTCGTCGGCGCGCTCGGCGTGCTCGACGACGTGACGGTCAGCCAGGTGTCGCTCGTCAACGCCCTCCGGCGGGCCAACCCCGGCCTGCCGCCCCGGATGCTCTACCGGGAGGCGCTGCAGGTCGGGCGCGACCACGTCGCCTCGACGGTCAACACGCTGGTGCTCGCCTACGCCGGCGCCTCGCTGCCGCTGCTGCTGTTCTTCGCCCAGGGCGACCAGCCGGTCGGGCGGCTGCTCACCAGCGAGGTCGTCGCCGTCGAGGTCGTGCGCATGCTGGTCGGCTCCATCGGCCTGGTGGCGTCGGTGCCGATCACCACCGCCCTGGCCGCCTACGTGCTCGGCCCCGGCGAGCCGACGCGGCTGATGCTGGGCCCGGGCCTCGGCCCGCCGGCCGGCCCGCTCGAGGACGAGGAGGACGAGGAGGCGGACGCCGAGCCCGCCCGGCCCCGCCACGCCGCACCCCGGGGCCGGTGGCGCCGGCGCCGGCGGCGGGCCGGCATCGCCGGCTGAACCCGGTCAGGGGGTGGCCGGTTTCGGTCCGTACGGTGGCACCGAGGAAGCGACGCAGAGGAGGACCCCCATGTCGGACCGGACCAGCTACCCCGTCGGCGTGCCGTGCTGGGTCGACCTGGTGCAGCCGGACTTCGAGGCCACCACCGCGTTCTACGGCGGGCTGTTCGGGTGGACCTTCGACGTCCGCACGCCGGAGGGCGCCCCCGCCACCTACGCCTACGCCCTGCTCGACGGCCGCCCGGTCGGCGGGCTGGGCACGCCGCCGCCCGACGAGGTCGTCCCCGACGGCTGGACGCAGTACGTGCACGTGGCGTCGGCCGACGACGCCGCGGCGGCCGTCGAGCGGGCCGGGGGCGCGGTCCTGAACCCGCCGGCCGACGTCGGGCCGTCGGGCCGGGTGGTGCTGTGCGCCGACCCCGAGGGCGCACGGTTCGGCCTGTGGCAGGCCGGCACCCTGGCCGGGGCCGTGGCGGTGAACGAGCCCGGCACGTGGAGCTTCAGCGAGCTGCACACCGCCGACCGGTCCCGGGCCGAGGAGTTCTACGGCACCGTGCTCGGCTGGGAGGTCGTGCCCCTCGACCTCGGCGACGACGGGGCCACCATCGGGTTCTGGGCGCTGGACGGCTACGGCGCCCACCTGGCCGGGCAGGACCCGGCGGCCGGCCACGACGGCGGGGACGGCGGGCTCGACCGCTACGCCGACGCCGTCGCCCTGGTGCAGGACCTCGGCGCCGAGGGCGAGGCCGCCGAGCCCCGCTGGACCGTGACCTTCGGCGTCGCCGACGCGGACGCCGCCCTCGCCCGGGCGGTCGAGCTCGGCGCCACGCCGCTCGGCCCGACGATCGACACCACCTACACCCGGATGGTGACGGTCCGCGACCCGCAGGGGGCGACGCTGCGCCTCAGCCAGTACCGGCCGCCCGAGCCGGCCTGAACCCGCACCGCACGGGGGCCCCGGCGGCGGTAGGTTCCACCGACGTGACCGCACCTGCGCCCGTGGACCTGCTCGTCGCCGGCGCCGACCTCGTGGTCACGATGGACGACGAGCGCCGTGAGCTGTCAGGTGGGTGGGTGGCGTGCCGCGACGGGTTCGTCACCGCCGTGGGCGCAGCACCCGACCCACCCCCGCCGGCGGCCCGGGTGCTGCGGGCCGACGGCTGCCTCGTCACCCCCGGGCTGGTCAACACCCACCACCACATCTTCCAGAACCTGACCCGGTCGTTCCGGCCGGCCACCAGCGCCTCGCTGTTCGACTGGCTGACGACGCTCTACCCCCGCTGGGCGCTGCTCGACGAGGAGGCGTCGTACCTGGCGGCGTGGGTCGGGCTCGCCGAGCTGGCGCTGGGCGGGTGCACCACGACGAGCGACCACCTCTACGTGCACCCGGCCGGCGGGGGCGACGTGCTGGGCGCCGAGATCGCGGCGGCCCGCGAGGTCGGCCTGCGCTTCCACCCCACCCGGGGGTCGATGTCGCTGTCGGCGAAGGACGGGGGCCTGCCGCCCGACTCGGTGGTGCAGGACGAGGACACGATCCTCGCCGAGAGCGAGGCGGCGGTCGCGGCCCACCACGACCCCTCCCCCGGCGCCATGGTCCGGGTCGCGCTGGCGCCGTGCGCGCCGTTCACCGTGTCGCCCGACCTCATGCGCCGGACGGCCGAGCTGGCCGAGCGCCTCGACGTGCGCCTGCACACCCACCTCGCCGAGGACCCCGACGAGGACCGCTACTGCCTCGAGCGCTACGGGCGCCGGCCGATCGAGCACTTCGAGGACTGCGGCTGGGGCACGGACCGGGCCTGGGTCGCACACTGCATCTACCCCGACGAGGCCGAGGTCGCCCGCCTCGGCGCCTGGGGCACCGGGGTCGCCCACTGCCCGAGCTCGAACATGATGATCGGCGGGGGCGGGATCGCCCCGGTCGCCGAGATGCGGGCGGCGGGCGTGCCGGTCGGCCTGGGGTGCGACGGCTCCTCGTCGACCGACTGCGCGTCGCTGTGGCTCGAGGCCCGGGGCGCGCTGCTGCTCGCCCGCCAGCGGGGCGGGCCGACGTCGTTCACCGCCCGCGACGCGCTCGAGCTGGCGACCCGGGGCTCGGCGGCCTGCCTCGGCCGTCTGGGCGAGCTGGGGGTGCTGGCCCCCGGCGCGGCCGCCGACCTCGTGGCCTGGAAGCTGGAGGGCCCGGCCTTCGCGGGCGCGCTCACCGACCCCGTCGAGGCGCTGCTGCGCTGCGGCCCGGTCGCCGCCCACCACACGGTCGTCGCCGGCCGGCCCGTCGTCGAGGACGGCGAGCTGCGGGTCCCGGGCCTCGAGGAGGTCCTCGCCCGCCACCGCGCCGCCGCGGCCCGCATCCAGGGCGTGGAGGCGTAGCGTGCGACGTCTCGAGCATGTCGCGCGCCCGACGTTGCGAGTGCCACTCAGCGCGCGTAGCCTCGCCCGAGGCCACCGGCCCGAACGGGCGTGGCCAGACAGGGCGGAGAGATGACGAACAGCGTGGACGCCGGTGCGCCGGCGGTCGACAGGCCGGCGGACCGCGTGCGGGTCGTGCCGATCGAGAGCCTCGACTGGCTCCGCTCCCTCGAAGGCGCGTGGCACCGGCTGCTCCTGGCCTCGCCGACGGCGACCGCCTACGCCAGCCCCGCGTGGGTGCTGACGTGGTACGAGCACTTCCAGCCGCGCGGTGGCGTCTACGCGGTGACGGTCTGGCGCGACGGCGAGCTCGTGGGGCTCGCCCCCTTCGCCCGCACCCGGCTGGGCGGCGCCCGCGCCGGGTTCACCCTGCTCGTGTCCGCGGGCACCGAGCACGGCGACTACGGCGACCCGCTCCTCGGGCCCGACCCGCTGCCGGTGGCGGCGGCCATCGCCGACCACCTCGTCCACCTCGTCCACCACGAGGACACCGCCGTCAACCTGCGGCGGCTGCGCGAGGACGACCCGCTGCTCGGGCTGCTCGAGGGCCGCGACGACGTGGTCTGCGTGCCCATGGGGCGGCGGGCGGAGAACCGGATCGTCCGCTTCGCCGACCTCGACGGCCCCGAGGCGCTGGACCGGCTGGCCCGCAAGCGGGACCTGCCCCGCCGGCGCCGCAAGCTGGAGGTGGCGCACGGCGAGGTCACCTTCGCCGCCGCCGTCGACGACGTGCCCGGCGCGCTGCTGCGGATGCAGGACTTCCTCGCCCGGCGCTGGGGACCCGGCGAGGGCCCGCGGGTCTTCGCCGGGCCCGGCCGGGCCGCCTTCACGCACGACGTCGTCACCGCGCTCGTCCGGTCCGGCTTGGGCCGCGTCACGACGCTGTCGGTCGGCGGACGGATCGTCGGCGTGACCGTCGACCACCGCGTCGGCGACCGCGAGGTCGGCGACCTGTGCAGCTACGACCCCGACTTCCGCCCGTACTCGGTCGGCCTCCTGCACCTGCACGAGCTGCTCGTCCACGACATGCGGGACGGCGTCACCGAGGTGGACATGCGGGCCGGCGACTTCCCCTACAAGGACCGGTGGGCGACCGAGGTGCGGCCCACGCGGTCCGTCGCCCTCGTCGCCCCCGGCCGGCGGGGCCGGGCCCAGATGGCGGCGCGGCGGGTGGCCATGAGCCTGCGGGCCCGGCGCCTGGCGCACCTCGAGCACGCACCGCCGCCCGTGCGCGGCTGACCCGCCCTGGTCGCCTCGGGGCCCGGCGTGGGAGAGTCCCTGCGATGGACGACCCCGTGGAGACGCCCCCCGCCGCCCGCGTCGACGACGACTGGTCGGCGACCCCGCTGGCGCCCGAGCGCGAGGTGCTCGGCTGGGACCACTTCGGCCGGGCCGCCCGCGACCTGGCCCAGCTCGTGGTCGACGACGGGTTCCGGCCCGACGTCGTCATCGCCGTCGCCCGCGGCGGGCTGACCGTCGCCGGGGCCCTCGCCTACGCCCTGGGCGTGAAGAACTGCGGCTCGATGAACGTCGAGTTCTACACCGGCGTCGACGAGCGCCTCGACGTGCCCGTCCTGCTGCCGCCCACCCTCGACCTCGTCGACGTGCGCGGCCTGCGGGTGCTGGTGGCCGACGACGTGGCCGACACCGGCCACACGCTGCGGCTGGTCCGCGAGGTGCTCGCCCAGCACGTCGCCGAGGCCCGCACCGCCGTGCTCTACCGCAAGCCCCGCTCGGTGGTGACCCCGGACTACGTGTGGCGGGAGACCGACCGGTGGATCGTCTTCCCCTGGTCGGCGGCGCCCCCGGTCACCTCGGGCTGAGCCTCAGCGCCGGGGCGGCCGGCCGACGATCCGCTCGAAGCCGGCCGGGTCGGTGACGCCCTCGGTGACGAGCAGCAGCACGGTCGCCCGCCCGGGGACCGGCAGCTCGTCCCGGTGGTCCTCGACCAGCGCGGTCAGGCCGGCCAGGGCGGCGGCCCCGGTCTCGCCGACGTCGAGGCCGGCCGACGCCAGGGCCCGCACGGCGGCCCGGCAGCGGTCGTCGTCGACGGCGACGAACGCGCCGAAGGTCGCGGTCAGGGTCGGCAGCGCCAGCAGCGAGGCCAGGCCGCAGTTCAGCCCGGCCATGATCGACCGGTGGGGGCCCGGCACCTCGACGACGTGCCCGGCCTCGACGGCGGCGGCGACGCAGGCCGCGCTCTCCGGCTCGACGCCGACGAGCAGCGGGCCCTCGGCGGGCGACAGGCCCGCCCGCAGGCAGGCGCCGGCCGCCGCCCCGAGGGCGCCGACGCCGAGCGGCACGACGACGACGTCGGGCGGCGCCGGGGCCTGGTCCTCGACCTCGGCGAAGATCGTGGCGTAGCCCTCGGCGACCCACCGGGGCGGGTCCTCGTAGCCGGGCCAGGAGGTGTCGGAGACGACGACGTCCCGCTCGCCGGCCAGCTCGGCGGCGACGCGCACGGCGTCGTCGTAGGTGCCCGGCACGACGTCGACGGCGGCACCCTCCGAGGCGATGCCCTCGATGCGGGCCTCGGCGGTGCCCTCGGGCACGAGGATCAGCGCGTCGAGGCCGAGCAGGCGGGCCATGCGGGCCACCGCCCGGCCGTGGTTGCCGTCGGTCGCGGTCACGAGCCGGAGCGGGCCCAGGCGCTCGGCCACGACGGCGGCCAGGTCGTCGAGCGTCTCCCACGCGGGCTCGCCGCCCAGCCGCTCGCAGAGCACCCGGTAGGTCGCCCACGACGCGCCGAGGATCTTGAACGCCGGCAGCCCCATGCGGCTCGACTCGTCCTTCACGAGCACCCGCCCGACGCCGGTGGCCGCCGCCAGCTCGGGCAGGTCGCGCAGCGGCGTCACCGCGTAGCCGGGGAGCCGCCGGTGGAACGCGGTGACGGCCGGGCCGGGGCGGGCCTCCTCGGGCAGCACGGACACGTGGTGGTTGACGAGCAGGCGGGAGCGGGCCGGGGACATGGCCGCGTGTCTACACCCGCCCGATATTCCCTCGCCGCCGCGGCGGCCCGTCCGTACGGTCACGGCCATGGCCGCGACGTTCGTGGTGGTGCGCCGTGCCCGCCTCCGGGGGACGCCCCTGGGGCTGGCACCGCCTCGCACCGTCGTGGGCCGAGCGCCTCGTCGCTGACGCGGACGTCCGGCCCGGCGAGCTCGTCGTCGACGTCGGCGCCGGCACCGGCGCCCTGACCGCCCCGCTGGTGGCCGCGGGCGCGCGGGTCATCGCGGTCGAGCTCCACCCGGCGCGGGCGGCGGCCCTGCGCGAGCGGTTCGCGGGCGAGGACGTCGTCGTCGTGCGCGCCGACGCCGCCGACCTGCGCCTGCCCCGCCGGCCGTTCCGGGTGGTGGCCAACCCGCCCTTCGCGACCACGACCGCGCTGCTGCGGCGCCTGCTGGCCCCCGGCTCGCGCCTGGTGCGGGCCGACCTCGTGCTGCAGGACGCCGCCGCCCGCCGGTGGGCCGCGGGACGGGCCCCCGGGGCCGGCCGCTGGGCCCGGGACCACGCGGTCGGCCTCGGCCGGAGGATCCCCCGGCGGGCCTTCAGCCCGCCCCCGCGGGTCGACTGCCGGGTGCTGGTCGTCACCCGCCGGTGCTGACGCTCAGTCCGGCATGAGGACGGCGGCCACGGTGGCGCCCAGCTCCCAGCAGGCGTCGCGGTCGGCCTTCGACGGCGCCCCGACCACCGACACCGGCTTCTGCACGAGGTTCCAGCGCAGGCCGGTGACGATCTTCTCGATGCCCCGCAGCGCACCGGTGGTGTCGTCGTTGCCGTGCACGAACACGCCGTAGGGGCGGCCGACCGTCGCCTCCAGGCAGGGGTAGTAGACGGTGTCGAAGAAGTGCTTGAGGGCGCCGGACATGTAGCCGAGGTTGGCGGGGGTGCCGAGGACGTAGCCGTCGGCCTCCAGCACGTCGACGGCGGTGGCCGACAGCGCCGGGCGGGCGACGACCTCGACGCCGGTGATCTGCGGGTCGGTCGCGCCCGACCGCACGGCCTCGAACATCGTGTGCACGGCGGGCGAGGGCGTGTGGTGCACGATGAGCAGGCGGGCCATGGCGGCGACGCTACCGAGCGCGGCCGTCCGGCCCGGGCTGCGGGCCCCGCACCAGCCGGCCCGGCCGCTCGCCGGTGGCCTCGTCGTGCTCCCGCACGACGACGCCCCGCTTGATCGTGGCGACGTAGCCCTCGGCCGCCTGGACCAGCCGCTTGCCGCCGGCCGGGAGGTCCTGGACCATCCGGGGCGCGGGGACGTGCAGGTCGTCGAGGTCGATGACGTTGAGGTCGGCCAGGTGGCCGGGGGCGACCAGCCCCCGGTCGTCGAAGCCGAACAGGGCGGCGTTGCGGCGGGTCTGCAGGTTGACCGCGTGCTCCAGCGGCAGCCGGTCGCCGCGGCTGCGGTCGCGGACCCAGTGGGTGAGCACGTAGCTGGGGACGCTGGCGTCGCACAGCAGCCCGCAGTGGGCGCCGCCGTCGCCCAGGCCGAGGACGACGTCGTCGCGGGACAGCAGCTCGTGCAGCACCCGGAAGTCGCCGTCGCCGTAGCTGTCGAGCGGCATGTAGATCAGCGCCCGGCCCTCGTCCTCGAGCAGCAGGTCGTAGGCGACCTCCTCGGGGCGGCGCCCCTCCCGGGCCGCCCGGGCGGCGACGCTGGCCTCCGGCGGGGGCTCGTAGTCGGGCGGGTCGCCGAGCGGGAACATGCGCCCCCAGGCGTCGGCCAGGAACGAGGCGACGCTCTGGTCCTCGACGGGGGTGTCGAGGATCGCGGCCCGCACCTCGGGCGTGCGCAGCCGGGCGACCCGCTCGGGCAGCGGCAGCCCGGCCAGCTCGGCCCAGGCGGGCTGGAGCATGAACGGGTTGGCGCTGGACTCCAGGCTGAACAGGATGCTGGTCGGCCGGGCCCCGACCTGGGGGACGACGTGGGCGCCGGCCTTGTTGGCGCGGACCGCCCGCTCCACGAGGTCGCGCCACAGGTCGGGGCGCATGTGGTCCTGCGAGCAGCTGAAGGTGACCCGGCACCCGGTCGTGCGGGACAGCTGCTCGATCCAGCCCATCTCCTCGCCGGGGTCGACCCAGTCGCTGGTCAGCTCGAACACCCGGGGGCCGGGGACCTCGCCGAGCGGGGCGCCGATGCCGAGCAGCTCCTCGACCGTCGCCGTCGTGCCGGCGGCGAGGCGCCCGTCCTTGGCCCGGTGGATGATCGTGCGGGTGGTGGACAGGCCGACGGCACCGGCGGCCAGGGCCTCCCGCACGATGGCGGCCATGGCGGCGATGTCGTCCTCGGTCGCCGGCTCGTTGGCGGCGCCCCGCTCCCCCATGACGTAGGCCCGCACCGCGCCGTGCGGCACGAGCACGCTGACGTCGAGCACCCGGGGCATGCGCTCGAGCTCGTCGAGGTACTCGGGGAAGGTCTCCCACCGCCAGGTGATCCCCTCGGCCAGCGCGGTGCCGGGGATGTCCTCGACCCCCTCCATGAGCTGCACCAGCCACTCGTGGCGGTCGGGCTCGACCGGCGCGAAGCCCACGCCGCAGTTGCCCATGACGACGGTCGTGACGCCGTGCCAGCTCGACGGCGTGACGTCGGGGTCCCAGGTGGCCTGGCCGTCGTAGTGGGTGTGGATGTCGACGAACCCGGGCGTCACGACCAGGCCGTCGGCGTCGATCTCGCGACGGCCGCGGTCCGGCACCTCGCCGACGGCGGTGATGCGGTCGCCGTCCACGGCGACGTCCGCGACCCGGCCCGGCGCACCGGAGCCGTCGACCACGAAGCCGTTGCGGATGACGAGGTCGTGCACTGCGTCCCCCCGGAGGTCGGCCGACACGTCCGCGCCAGCCAACCACCCGCGGCCCGGGGCGACAACCGGTCGGTGCCTACCAGCGCCAGGTGGCCTCCTCGGCCCAGCCGAAGAGGCCGTCGACGGCGAGCGGCTCGCCGCCGTCCGGCACGATCGTGCCGCTCCAGGTGCCGAAGCACTGGTCGACCGCCTGGGAGAGCACGCCGAGCGACAGCCGCGACCGCTTGTCGTGGATCGGGGTGAAGGTGAGGTCGACCTGGTCGGAGCGCGGCGTGCGGACCCGCCAGGGGCGCAACCAGTCGGAGGTGTCGTAGGTCCAGACGAGGTCCTCGGACACCTTCGTCAGCCGCCCGTCGACGCAGAGGGCGTTCTCGGTCATGCCGGTGCCGTCGGTCCACTTGCCGCCGACCTGGACGCCGACCGTGACCGGCCCGTCCGGGCCCTCGACGACGCCGGCGCCGGCGCCCCAGTTCCAGCGGGTGCGGTAGGGCCAGCGGCCGCGGCCGAAGTCGAGGCAGCCCCACGAGCGCCCGTCGGCGGCCAGCTCGTAGCGGCGGTCGCCCCAGGTGACGACGCCCTCGGCCGGGCGGGCGACGTCCTTGTTCGTGTACTGGTAGCGGCGCTCACCCCAGGGGATGACGACGCCGAGCGACTCGTGGCCCTCGGGCCGGCGCACGAGGACGTCGGCCTCGAACGGCTCGGGGCCGTCGACGGCGACCCGCAGCCGGGTCCCGTCGTCCACCTCGACCATCGACAGCTCGAGGCCCCGGGCGGCGAAGCGGATCGGCGCGCCGCCGACCACGTCGGGCAGGGCGACGCCCCGGGCCAGCGGGACCGGCACCGACCGGGCCATCGAGGCACCGGTGTCGAAGTCGTGGAACCAGACGTCCGCGATGCCGAGGTAGTCGACGTCGGCGCAGACGATGTTGAGCGCGCAGCCGGGACCGGTGACGCCCCAGAAGTCCCACCGCTTGCGCCGCCCCCACCGGCCCGGGAGGCGGCAGTCGTGCAGCGGGGTGCGCGACCAGCCGACGGCGTCGGGGTTCAGCCGGCCGTCGGGCAGGCAGAGGGCGACGGGTTCGGTCAGCTCGCGCTCGTCGTGGGGGCCGCCGTGCGGTCGCCGGGCGTCGGACATGCCGGGGACGTTAGGGCGCCGCCGGCCCGGGGCCCCACCCGGCGGCCGGTGCGCAGCGACCACGGCAGCTGCGGCACCCGGGGCGCCACCAGGCAGATCCCGGTCGTGACCACGAGCGCGACGGCGACGGCCACCGGCGCCGGCACCTCGCCCAGCAGCCCGGCCCACCGCAGCGCGGCGTAGATGCCGTAGTGGGCCACGAAGATGCCGAGCGTGTGGGCCGCGGCCCGCCGGATGACCCGGTCGAGCAGGTGGAGCCGGGCCCACGACCGCTGGCCGAGGGCGTAGGCGACGACGGTGATCGTCAGGCCGGGCACGACGAAGGCGAGCTGGCCCGGGTAGCGGGCGGGCTCGGTGCCGCCGGCCAGCAGCACCAGTGTGGCGACCGTGCCGGCGACGACGCCGACGAGCACCAGCCGCCGGTCCCGGTACCAGCCGGTGCGGACGGCGGCGACGCCGACGAGCACGAACCCCAGGTAGGTCACGAGGGGGAACTTGCCGGCCAGGACCTCGTCGGCGAGCCAGGAGGGGTCGCCCTCCAGCGCGCGCTCGAGCCACATGCCGGCCCAGAGCGCGCCGGCGGCGGCGAGCGGTGTCAGCCTCCGGGGCACGACCGCGCTGACGGCGGCCGCGGCGACGACGGCGGTGCCGAGCACCTCGAGCACGCCGAACATGCGGGGATCGCGCCACAGCGCCCAGCCGAGGGTGACGCCGATGGGGACGAGCATCCCGTAGCGGCGCAGCACCTGGGCGGCGATGCGCCAGCGGGGCAGGCCCCGGGCCCGGCGGCTGGCGACGAACAGGGCCATCGAGCCGCCGGCGGCCACGAAGAAGGCGACCGCGGCCGCGTCGGTGACCGCGAAGCGCTCCCAGCCGGGCAGGATCGTGCGGGCGTCCCCGGTCATCCAGTCGATGAGGTGGTGGACCAGCATGGCCACGAGGGCCACGCCCCGCAGCCGGTCAAGCGCCTCGGACCGGTGGGTGCGGGACACCGGCGGGGCGCCGCCCGGCTCGGGACGATCGGTGCGATCGATGGCGCGCGCGTCCGTCTGCAGTGTCGTCATGGGGGCGCTCTACGCGTACCCCACGACGCGGCCGGCGAAAACCCGACCCGCGTCGGCCCTGCCAGAGGCCGCCCTCGTCACATGTCACCCCGGCCGCGGGCCTGACGCTCACCGCCCGGCGGTCTGCGCCCGGTACTCGTCCCGCAGGCGGCGCCGGAGCAGCTTGCCGGCGTCGGTCCGGGGCAGCTGGTCGACGAAGTCCACCCGGCGCGGGCACTTGAAGTGGGCCAGGCGGGCCCGGCAGTGCTCGATCAGCTCCTGCGCCAGGTCGTCGGACGGCTCGACCCCCGCCTGCGGCTCGACGACGGCCACGACCACCTCGCCCCACTCGGGGTCGGGCACGCCGATGACCGCGGCGTCGCCCACCGCGGGGTGGTCGAGCAGCTCGCCCTCGACCTCGGCCGGGTAGACGTTGACGCCCCCGGAGATGATGAGGTCGGCGCTGCGGTCGGTGAGGAAGAGGTAGCCGTCCTCGTCGAGGTAGCCGACGTCGCCCATGGTGAAGTGGTCGCCCTTGTAGGTGCGGGCCGTCTTGTCCGGGTCGCCGTGGTAGGCGAACCGGGCCCCCTCGGGCGCCCGCAGGTAGACCGTGCCGACCTCGCCGGGCGGCAGGTCCTCGCCGGTGACCGGGTC
>PKRH01000138.1 GCA_017577565.1 Thermoanaerobacterales bacterium | reverse complement strand
GGCCCCAACCGCCGTGCTCGTCGGGGAGCGCGACCGCCCGCCAGGCCGGGCGGGCCCTGGGCGGCGCGGCGGGTCGGGCGGCGGCGGGGCGGCTGTCTGTCGAGGTCGTGGCCACCTGGTCGAGCCTGGCGGCGGCGCCGCGCGGTCGCCAGGGTCGAAGGTCACAACGTCGAGGCCTCGGCGCCTAGCGTCGCCGCCATGAGCATGCGCATCGCACTGACGGCCGGCGGCACCGACGTCGACCGGATCGTCGACTCGGCCGTGGCCGCCGAGGAGGACGGCTTCGCCGGCCTCTGGTTCCCCGGCGGCGGGGGCGCGCTCGACCCCCTCGTGATCCTGCCGCTCGTCGGCCGGGCCACCCGCCGCATCGCCCTCGGCACCTCGGTCGTGCCCACCTACCCCCGCCACCCGCTGGTCATGGCCCGGACCGCGGCCACCGTCGCCGCCACCCTGGCCGAGCCGTCCCGGTTCACCCTCGGCGTCGGCGTGTCCCACCGCCCGATCGTCGAGGGCGTCTTCGGCCTCTCGTACGGCACGAACGCCCGCCACCTGCGCGAGTACCTGACCGTGCTCGACACCCTCCGCCGCGAGGGCCGCGTCGCCTTCTCGGGCGAGGAGTACGTGGCCAACGACGACCTCGGTGGCCTGCCCCGCACCTACGGGCTGGTCGTCGCCGCCCTGGCGCCCCGGTCCCTGGCGGCCGCCGGCGAGCTGGCCGACGGCACGGTCACCTGGATGGCCAACGCCCGGGCGGTCGAGGAGCGCATCGCCCCGACGATCCGCGAGGCGGCCGCCGCCGCCGGGCGCCCCGAGCCCCGGGTCGTCGTGGGGCTGCCGGTGGCGGTCACCGACGACGTCGACGCCGGCCGCGAGGCCGCCGCCCGGGCCTTCGCCGTCTACGGCACGCTGCCCAACTACCAGCGGGTGCTGGCGGCGGGCGGCGCCTCGTCCCCGGCCGAGGTGGCGCTGGTCGGCGACGAGGACGCGGTCGCCGACGCCGTCCGGGCGCTCTTCGCCGCCGGTGCGACCGAGCTGTGGGCCGCGCCCTTCCCGGTGGGCGACGACCGCCGGGCCTCGCGGCAGCGCACCCGCGCCCTGCTGCGCGACCTCGCCGCCGGCTGACGCGACGGGCGGGGCCGCGCGGCCGCGGCCCCGCCCGGGCGGCGGTCAGGCGGGCGAGCCGCCGTCGGTGGCGCCGGCCTCGACGGCCGGCGGCGCCCCGCCGTCGCCGTTGCCGGCGGCGCCGGTGAGCCCGGCGACGAGCTGGGTCAGGTCGATGCCGAACAGCGCCTTCAGCATCTCGTTGGCCTGGGCGGCGGTCGACGCGACGTTGCGGACGGCCTGGCCGGCGCCGTCGGTCGAGATGACCGTCATCTTGTCGATCCGGCTCATGGGGCTCGCCGCCTCGGCGACGACCTTGGGCAGCGTGCCCGCCAGGATGTCGACGACGGCCGCCTGGCCGTAGTGCTTGTAGGCCTCGGCCCGCTTGCGCATGGCCTCGGCCTCGGCCTCGCCGCGGGCGGCGATGGCGGCCGCCTCGGCCATGCCCTCGGCCTTGACCGCCTCGGCCAGGGCGGTGCGGCGCTCGCGCTCGGCCGCGCCCTCGAGCCGCGCCTTCTCGGCCTGGGCCTCGGCGATGGCGATCTCGCGGGCCTTCTCGGCCGCGGCCTCCTGCTCGATCGCGTACCGGCGGGCGTCGGCCGGCTTGCGCACCGAGGTGTCGAGCTCGCGCTCGGTCAGCTCGGCCCGGCGGGCGGCCACCAGCTCCTGGGCGGCGAGGACCTCCTGGTCCTTGGCCGCCTGCGCCAGCGGGCCGGCGGCGGCCGCCTCGGCGGCGGCGGCGTCGGTCTGCGCCTTGATCTCGGCCTGCTTGAGGGCGAGGTCGCGGCTGGCGATCGCGATCTCCTCCTCGGCCCGGATGCGGGCCTGCTCGGCCTCGCGGCGGGCGTTGGCCTCGGCGATGGCCGCCTCCATCTCGGCCCGGGCGGCCTCGGGCCGGCCGAGGTCGGCGAGGTAGTTGCCCTCGGCCTGGATGTCCTGCAGCTGGAAGGTGTCGAGCACGAGGCCCTGGCCGGTCAGGCTGTTCTCGGCCTCCTCGGCCACGGCGGCGGCGAAGGCGGCCCGGTCGCGGATGATCTCCTCGACGGTCAGCCGCCCGACGATGGCCCGGAGCGAGCCGGCCAGCACCTCACGGGTGAAGACGTCGATCTCGTCCTGCTGGCCGAGGAAGCGCTGGGCGGCGGCCCGGATGAGCTCCTCGCTGCCGCCGACCTTGACGACCGCGACGCCCTCGAGCGAGCAGCGGATGCCGTTGGACGACACCGCGGCGGGCACCGACACGCCGATCTGGCGGCTGGTCAGGTCGATGACGTTGAGCCTCTGGACGAAGGGCACGACGAAGACGCTGGCGCCCATGACGACCTTCTGGCCGGAGGTGTCGTTGGCGCCGGCCTTGCCCTTGCGGCCGGTGATGATGAACGCCTCGTTGGGGCCCGCGACCCGGATGCGGCTGATGACGAAGACGACGATCAGCGCGACCAGGGCGAGGCCCCCGAGCACGGCGACGACGACTGGCGATGGTTCCAACACAGCTCCCCTCGGAGACGGACGTGACCGCTCGGCGCCTCAGGCGTCGAGCGCGTGGGCGTCGAGGTCGTCGAACGGCGCGACGGTGACGAGCGTCGGCGACGCGACGTCGACGACCACCACCTCGGTGCCGACCGGTAGCGGCGTCGCCGACGTGCAGGCGACCTTCACCGGACCGGTCGGGCGGTCGAGGATCACCTCGCCGTAGCGCCCCACGGCGGGTGGCGTGACGACGCGCCCCAGCGAGCCGACCATGTCGGCGGACCGCTCGACGGCGTCGGGCGGCACGTGCATGGCCGCCCGGGTGAGCCGCACGGCGCCCCAGCCCAACGCGACGCCGGCCGCGAGCCCCGGGAGCAGGGCGGGCGTGCCCAGCGACCCCCAGAACGCGCCGGTGCCGAACCCGAAGGCCCCCAGGAACGCGGCGACCACCGGGAGCGACAGCCACCCGGAGCCCACGTCGAGCGCGTCGACGACGTCGGTGAGGCCGTCGAACACGATCGCGGCGACCAGCAGCAGGGTGCACACGACACCGAGCCACAGGAAACCGTTCACCTCGGCATCGTAGGTGACGGGCCCCGACGTCCGGGGCGCGGGCGACGGGGCGGCGCCGGGTCGCCGGCGGCGCTAGAAAGCCGGGGAGAGCCAAGGAGGGGACCGTGCCGATCCTCGACGCCAGCCACGACTTCGCCCACCCGGTCGAGAGCGACTCGGCCTGGAGCGAGTCGTACTACTTCAACGCCTACGACCCGGCGGTCGACGCCGGGCTGTTCACCCGCATCGGCGTGCGGCCCAACGAGGGCACGATGGACGTCGGCCTGTCGGTGTGGCTGCCGGGCGACCGCATCGCCAACGTCCGGGGCGTGCGCGAGCAGCACGAGATGACCGACAGCGACCTCGACGTCGGCGGCGTCCGCTACGAGCGCGTCGAGCCCATGCGGACCTGGCGCATCACCGCGGACGCCGACTGCGAGGTGCTCGACCTCACCGGCGACACGACGCCCGGCAGCGGGCGGACCGGGCGGCTGGCCGTCGACCTCACGTTCCGCTCGCTCACCCCGGCCATCGGCACCGACGGGACGGGCCGGGAGCGCCGCAGCGACGACACCGCGGCGGCGACGGCCAGCACGGTCGGCAAGGGCCACCTCGAGCAGGCCGGCACCTGGGAGGGCACGATCGCGCTCGACGGCGACACCTGGGCGCTGTCCGCCGCCACCGCCCGGGGCAACCGGGACAAGTCGTGGGGCCCCCGCCGTTGGGGCGGCCCGCAGATGTGGCGCTGGTTCTCGATCAACATCCCCGGCCCCGACGACGTCGGCACGCACTTCGGCGGCATCCGCATCGGCACGCCGGCGGGCGACCTGCACCGGGGCTGGGTGTGGCGCGACGGCGAGGCGGCCTCGATCCGGCGCTGGGACGTCCGCACCGAGCTGGCCGGCGACGGGCTGACCCACCGGGTGAGCCACGTCACGGCCACCGACAAGACGGGCCGCGTCCACGAGCTGCGGGGCGACATCCTGCGGGTCTACGGCGTGCCCCACCGCACCGGCGAGCGCCGCACGATCGTCAACGAGGGCCTGGCCCGGTGGACCTACGAGGGCCGCACCGGCTACGGCATCAGCGAGTACCTGCACCAGCTCGACGACGACGGCCGTCCGCTGGTGCCCATCGAATGACCGAGGACCGCGAGGCGGCGCTGGCCGCCGCGCTGGCCGAGGTGCTGGGGGCCGGCGAGGTCACCGGGCTGCGCCGGCTCTCCGGCGGCGCGTCCCGCGAGACCTGGAGCTTCGAGGCCGACGGCCGGCCGCTGATCCTGCAGCGGGAGCGGCCGGGCAGCGCCCGCTCGGCGGCGATGGCCACCGAGGCCGTGCTGCTGCGGGCGGCGGCCGAGCGCGGCGTGCCGGTGCCGGCCGTGGTGGCGAGCTGCGCCGACGGGACGCCAGCCGGCGCCGGGGCCCTGGGCGGCGACTGGCTGGTCGTCGAGCGGGTCGAGGGCGAGACGATCCCCCGCCGGATCCTGCGCGACGACGACTTCGCCGCCGCCCGCCCGAAGCTGGCGGCCCAGTGCGGCGATGCCCTGGCCCGCATCCACGCCATCCCCCCGGCCTCGGTGCCGGGCCTCGCCGGCGGCGACCAGCTCGACCAGCTGCGGCGGACGCTCGACGGGCTCGGCGACCCCCACCCCGCCCTCGAGCTCGGCTTCCGCTGGCTCGAGCGCCACCGCCCGCCGCCGACCGCCGAGACCGTCGTGCACGGCGACTTCCGCAACGGCAACCTCGTCGTCGGCCCCGACGGGCTGCGGGCCGTCCTCGACTGGGAGCTGGCCCACCTCGGCGACCCGCTGGAGGACCTCGGCTGGCTGTGCGTCCGGGCCTGGCGGTTCGGCGCCGCGCCCCGGGTCGGCGGGTTCGGCACGGTCGACGAGCTGGTCGGCGCCTACGAGGCCACGGCCGGGCGGACCGTCGACCGCGACGCCCTGCACTGGTGGGAGGTGCTGGGCACGCTCAAGTGGGGGATCATCTGCATGCTCCAGGCGGCGACCCACCTCCAGGGCGTCGTGCGCTCGGTCGAGCTGGCCGCGATCGGCCGGCGGGTGTGCGAGGTCGAGCACGACCTGCTCCTGCTGCTGCCGGGCGGGGCCGCGGCGCTGCCGCCGGTCGTCGCGCCCGAGCCGCCGGTTGCGGGGCCCCGGGCCGGCGCCCCGCACGACGCGCCGACGGCCGGCCAGCTCGTCGAGGCGGTGCGGGAGTTCCTGGAGGGCGACGTCATGGCGGCCACCGAGGGCCGGGTGCGGTTCCACGCCCGGGTGGCTGCCCGGGCCCTGGCGATCGTCGAGCGCGAGCTGGCCGCCGGCGACGGCCCGGCCCGGGCGCTGGCCGAGCGCCTGGCCGCCCTCGGCGTCGCCGACGAGGCCGAGCTGGCCGCCGCCGTCCGGTCCGGCGACCTCGACGACCGCTGGGACGAGGTCGTCGCCGCCGTGGCGGCCACCGTGGCCGACAAGCTGGCGGTCGCCAACCCCGGGTACGCGGCTCAGATGTAGCCGAGCGCCTTGGCCTCGGCGGTCAGCTCGTCCCGGAAGCGGGGGTGGGCGATCGAGATGAGGGCCCGGGCCCGCTCCGAGATCGACCGCCCCCGCATCTCGGCGACGCCGTACTCGGTGACCACGTGGTCGACGGTGTTCTTGATGGTGGTGACGACCGAGCCGGGCGTGAGCGTCGCCCGGATGCGCGACACCTCGCCGCCCGCCGCGGTCGAGTGCAGCACGATGAAGCCCCGCCCGTGCTCGGAGTACATGGCGCCCCGGGCGAAGTCGGCCTGGCCGCCGCTCGAGGACCAGTAGCGGCCGGCCACCGTCTCGGACGCGCACTGGCCGATGAGGTCGATCTCGGTCGTCGCGTTGATCGACACGAAGCACGGCTCCTGGCCGATGACCCGGGGGTCGTTGACGTGGTCGACGGGGAGCATCTCGACCGCCGGGTTCTGGTCGAGGAAGTCGTAGAGCTTCCGGGTGCCGAGGCAGAACGTCGTCACGATCTTGCCGGTGCGCAGCCGCTTGCGGGTGCCGGTGACGACGCCCCGGTCGACGAGGTCGATGAGCCCGTCGGAGAGCAGCTCGGTGTGCACGCCGAGGTCGCGGTGGTCGCGCAGGGCGACGAGCAGGGCGTTGGGGATGCTGCCGATGCCGACCTGGATGGTGGCGCCGTCCGGCACCCGCTCGGCCACCAGGCGGGCGATGGCGTGGTCGACCTCGGTCGGCTCGACCGGCGGCACCTCGACGAGGGGGCGGTCGACCTCGGTCCAGCCGACGACCTGGCTCACGTGCACCTGGTTGCGCCCGAAGGTGCGGGGCATCTGGTGGTTGACCTCGAGGAAGAACGGCACCCGGCCGATGAACGGCGCGACGTAGTCGCAGTTGGTGCCGAGCGAGAAGTAGCCGTGGCGGTCCATGGGCGCGGCGGCCGCCACCACCAGCGAGCACTTCGTCGTCTCCCGCAGCAGCCGGGGCACCTCGCTGAAGTGGTTGGGCACGAGCTCGCAGCCCCGTTCGTGGAAGGCGGGCCGGGTGACCGGCGACAGGAAGTACGAGACGTGCAGCAGCCGGTCCCGCATCGTGCCGTGCAGGTAGGGCCGGTCGTGGAGCGCGTGCATCTGGTGGATGCGGACCCCCCGGAACCGGCCCTCGGCCGCGCCGGCCTCCAGCGCGTCGACGACGCTCACCGGCTCCCCGTTGGCCAGGGGGACGATGATGTCGTCGCCGTCGGCGACGTGGTCGAGCACGGCCTCGGGTGGGACGGGGCGGGAGGTGCGGTCGACGGCCATGGGCCGAGGTTCTACCCGCATCGCGGCGGGCACCGGCGGGTACGCGGGGTGCCATGCGGTTCAAACTGGGACTGGCGGCGGGTGTGGCGCTGGGGTGGTGGCTCGCCTCGACGCCCCCCGACCAGCGGCGCGCCAAGGTCGAGGAGGCCGTGGCCCGCGTCCGTGACGACCCCCGGGTGAAGCAGGTGACCGACGTCGTCGCCCGCGACGCCCGCCGCCTGGGCGCCGCCGTCGAGGAGCGGATCGGGGCCCGGGGCGGCGGCGAGGCGGCGGGCGGGACCGGCGCCGGCTGACATCCCGGCATCCCGGGCTGTCGTCCGGCGGGGCCGTCCGCGACCATCGGGCCGTGGACGAGCGGCCCCCCACCGGCACCGGCGAGCCCACCGTCGCCGACGGCGGCGGTGACGGCGCCCGCGCCCCCGCGCCGCCCGTGCCCGAGCCGCCGCCCCCGCCCCGCCCGGGCCGGGCCCGACGGACCGGGCGGGTGCTGCGCGCCGTGGCCGCCCGCGCCCGCCGCCGCTGGCCGGCCGTGCGCCTCGTCGTGTTCGCGCTGGTCGGCGCCGTCGTCGCGGTCGTCCTGTTCGGCCGGGTCCCGGCCAAGGTGGGCCCGTTCGAGACGACGCTGGCGCTGCGCCCGTCGCTCGACGGCTCGACGGTCGTGCACCTGGCGCCGCTCGGCACGATCGAGCTCGACACCCACGACTGGCCCGTGCGCCTCGACCTGCGGGTCGAGGAGATCGGGCTGGCCGACGCCGAGCGCATCGCCGAGGACCCCTCCGCCCTCGACCGCCTGGGCGACGACGCCCCCGACGACGTGCGGGCCGCGCTCACCGGGCTCGTCGTGCGCTGCGTCCTGCTGGCGCTCGCCGGGGCCGTTGTCGGGGGGGTGCCGGCCCAACCGAGCCGGGGGACGGGGGCGCACGGGGGGGGGGTGGGGTTCTTAAACCACTCTCAAGACGCGCGTGACCTTATAAAATTTCCATAG
>PKRH01000137.1 GCA_017577565.1 Thermoanaerobacterales bacterium | reverse complement strand
GATCGTGCCCGATCTCGCTATCGTGCGTGGTCACGGCCGCGTGCGGCTGTGGCGTCCCGCAGCGCGAGCCGCCACCCCCGCCGGGCGCGCCCGGGCCGGGCGGTCCCGGCGTCCCCCCGCCCCCGCCGGGGGCGCCGCCCGGCGACCGCCGGCAGCCCCTGGTGATCGGGCTCGCCGTCCTGATCGTCGTGCTGCTGGGCGTCGGCGGGTTCCTGCTGCTCTCCGGCGACGACGACGACAGCGCCACCGGGGACACCACGACCACGACCGAGCGCGAGACCACGACGACCGAGCAGGAGACGACCACGACCGAGCGCACGACGACCACCGCGCTGACGCCCGACAGCGAGCACGTCAGCTCCGGCGGGCTGACCTTCACCCGGCTGCCCGAGCCGTGGGAGGACTGGCAGACCTCGGGCGGCCACGTGTCCGAGATCACCGGCGCCGCCGGCCAGTTCGTCGTCGTGCAGGAGAGCACGCCGTGGGGCGGCCGGTGGATCGGCAACGTCCTGATCGGCGACCTCTCCAGCCAGTTCTCGTACTCGGGCGAGGAGGACCTGCGCGAGGCGACCCACGCGTTCGCCGACTCGCTCATCGCGAACTACTACGTCGAGGACGCCGAGTCGTCGATCGTGCAGGAGCGCGAGGTCACCATCGACGGCCACCCCGGCTACTTCATCCACCACGAGCTGACCTTCCAGGCGGAGGGCCTGGAGACCACGCGCGAGAAGGTCATCACCGTGCTCGTCGACACCGGGCGCCCGCGCCCCGGGGCGTTCTTCGCCTCGATCCCCTACAACCGGGCCGACCTCAACGAGGGCATGGACGCCGCCTACCACTCGCTGCGGGTCAACGACTGACGGCCGCTGACCGCCGGCGGTCAGCGGAGCGTGCGGCGCACCACCTTGCCCGTGAGCGTGGTGGGCAGCTCGTCCACGACCTCGACGGTGGACGGGCACTTGTAGCGGGCGAGGTGGTGCGCCGCGTGGTCGAGGAGGTCGTCGACGTCGACCGACGCGCCGTCGGCGGGGACGACCAGGGCCCTGACCGCCTCGCCCGTGTGGGGGTGGGGGACGCCGACGACCGCGGCGGCGGCCACCGCCGGGTGCTCGGCCAGGACCTCCTCGACCTCGGCCGGGTAGACGTTGAAGCCCGAGACGACGATGACGTCCTTGACCCGGTCGACCAGGAAGAGGCGGCCGTCGTCGTCGACGACGGCGACGTCGCCGGTGCGGAGCCAGCCGTCCTCGGTGAGCACGGACCGGGTCGCCTCCTCGTCCTGCCAGTAGCCGGGGAAGACGTTGGGCCCCCGGACCCAGATCTCGCCGGGGTCGCCGACCAGGGCGTCCTCGCCGGCGTTGTCGACCAGCCGCACCGACACGCCGGGCAGCGGCACGCCGATGCTGCCGTCGGGCGCGTCGATGCCGAGCCCCGTCGTCACCACCGGCGACGCCTCGGTCAGGCCGTAGCCCTCGGCCACCTCGAGGCCGTAGCGCTCGCGGACGGCGCGCCGGACGGCCGGGTCGAGCGGCGCGGCCCCCGAGACCGCCAGGCGCACGGAGGCGAAGGCGTCGGCCGGCGCGCCCTCGAGGTCCGCCCACGCCGACCACATCGTGGGCACGCCGGTGACGACCGTGATGCCGTGGCGCCGGATCGCCTCCAGCGCGGCCCGGGGGTCGAAGCGCTCGACGAGCACGGCCGTGCCTCCGACCTGCAGGGCGACGCCCAGCACCGTGTTGAGGCCGAACACGTGGAACAGCGGCAGCACGGCGAGCACGACCTCCTCGAGGTCGCGGGGCCGCCGCGGGTTGGCCAGGACCTGGCCGATGTTGCTGGCGAGGTTCCGGTGGGTGAGCATCGCCGGCCGGGGCGCGCCGGCGGTGCCGCTGGTGAACAGCAGCACGGCGACGTCGCCCGGCGACCGCTCGACGATCGGCGCCGGCTCGCCCGCCAGGAGGTCCGGCACCGGCACGGCGGCGGGCACGGCGCCCTCCGGCACGACGGCCGGGGCGGGGCCGGCGGGGTCGACGAGCGCCAGGCTCGCCTCGACGAGCCCCAGCTCCCGCCGCAGCTCGGCGGCGGGGCTCTCGGGGTTGAGCGGCACGGCGATGGCGCCCGTCCCCAGCACGGCGAGGTAGGCGGTGACGAAGCGCGGGGTGTTGCCGGCGAGGATCGCGACCCGGTCGCCGGGGCCGATGCCCCGCTCGACCAGCGCGCCCCCGGCCCGGGCCACCTGGTCGCGCAGCTCGCCGTAGGTCGTGACGGCGTCCCCGCTGACCAGCGCGGGCCGGTCGGCCGGGTGGCCCTCGATCAGCGTCGTCAGGTTCATGCGGCCGCGAGTCTTGCAGGACCGGGCCGCCGGCGGCTCGCCGTCGGCCGGGTCAGCGGGCCAGGAAGACGAGCTGGAGGACCGAGGCCCCGAGGATCAGCGCGAGCAGGATGGCGATGACGATGGTCGTCCCGGGTCTCATGACGGCTTGCGGCGGTGGAGGGTGACGGGGGTGGTGACGCCGCCGTCGCCGTCGCCCCCGGGCTGGTCGGGCTCGTCGTCGTCGAGGGGCACGAGGGTCAGCTCGTCCCCGGCCTCGAGGCCGAGGAGGTCGGCCGCCGACCCCCGGGGCACGCACACCGCGAGCAGGCCGTAGCTGTCGACGATCAGCCCGACCTGCCCGGCGGGGAGGTCGCCGAAGGTCGCGGCCCGCCGGGCCGTGCGGGACCCCTCCCGGGGGCGGGTCCAGCGCAGCTGCACCCGCTCACCCCAGCCCTCGACGGCCTCGGGATCGACGTTGAGCTGGCAGTTGCCGTAGCGGTCGACCCAGAGGACCTCGCCCACGATGGCGCCACCCTCCTCGCGGGGCAGGGGCACGACGCCGGGCACCAGCTCGGCCGGGTCGAGGCGCCGGCCGAGGGCGTCGAGCGGCACGCCGTTGCAGAGGTGGGCCGCCGCCGGGGCGAAGACGTCGCGGCCGGCGAAGGTCGGGCCGGGCGCGGGGAGCTGGTACTCGGTCGCGGTGAGCTCGACCGCGGCCGTCGCGCCGCCCACGAGCCCGACGGCCGACGCCAGCAGCCCGTTGTCGGGGCCGACGAGGTACGACTGGCCGTCGCCCACCTCGATGGCCACCGCCCGGCGGTCCGTCCCCACGCCGGGGTCGACGATCGCCAGCACGACGCCCGGGCACAGGTACTGCACGCTGCGGGCCAGCGTCAGCGCCCCGCCCTTCAGGTCGTAGGGCCGGATCCCGTGCGTGATGTCGATGACCGTCACGTGCGGGGCGATCGAGCGGATGACCGACTTGACGACGCCGACGAACTCGTCGTCGGTGCCGTAGTCGGACAGGAAGCTGATCGTGTCGAAGCGCGGGGCCATGCCAGCGACGAGTGTGCCGGGCGCGGCGGCCGGCGGGCGAACCGGCCGGGGCTCAAGCGCCCAGCGCCCGGCTGCGCTCGGTGGCGGCCATCACCGCCTCGAGGAAGGCGGACCGGACGGCGCGGGCCTCCAGCGCCCGCAGGCCGGCGGCGGTCGTGCCGCCCGGCGAGGTGACCGCGGCCCGCAGCTCGGCCGGCCCCTCGCGCGACTCGTCGAGCAGGCGCGCCGCCCCGAGCAGGGTCCGGGTGGCCAGCGCCTCGCTGACCGGGCGGGGCAGGCCGGCGAGCACGCCGGCCTCGATCAGCGCCTCGGCCACGAGGAACACGTAGGCGGGGCCCGAGCCGGACAGGCCGGTCACGGCGTCGAGCTGGGGCTCGGCCACCCGCACGACGGTGCCCACGGCGCCGAGCACCTCCTCGGCCCAGGCGAGGTCGGCCTCGCCGGCGGCCTCGCCCGGCGCGACGGCGGCGACGCCGGCACCGACGAGCGCCGGCGTGTTGGGCATGGCCCGCACGACCGGCGTCCCCGGGCCGAGCGCGGTCTGCAGGCGGGCGAGGGTGACGCCGGCGGCGATCGACAGCACCCGGCCGGGCGGGCCGGCGGCCACGAGGGCCCGGCAGGCGTCCTCGACGTCGCCGGGCTTCACCGCGATGACGTGCCCCTCGGCGGGCGCGGGGGCGTCGTCGACGGTCACGCCCGGGTGCTCGGCCCGCAGCTCCTCGGCCCGGGCGGGCAGGCGCTCCACGACACGCACCTCGTCGGGGGTGGCCCAGCCCTGGCGCAGCAGGCCGGCCAGCAGGGCGCCACCCATCTTGCCGCCGCCGATGATCTGCAGCCGCGTCGTCGCCATGGCGGCGACGTTAGATCGTGGCCACGGCGCCGGCGGCCCGGGGCGCCGCACCCGACTTCCCCGATCGCGGCGTGCGCCCCGGGCCCCGGCCGGGACGCACGGTAGACCGACGTGGGTTTAAAGTCAATGAGATGTCACGACGAGCGGCGGAAGCGGGAGGCGAAGCCGATGCGCAGCATCGGCTGGAACCAGCGCTCGACCCACTCGTAGAGCGAGCCGAGGATGCGGTCGAGCTCGTCCTCGTCGACGGCGGTGTTGGCGATCTGGCCGACGAGGAAGATGGCGTCCTCCTCGCCGATGGCGAAGGCCGCGCCGTACAGCCGGGTGTTCAGCCGCAGCAGGTACTCGTAGAGCGACCCGGCGTTCTCCTCCGGCGCCGGCATGACGTAGGTCTCGTAGTGCAGGGTGCGCTGGCGCAGGTGGAACCAGATGGTGAAGACGTCCTTGGCCTCGCCCCGGACCCGCACGAACCACCGCCGCTCGCCCGAGGTCTCGTCGCGCTCGACGGCCTCCACGACCGGGTTCTCGGCGCGCTGGCGCTCGAGCCAGCCCTCGATCCGGGCCGAGATCTCGTCGAGCTCCTGCTCGGTCGACGGACGCTGGACCATGGCCGCACGCTACCGGCGCGCCCACCCGCCGGCGCCACCCCGGCCGGGGGCTCAGCCCTCGCAGGTCGCCGGCGTGCGGGCGGCGAGGTCGGCGTAGATGCGCCGCAGGCGGGCCGCGGTGGTCGACCACGTGTAGTCGCGCGCCCGGCGGGCCGCGGCGGCCGACAGGGCCGCCGCCAGCGGCGGGTTGGCCAGGATCTGCGCGGCGTGGGCGGCGTAGGCCCGCGGGTCGCGCTGCTCGACGAGGAAGCCCGTGCGGCCGTGCTCGACCAGCGTGCGCAGGCCGCCGACGGCCGCGGCCACGACCGGGGTGCCGCAGGCGGCCGCCTCGAGCGCCACGAGGCCGAACGACTCGCTGCGGCTCGGCACCAGCACGACGTCGGCCGCCCGGTAGTAGCTCGACAGCAGGTGGTGCGGCTGGGGGTCGGCGAACCGGACCCGCTCGGCCACGCCGAGGGCGGCGGCCAGCTTCTCGACCCGCTCCAGCTCGCGCACGCCGTCGGCCCCGCTGGGACCGCCCACGACCACCAGCACCGCGGTGGGGTCGTCGAGCTCGGCCAGCGCCCGCACGGCCACGTCCAGGCCCTTCAGCGGCTGGATCCGGCCCACGAACAGCAGCATCGGGCCGTCGCCGGGGCCGAGGTGGGGCAGCGCCGCCCGGGCGCCCGCGCGGTCGCCCGGCGAGAAGAAGGCGTGGACGACCCCGGGAGGCACGATCTCGATCCGGTCCGGGTCGGCCCCGTAGAGCTGCTGGAGCTGGGTCGCCTCCGCCGCGCTGTTGGCGAGGATGACGTCGGAGCAGCCGATGACCGCCGTCTCGGCCTCGATCCGGCGGCGCGGCTCGGGGTCGCCGGTCTCGGCCTTGACCCGGGCCAGCGTGTGGAACGTCGACACCAGCGGCAGGTCGAGCTCGTGCTTCAGGCGGTGGCCGGCGACGCCGGACAGCCAGTAGTTGGCGTGCAGCGCGTCGACGCCCCGCAGGTCGTCGCCGGTGACGAGGTGCTGGAGCACGCCGTCGGCGAACTCGTCGACGACCTCGGGCAGCTCCTCCTTCGTGAGGTCCGTCGGCCCGGCGGGGACGTGGACGACCCGGAACCCCGGCTCGACCTCCACGACCTCGGGCAGCCCGTCGGCCCAGCGACGGGTGTACACGTCGGCCTGCACACCGGCCTGGGCCAGCGCCGAGACCAGCTCGCGCACGTAGACGTTCATGCCCCCGCTGTCGCCGGCGCCCGGCTGGGCGAGCGGCGAGGTGTGCAGGGAGAGGACAGCGAGTCGTCGCACCATCGGAGGACGAACACCCTCCCCGCCCCGGGGATTCCCACGCAAGCCCGGCGACCGCCGGCCCGCCCGGCCGCGCGGGCGCGCCGACGACGGGTGCCGGTCCGGCGCTCAGGGGTATAGGTTCGGGGTCCGTTCGCCGACGAACCAAGGAGTGCCGATGGCCTTCGAGTTGCCCCCGCTTCCGTACCCCAAGGACGCCCTCGCCCCGCACATGAGCGAGAGGACGCTCGAGTTCCACCACGGCAAGCACCACGCGACCTACGTCAAGAACCTGAACGGCCTGATCGAGGGCACGCCGAACGAGGGGAAGAGCCTGGAGGAGATCATCCTCTCGGCCGAGCCGGGCGGGCTCTTCAACAACGCCGCCCAGGTCTGGAACCACACGTTCTTCTGGAACTGCATGCGGCCGGACGGCGGCGGCGAGCCCGACGGCGAGCTCAAGACGGCGATCGAGCAGTCGTTCGGCTCGGTCGACAAGTTCCTGGAGGAGTTCAAGACCAAGGCGACGACCCTGTTCGGGTCGGGCTACACCTGGCTGGTCAAGGGCGACGGCGGCCTGGAGATCATCCAGACGAAGGACGCCGACCTGCCGATGAAGCACGGCAAGACGGCGCTGCTCACCGTCGACGTGTGGGAGCACGCCTACTACCTCGACTACCAGAACGCCCGCCCGGCCTTCATCGAGGCCTGGCTCGGCAACCTGGTCAACTGGGAGTTCGTCGCCCAGAACCTGGCCGGCGCCTGATCGGACGGCGGGCGGCGGGCGCCCACCGCGGCGCCCTCGTCGAGGCCCGGCGCCACCCGGTGCCGGGCCTCGTCGCGCCCGGGCGGGGCGCGCGTCGACGGCCGGGTCGCCGCTCGCGCCCGCTCGCGTGCTGGTGCGACCCGGGCGGGCTCAGAGGGCGCCCGCGGCGGCGGCCCACACCGGGGCCAGGACGAGCAGCGTGTCGATGCGGCGCAGCGCCGGCGCCGGCGCCCCCGCCCCGGGCAGCAGCGCCGAGCCGAAGATCTGGCCGAGCGGGCAGGCGGCGGCGGTGACGCCGAGGAGGGCGACCCCGGCGGCGTCGTAGGGCTCGACCAGCATGACCGCCAGCGGCAGCGCCACCAGCGACGCCGTCGTGACCCCCGCCAGCGGCCCCTCGACCGGGTTGCCGGCCCCCGAGCCGACGAGGAAGTCGGCCATCTCGTAGGCGCAGACCACGACCACGAGGACGAGGGCGGCGAACATCGACTCGGCCCGGGTGAGCACGACGCTGCCGGCGGCGAAGGCCGGCAGCAGCGCGAAGAGGAGGATGCCGAGGGTGGCCATGCGCCCGCCCGGGCCGGGCATGCGGGCCCCGTCGGGGCTGCAGGCCGCGCCGACGGCGACGACGAACCCCAGGGCGAGCCCGCCCACGAGGCCGGGCAGCCCCACGAGGGCGGCGAGGACCGGCAGCGCCGCCACGCCGGCGGCCAGGTCGGCCTGCCACTGCACCGAGCCCCAGGCCCGCACGACCTGACGGGCGGCCCAGCCCACGGCGACCGCGAGGGCGAGCGCCGCGGTGATCGGGGAGGCGCCGACCGCGGCCGTGAACCCGACGAACCACGCCAGCCCCAGCCGGACCCGGGGCCCGTCGATGTCGTAGACGACGGCGAGCCGCCGGCGGTCGATGGGGCGGCGGCGCCGGTGCTCGCCCGAGGGCGTGCGTGACCGCCCGGCCGGGGGGCGGCCGAGGTCGGGCGCCGGCGGCACCTCGGCGGACGCCGGGCCGGCGCCGAACAGCGGGTCACCGGCGGCGGGGGCGAGGTCGTCGACCGGCCCGCGGTCGAGGTCCGGTGCCGGCGGCGCGGCGGCGCCGGCGGCCGGGGCGGCGCCGGTCCCGGGGGGTGCGG
>PKRH01000136.1 GCA_017577565.1 Thermoanaerobacterales bacterium | reverse complement strand
GCCCCACACCGTGCGCGACCACGTGAAGTCCGTGCTCCGCAAGGTCGGGGTGGCCAGCCGGGGCGAGCTGGTGGCGACGCTGTTCGCGAAGCAGGTCGAGCCGGACCGCGTCCGGCGTGTCCGGCGCCACCCCGGCTAGGGGGCCGGGTTCGGCCGTCGAGGCCGTATCGTCGGTCCCGTGGTGACGTGACCACCCGAGGAGCTCCCGATGGCGATCCAGTCTCCCCACAGGCCCCCGACGACCGCCGAGGCAGCGCCGCCGCTGGAGGTCGGCGGGACCCTGGTCGACCTGTTCTTCGACCGGGTCTCCCGGTGGGCGGACCGCACCGCCCTGCGCCACGTCGTCGACGGCGCGTGGCGGGAGATCACCTGGCGCGAGTACGGCGACGCCGTGCGGGAGGCGGCGGCCGGGCTCGTGGCGGTCGGCGTCCAGCCGGGCGACCGGGTCGGCATCCTGGCCGGCAACCAGCCGCGCTGGCACATGGCCGACATCGCGATCATCACCGCGGGGGCCGTGTCGGTGCCCGCGTACCCGACCGGCGCGGCCAGCCAGGTGGCCCACGTCTTCGGCCACTCGGGCGCCCGGGTCGCCTTCGTCGGCGACCGCGACCAGCTCGCCAAGGTGCTGCTCGCCCGCAACCGCCTGCCCGCCCTGGAGCGGGTCGTCATGCTGACCGACCCGCCCGACGGCATGGACGACGACCTGCTGCTCACCTTCGACGACCTGCGCTCCCTCGGCCGGCAGCACCTGGCGGAGCACCCCGACGTCCTGCGCGAGCGGTCGCGGGGCATCGAGGCCGACGACGTCGCCACCCTCGTCTACACGAGCGGCACGACGGGCCCGCCCAAGGGGGCGATGATCACCCACGCCAACATCACCGCCACCATCGAGTCGCTGACCAGCATCGTCAGCGTCGGCCCCGACGAGCGGTTCCTGTCGTTCCTGCCCCTCTCCCACGTGGCCGAGCGGGTGGTCAGCCACATCGCGCAGATCGTCTCCGGCGGGGAGACGTGGTTCGCCCGCAGCCTGGCCACCGTCCCCAAGGACATCCAGGACTGCCGGCCGACGATCTTCTTCGCCGTGCCGCGCGTGTGGGAGAAGTTCGAGCAGGGCGTGCGGGCCGGCGTCGCCCAGCAGCCGGCGCCCGTCCAGCGGCTGTTCGAGCGCTACGAGGCGCTCGGGCTCCGGATGGTGGCCGAGCGGGAGGGCGGGCCCCGGGTGCCGCTCGCCGACCGGCTCGCCTACATGGTGCTCGACCGCACGCTCGGCGCCCGCGTCCGCCGGCAGATGGGCCTCGACAAGGGCCGGATCTTCGTGTCGGCGGCGGCGCCGATCCACGCCGACCTGGTGCGGTGGTTCCACGCCATCGGCATCCCCATCGCCGAGGTCTACGGCCAGACCGAGGACTGCGGGCCGACGACCATGAACCGCCCCGGCCGCATCCGCATCGGGACGGTGGGGGAGCCCCTGCCCGGCGTCGAGGTCAAGATCGCCGAGGACGGCGAGATCCTCGTCCGGGGGCCCAACGTCTGCGCCGGCTACTGGGACGACCCGGCGGCCACCGCCGAGCTCCTCGAGGACGGCTGGATGCACTCGGGCGACCTCGGTGTGCTCGAGGACGGCTACCTGCGGATCGTGGGCCGCAAGAAGGACCTGCTCGTCACCTCGACGGGCAAGAACATCGCGCCGCAGGACATGGAGACGGCGCTGCAGAACCATCCCTTCATCTCCCAGGCCGTCATCGTCGGCGACGGCCGCAAGTACCTGACGGCCCTGATCGCCCTCGACGACAGCGCGGTGGCGAGCCGGCTGCAGGCCACGAAGGGCCACGGCAGCACCGAGGACCTGGCCACCCACCCGGTCGTCCAGGAGGAGATCGCCAAGGCCGTCGCCGAGGTCAACGCCGAGCGGTCGCGCGCCGAGCAGATCAAGGACTGGCGCATCCTGCCCCGGGAGCTGACCATCGCCGGCGGCGAGCTGACGCCGACGCTCAAGGTCAAGCGCGACGTCGTGCTCCGGCGGTTCGCCGACCTGGTCGAGGAGATGTACGCGGGCTGACCGGCGCGGCCGGCGCCACCGCAGTGCCGCGCCGGTCGGCCGGCGCGGCGGTGCTCGCGTCGTCCCGTGCCACCGCGCCGGCCGTGCCCGCCGGTGCGCCGGCCGCCCGGGGCTCAGCCCGGGCGGCCCTGCACCGAGATGCTGATGGCGTCGTGCGCCCGCCGGACGCCGCGCAGCGCCGCGAGCGCCCGCACGGCGACGGCCTGCTCCACCGCCTTGTCGAGGGGAGCGGGGAGTGGGAGCTCGAGCAGCACCTGCAGGGTCCGGCCCTCGGGCGTGATCCTGCAGGCGACCTCGGCGGCGTCGAGGCCGTGGTCGGCGAGCAGCGGCCCCAGCATCGTCGTGACCGCCTGCTCGAGCGGGGCGAACCCCGTCGCGGCCGCCTGCTCGGCGGCGGCCACGAGCGGCGTGTCGCCGTCCGCCCGGCCGGCGAGCACGGGGTCGTAGGCCTCGGACGAGCCGACGTCCGCCGTCGCCACCACCGGGACGCCCGCCCGCACCGCGCAACCGACGCCGGCCTCGTACGGCGTCGGGTCCGTGGCGGTGGCGTCGCGGGCGAGCACGGCCACGTCGGCGGCGCCCTCCTCCACGGGGCAGTCGCCCGGCCGCTCGACGCCACGGCACGGGAACGCCGGCCGGCCGTCGTCGTGGCACCGGACGACCCGGTGGCCGGCGGCCGCGAGGTCGGCCACGGCGGTGGCGCCCGCGCCCGGCCTGCTCTCGATGACCAGGACGTCGAGGTGTCGGCTCATGGGCCGATCATCCGACCACGGGGCGGCCGGCGACAGGGACCATCGGACGCCGCGCGTGTGACGAAGGTCCCGAGGCGACGGGGGCCGATCCGGCGCGCTCGGCGTGCGTGGACCACAATGGGTGGGTGCGGGCGATCCACGACCTCCTCGCCGCCGTGCGCGGGTCCGCCGCCGACCGCCTGCGGCGGCTCCACCCCACCGCCGTCGTCGGCGCCGCCGGCCTCGTCGTGTGCCTGCTCTTCGTGGCCGCCTTCGGCGCGCTCGACGACGACGGCCGCGACCTCTCGCCGACCGCCGGCGCCGCCCGCGGCGCGCCCGAGGCGGCGGTCGGCGGGGAGGCCCCGGCGACCACCGGGCTGGTGGCCGGTGCGGACGACCCGGTGACGGACGGCGCGGTGGCGGGCGACCGGGCCGCCGGCCCGCCGGCCCCGGCGGTGACCGCCGCGACCGCCGGCGGGGGCGGGGTCGACGCGACGCCGGACGCCGGACCCGTCACGACCGGTCCGACGGCGACCGATCCCGCGCCGCCGCCGGCGACGGGGACCGAGCCGCCCGCGGGCACGACGACATCGACGACCCCCGCGCCCACCGAGCCCCCGCCGGGCACGACGACGACGGCGCCGCCGGCGCCCGACCTGCTCGCGCCGCTGCGGCCCCTGCTCGAGCTCCTCGGCCTCGGCTGAGCCGGGCCCGGCCCGCCCGGTCACCGGCGCATCGGCCACACTGGCACCCATGCGGGCCTGCCGGACCCTCCTCGCCCTCACCGCCGTCGTGGCCGCCGCGGGCGCGTGCGTGCACGCGGCGGTGCCCGAGTCGCTGCCCGAGCCGACGACGACCACCCTCGAGGCCGCCGCCCCGCCCGCGGAGGAGCCCGACTGCGGCGACCCGGTCGCCAGCCTGCGGCCCACCGGGCCGGCGACGACCGAGGTGCCGCCCGACAGCTACATGGCCGAGATCCAGCGGCGCGGTCACCTGCGGGTGGGCACCGACGTCGCCACCATGCAGCTCTCGAGCGTCGATCCCCAGACCGGCGAGTTCGAGGGCTTCGACGTCGACATCGCCCGGGAGGTCGCCGCCGCCCTGTTCGGCGACCCCGACCGCATCGTCTTCGTCGGCATCCCCTCCAGCGACCGGGTGGCGGCGCTGGTCGAGGGGCGGGTCGACCTCGTCGCCTCGACGTTCACGCCGACCTGCGGCCGGCGCCAGGACATCGAGTTCTCGACCGACTACTACACGTCGAAGCAGCAGGTGCTGCTGCCCCGCAGCGACCCGGCCCGCACCGTCGAGGACCTGGCGGGCCGCCGGATCTGCGCGTCGGCCGGCACGACGACCCTGGCCAACCTGGCCGAGCTGCCCGGCGTCGAGCCGGTGCCCGCCGCCGAGCGGGCGGACTGCCTGGTCATGATGCAGCGGGGCGAGGCCGACGGCATGTCGACCAACGACACCATCCTCGTCGGGTTCGCCGCGCAGGACCCGACGCTGCACATCGTCAGGGTCGACATCAGCACCGAGCCGACCGCGCTCGGCCTGCCCAAGGGCCACCCCGAGTGGGTCCGCTACGTCAACGCCGTGCTGGAGGACGTGCGGGCCTCCGGGCGGTGGCAGGAGCTGTACGACACCTGGCTGGCGGACCTGCTCGGCCCGAGCGACGGGCCGCCCGAGCCGACCTACGTCGACTGATCCCCGACCATGGCGTCGACCCTCGCCGACCACCTGCACGCGACACGCGCCCGGGGCGCCTCGCCGTCCGAGGCCGTGCTCGACGCGGTCACGAGCTGGGTGGCCGACCGGGGGATGGCGCTCTACCCGGCGCAGGAGGAGGCGATCCTCGAGGTCTGCGCCGGGAGCAACGTCGTCCTGGCCACCCCGACCGGGTCGGGCAAGTCGCTCGTCGCCCTCGCCGCCCACGCCGTGGCGCTGGTCGAGGGCCGGCGCTCCTTCTACACGGCGCCCATCAAGGCGCTGGTGTCCGAGAAGTTCTTCGACCTGTGCCGCGAGCTCGGCTCCGAGCGGGTCGGCATGCTCACCGGCGACGCCTCGGTCAACCCGGGCGCCCCGGTCGTCTGCTGCACGGCCGAGATCCTGGCCAACCTCGCCCTGCGCGACGGCGAGCGGGCGGACGTCGGCCAGGTGGTCATGGACGAGTTCCACTTCTACGCCGACCCCGACCGGGGGTGGGCGTGGCAGGTGCCGCTGCTCACGCTGCCGCAGGCGCAGTTCCTGCTCATGTCGGCGACCCTCGGGGACACCCGCCGCTTCGAGTCCGAGCTGACCGAGCGCACGGGCCGGCCGACGGTGGCGGTCCGCAACGCCACCCGCCCCGTGCCCCTCGAGCTCGAGTACCGAACCACGCCGCTGCACGAGACGATCGACGAGCTGCTCGCCACCGACCGGGCACCGGTCTACGTCGTCCACTTCACCCAGCAGTCGGCGGTCGAGCGGGCGCAGTCGCTCATGAGCATCAACGTGTGCACCCGAGAGGAGAAGGACGCCATCGCCCGGGCCATCGGGGGCTTCCGGTTCGGGCCCGGCTTCGGGCGCTCGCTGGCCCGCTTCGTCCGCCACGGCATCGGCGTCCACCACGCCGGGATGCTCCCGAAGTACCGCCGGCTGGTGGAGCGGCTCGCCCAGGAGGGCCACCTCAAGGTCATCTGCGGCACGGACACGCTGGGCGTCGGCATCAACGTGCCCATCCGCACGGTCCTGTTCACGCAGCTGTGCAAGTACGACGGGGCGACCTCGCGGCTGCTCACCGCCCGGGAGTTCCACCAGATCGCCGGCCGGGCGGGCCGGGCCGGCTTCGACACCGTCGGCCACGTGTGGGTGCAGGCACCCGAGCACGTCATCGAGAACCAGCGGGCGCTGGCCAAGGCCGGCGACGACCCCCGCAAGCGGCGGAAGGTGGTCCGGCGCAAGCCGCCCGCCCGGGGCTACGTGCCCTGGGACGAGAACGTCTTCCAGCGCCTGGCGGCATCGCCGCCCGAGCCGCTGACCTCGCAGTTCAAGGTGTCGCACACCATGCTGCTCAACGTCCTCGACCGGCCGGGGGACGGCTGCGAGGCGCTGAAGCGGCTGCTGCTCGACAACCACGACCCCCGCCCGCGCCAGCGCCAGCACATCCGCCGGGCCATCGCCATGTACCGCTCGCTCGTGCGGGCCGGCGTCATCGAGCGGCTGGACGAGCCCGACGAGGACGGCCGCCGGGTGCGGGTGACCGTCGACCTCCAGATCGACTTCGCCCTCCACCAGCCGCTGTCGCCCTTCGTGCTCGAGGCGATCCGCCACCTCGACCCGGCCGATCCCGACTACCCGCTCGACGTCCTGTCGGTCGTCGAGTCGGTGCTCGAGGACCCCGCCGTCGTGCTCTGGGCCCAGCTCGACCGGCTGAAGGCCGAGACCCTCGCCCGGCTGAAGGCCGAGGGCGTGCCCTACGAGGAGCGGATGGCCGAGCTCGAGCGGCTCGAGCACCCCAAGCCCCTCGCCGAGCTGATCGAGCCGCTGTTCGAGCGCTACGCCGCCGAGCACCCGTGGGTGGCCGACCACGAGATCCGCCCGAAGTCGGTGGCCCGCGACATGTACGAGCGGGCGATGACCTTCGCCGACTACATCGGCCACTACGGGCTGGCCCGGGCCGAGGGCCTGGTCCTGCGGTACCTGACCGACGCCTACAAGGGCCTGGTCCAGACCGTCCCCGAGGACGCCAAGACCGACGAGCTGTACGACCTCACCGAGTGGCTGGGCGCGACGGTCCGCAGCGTCGACTCCAGCCTGCTGGACGAGTGGGAGCAGCTGCGGTCGCCCGACCCGAGCGCGGCCCACGAGGCGGCGCGGGCGGCGGCCGAGCCGGCGGCCCCGACCGCCCTCACCGCCAACCCTCGGGCCTTCCGGGTCATGGTCCGCAACGAGCTGTTCCGGTGGGTCGAGCTGCTGTCCCGGCGGGCCTACGCCGAGCTGGCCGCCCGCCTGCCCGGGCGGGAGCACACCGCCGAGCGGCTCGCCGCGGCGATGGCGCCCTACTGGGAGGAGCACGACGCCATCGGCATCGGGCCCGATGCCCGCAGCGCGGCGCTGTTCCAGGTGGAGGAGCAGCCCGACGGCTGGCTCGTGCGCCAGGCGCTCGACGACCCCGAGGGGCACCGGGACTGGGCGATCCACGCCCGGGTCGACCTCGAGGCGTCCGACGAGGAGGGCCGCCCGGTGGTCGAGCTCCTCGCCATCGACGACCGCTGACGCGCCGGCACCCGGGGCGGGCAGCCGCGGCCCCGGGGACTTCCGGCCCTCGTCGTCGCCGCCACCCTGCGCGCACCATGGGGCCATGAGCACCATCGACGGGCCGGAGACCGGCATCGTGGCGACCCTCGTCACGCCGGAGGCCGCGGACGCCATGGCCTGGCACCCGCTCGCGCCGCACGAGGGCGTCGAGTACAAGCTGTTCTGGCGGTCGGGGAAGTCCGTCGCGGGCCTCATGCGCCTGCAGCCGGGGGCGCGGCTCGAGCGCCACACCCACCGCGCCTCCCACCACCACATGTGGATGGTCGAGGGCAGCGCCCAGCTGCTGGGCCGGACGGTCGGCCCCGGCACCTACGTGCACATCCCGGCCGGCATCGAGCACGGCCTCGAGGCGGGGGACGAGGGCTGCACCCTCGTCTACCTCTACCTGCGGGAGCCGGGCTACGAGGGGTCGGCCGGCTGAGCCGTGCGGGCCACGACGTAGGCCACGAAGCCGTCGACCGAGGCCACGGCGGGGTAGTCCCGCTCGGGGATGTCGAGGCCGGTCTCGTCGTGCACGGCCTCGACCAGCCGCACGACGTCGATGGAGTCGAGGTCGACCTGGTCGCCGATCGGCACGGCCGGGTCGAGCGCGTCGAGGTCGACCTCGGGCGCGATCGTCGCCAGCAGGCGGGCCAGCAGCGCCCGGGCCTCGGCGGGGCTCACCGGGCCTCCCCGCCGGCGGCGGGACGGTCGCGGCGGTCGGGGGTCATGGCGGCTCCTCCCGGCGGGGGGGGGGTGGGCGGCACCCCCGCGGCTGTTTCTTTTTCCCATCTGTCGCTGCCGACGAATATAGAGGTTTAGACTTCTGGCTGCTGCCTCAATTTAAAAACACAAACATACCATCATTTGCTAAAGATACGGACACAAACAAAGCAAGCTCACCACAGCACACATGATACATAAGTAAACAA
>PKRH01000227.1 GCA_017577565.1 Thermoanaerobacterales bacterium | reverse complement strand
CGGCACCAGCGTCCCCGAGCCCGGCGGCCGGCGTCCAGTTCGGCGCGGTCGTCCCGGTTGGCTCGCGCCGCGTGGCGCGGGAACCATGTCGGCGTGACGACCGACCCGACGATCCTGGACGACCTCGAGGCGCGCGGCCTGGTGCAGGAGACGACCGACCGTGCGGCGCTGGCCGAGCGGCTGGCCGCCGGCCCGGTCACGCTCTACTTCGGCTGCGACCCGACGGCGCCCAGCCTGCACGTCGGCAACCTCATCGGGCTGCTGGTCCTGCGGCGGTTCCAGGACGCCGGGCACCGGCCGGTCGCCCTCGCCGGCGGGGCGACGGGGATGGTCGGCGACCCGAGCGGCCGGTCGGAGGAGCGCAACCTGCTGGACGAGGAGACGCTCGCCGCCAACGTCGCCGCCATCAAGGCGCAGATGGCCCGGCTCCTCGACTTCGACGGCGAGCGGGCGCTGCTGGTCGACAACCGCGACTGGACCGGCGACGTGCGGCTGCTCGACTTCCTGCGCGACATCGGCAAGCACGTGACGGTGAACCAGATGCTCGCCCGGGAGTCGGTCAAGGCCCGGCTCGCCAGCGAGCAGGGCATCAGCTTCACCGAGTTCAGCTACATGCTGCTGCAGGCCCACGACTACCTACGGCTGCACGAGTCGCTGGGGGTCGAGCTGCAGATCGGCGGCTCCGACCAGTGGGGCAACATCCTCTCGGGCGTCGACCTGATCCGCCGGGTCCGGGGGGCGACGGTGCACGGCCTGTGCTGGCCGCTGCTCACGGCGCCCGACGGCACGAAGCTGGGCAAGACGACCGGCGCCCGGGTGTGGCTCGACCCCGAGCTCACGACGCCCTACCAGTTCTTCCAGCACTGGATGCGCACCGACGACCGCCAGGTCGAGGAGTTCCTGGCCAAGTTCACCCTCCTGCCGATGGAGGAGGTGCGGGCCGTCGCCGCCGAGCACGCCGAGCACCCGGAGCGGCGGGCCGGCCAGCGCCGGCTGGCCGAGGAGGTCACGCGCCTCGTGCACGGGGAGGAGGCGACCGCCGCCGCGACCGCGGCGTCGACCGTGCTGTTCGGCGGGTCGCCGCTCGAGGCCGGCCCGGAGGCCCTGGCGGTCGTCGCCGCCGAGGTGCCGACCGCGCCCCTGCCGGGCCCGGACGAGCTGGCGGCGGGGGCCGATGTCGTGCCCCTCCTGGTGGCGACGGGCCTGGCGTCGTCGAAGGGCGACGCCCGCCGGGCGATCGACCAGGGCGGCGTGTCGGTCAACGGCCGGCGCGTGGGCCCCGGTGCGGTGGTGCGGGCCGAGGACGTGCTCCACGGCCGCTACGTGCTCCTCAGGAAGGGGAAGAAGCACTACGCCATGCTCGTCGGCGCCTGACGGGCCGCCGGGGAGCGGCAGGGGCGCCCGACCCCGTCCCGGGGCTCGTGGGAACCGCGCCGGACGGGCTAGACTGGGCCGCCGCCGCGGGCATCGTCCCTGGTCGGGACGGGTCTCGGAAGAAATCTTCCGGGAAGCCCGGGCTCAGGTTGACGGCCTCCGGAG
>PKRH01000135.1 GCA_017577565.1 Thermoanaerobacterales bacterium | reverse complement strand
CCGCCGTCCCGGTGCCGGCCGCCCTCCCCCGGCTGCTGCTGGGGCGGGAGATGGCCGACCTGCTGCTGTTCGTCAGCCAGCGGGCCCACCCGGCCGCCCACGACGGCGGGCGGGCCTGGTGGTCGACGCTCGTGCGGGTGGTGCCGGGGATGGCCGGGCTGGGCGGGGTGCCCGTCGCCCTGGCCGTCGGCCACCGGCCGCGACGGCGCCCGGCGCGGCCGGCGCGCCCGGTCCGCGTGCCGGCCTAGCGGGCGCTGCGGGCCCGCCGGCCGACCCACTGCGGGTGGTCGGCGGCGGCGAGCAGCGCCTCGTCGCCGGCGGAGTCGCCGTAGGCCCACAGCTCGACGTCGGTGGCCGGCCCGAACCGGTCCCGCACCCAGGCCCGCAGGCGGGCCACCTTCTCGGGGCCCCGGTTGTTGAGGTCGCCGACGACCTCGCCCGTGAGCAGGCCCGACGCGTCGGCCGCCAGCTCGACGCCCAGCGCGGCGTCCAGCCCGAGCCGCTCGGCCAGCGGCCGCAGGTACGCGCCCAGCGACGCCGACACGATGACGACGGCGTGGCCGGCACGCTGGTGCCAGCGCACCCGGGCGACCATCTCGGGTCGCAGGAGGGGCGGCAACGTCGCGGCGTAGGCCCGGCCCCAGCGCTCGAGGTCGGCCGCGGCCACCCCCTGGAACAGGTGGCCGATGGCCGCCACCTTCAGCGCGTCCCGGTCGCGGGTGCGGGCCGCCGCCCGGGCCACGGCGACGGCGACGCGGGTCGACCCCCGCACCCGGCGGAGGAACGGCACCAGCGTGTCCCGGCGGGCGAGCGTGCCGTCGAAGTCGAAGGCGGCGACGCCGGGGCGCCCGGCCGGCCCGGGCCCGGGCGCCGGGTCGGCGGCGCCCGCGCCCGACGGTGCCGCGAGGTCGGGGCGGTCGCCGGCGGTCACCGGTCGCCTCCGAAGGCGGCCGCCAGGGCGGCGTCGACGTCGGGGTGGCGGAAGCTGAAGCCCGCCGCCTCGAGGGCGGCCGGGTGGGCCCGCTGGCTGACGAACAGCAGCAGGTCGGCCATCTCCCGCCCCAGCAGCAGCCGGGGGAGGGCGGCCGGCACCGGGACGGCGGCGGGGCGCCGCAGGGCCCGGCCGATGGCGGCGGCCATCTCGGCGTTGGTCACGGGCCGGGGTGCGGTGAGGTTGACGGGCCCGGCCAGGTCGGTCTCGAGCGCGAAGCGGTAGGCCCGCACCGCGTCCTCGAGCGACACCCAGCTCATCCACTGGCGCCCGGAGCCCAGCCGGCCCCCGACGAAGAAGCGGAAGGGGAGCGCCATGCGGGGCAGCAGCCCGCCGTGGCCGGCCAGCACCGGCGCGGTGCGCAGGAAGACCGTGCGCACGCCGGCCTCGACGGCCGGGCGGGCGGCCTCCTCCCAGGCGACGACCACCCGGGCGACGAAGTCGTCGCCCGGCGGGCTCTCCTCGGTCAGCACGGCGTCGCCCCCGTCGCCGTAGTAGCCGATGCCCGACGCGCAGACGAGCACCCGGGGCGGCTCGGGCATGGCCGCCAGCGTGCGGGCCACCAGCGCGGTGCCGGTCGTCCGGCTCTCGAGGATCTCCTGCTTGCGGCGGGCCGACCAGCGCTTGTCGCCGATCCCCGCGCCGGCCAGGTGGACGACGGCGTCGACCCCCGCCAGCGCCCCGGGGTCGAGCCGGCCGGCGGCCGGGTCCCAGCGGATGGCGGCGGGGTCCTCGGTCGGCCGCCGCACGAGGGGGCGCACGGTGTGGCCGTCGGCGGCGAGGGACCGCCCGATGGCCGTGCCGAGGAGCCCGCTGGCGCCCGTGATCGCTACCTGCACCCCACGTCCTTCCTGTGCCCGATGCGCTCCGGTACCGTACGCGCCGCGGGCGGCCGGACACGGAATGCAACCAAGGGGGACGTCGCCGTGGCGGCACTGTTCAAGGAGTTCCGGGAGTTCATCGCCCGGGGCAACGTGGTCGACCTGGCGGTCGCGGTCGTCATCGGCGCCGCGTTCACCGCCGTCGTCACGGCCGTGGTCGAGGGTCTCATCACACCGCTCGTCGGCATGATCGGGGGGACCGACTTCCGCCGGATGACCTTCACCATCAACGACAGCACGTTCAGCTACGGCATCGTCATCAACGCCGTCATCTACTTCCTGCTGGTGTCGGCGGTCGTCTTCCTCTTCGTCGTCAAGCCCATCAACATCCTGCAGGAGCGGCGCCGGCGGGGCGCCGAGCCGGTGGACGAGGCGACGCTGTCCGACGAGGCCGTGCTGCTCGCCGAGATCCGCGACCTGCTGCGGGCCCAGGCGGGCGGGACCGGCGAGGTGCCGCCGGCGCGCTCGCCGCAGATCTGAGGGCCCGGTGCGGCGCCGGCCGGCGGCGGCCGCACCCCGCCGCCGTCAGTCGCCGTCGCCGTCGTCGTGGAGCTGCTGGGCCAGGTAGGTGTTCGCGCCGAGCCGCTCCACGAGGTCGAGCTGGGTCTCGAGCCAGTCGACGTGCTCCTCCTCGTCGGTGAGGATGTCGGCGAGCAGCTCGCGCGTGCCGTTGTCGCCCAGCTCGACGGCCAGGGCGATGCCCCGGTTGAGCCGCTCGACGGCCTCGTGCTCGAGGTCGAGGTCGAGCCGCAGGGTCTCGACCGGGTCCTCGCCGAGGCGCACGGGGCCCAGCCGCTGCAGGTTGGGGTGCCCCTCGAGGTAGAGGATCCGGTCGATGACCTCGTCGGCGTGCTTCATCTCGTCGATGGACTCCTCGCGGGCACGCTCGGCGAGGCGCTCGAAGCCCCAGTTGCCCAGGATCCGGTAGTGGCCGAAGTACTGGTTGATCGCGGTCAGCTCGGCCGTGAGGACGTCGTTGAGCAGCTCGATGATCTCGGGGCGACCCTGGGGCATGGCTGTACCTCCGGCTGCGGCACCCGAACCGGGTGGGGGTCCCCGGAGCGGTCAGGCCGCGGTGTCGACGGGCTCGCGCTCCCCGAGCGTGGCGAGGAGCACCCCGATCGTAGGTCGGCACGACCCGCAGCGGGTGCCGGCCCCGCAGTGGGCGCCGACGTCCTCGACGTCGAGCGCCCCCGCCTCGACGGCCTCGCGGACGGCGCGGTCGTTCACCCGGTGGCAGTGGCAGACGATCACGCGTCGCCCCCCACGGCGCCTCGGGGTGCGACCCCTGCGAGCCTGCCGAGAACGGTGCCAGCCATGCGGAGGTAAGATTGCCTTACATCGGCCGGCCGGTCAACCGCTCGGGTGGCGCGCGGCACACCGCCGGTGGAGCGGGGCGATAGCGTGCGCGCCGATGCACGTCGTCATCGTCGGCTGCGGTCGCGTCGGGTCGGGCCTCGCCGGCATCCTCGACCAGCGCGGCCACTCGGTCGCCGTCGTCGACAAGGACCCGACGGCCTTCCGCCGACTCGACCCCGGCTTCGGCGGGCGCACCGTCGTCGGGGTGGGCTTCGACCGCGACCGCCTCGAGGCCGCCGGCGTGCGCGAGGCGGCCGCCGTCGCCGCGGTCACCAGCGGCGACAACTCCAACATCGTCACCGCCCGGGTGGCGCGGGAGACCTTCGGCGTCGAGCGGGTGGTGGCCCGCATCTACGACCCGCGCCGGGCCGCCATCTACGAGCGGCTGGGCATCCCGACGATCGCCACGGTCCAGTGGACGATCGACCGGGTGCTCCGCAAGCTGATCCCCGACGCCGTCGGCGACGACTGGGTCGACCCGAGCGCCCGGGTGGCCGTCGTCGAGCGGCCGGTGCCGGCCCGCCGCGCCGGGACGGCGCTCGCCGAGCTCGAGCTGCCGGGCGTCGCCCGCGTGGTCGCGGTCAGCCGCATGGGGACGGCCCGGGTCGCCGAGCCCGGGCTGGTCGTCCAGGACGGCGACGTCCTCTACCTGGCGGTCGGCACGTTCATCGCCGGCGAGCTGCAGCAGGCCGGCCACGAGGTCCACCTCGTCGAGCAGGACCCCGCCCGGGTCGCCCGCATGCGGGAGGTCGGCGAGCCGCCCGGGGTCAGCTGGCACGAGGCCGACGCCTGCGAGGTCGAGCGCCTCCGGGCCGTCGGGCTGTCCGACGCCGACGTCGTCGCCGCCGTGACCGGCGACGACGAGGACAACCTCGTCATCAGCCTGCTGGCCAAGCAGGAGTTCGCCGTGCCCCGGGTCGTGGCCCGGGTGAACAACCCGAAGAACCAGTGGCTGTTCGACGAGAGCTGGGGCGTCGACGTCGCCGTGTCCACCCCCCACCTGCTCACCGCGCTCGTCGAGGAGGCGGTCAGCGTCGGCACGCTCGTCCGCCTGCTGTCGTTCGAGGGCGGGCGGGCGACGCTCATCGAGGTCACCCTCGCCCCCGACAGCCCGGCGGCCGGCCACGAGATCGTCGAGCTCGACTTCCCCCGCGACTCGACCGTCGTGGCCGTGCTGCGCGGCGACCGCGTCGTCGTCCCCCGCGGCGACACCTCGCTGCAGGTCGGCGACGAGGTCCTCGTGCTCGTCACCGCGGAGAGCATCGACGAGGTGCGCGCCATCCTCACCGGCAGCTGACCGCGGCCCGGCCGGCCCCCGGGGGCCGGGGGACCGGCTCAGCCCCGGCGCCGGTGGAGGCGGCCGGCGAGGTAGAGGCCCGGGCCCCGGCCGCCGTCGCCCGGCACGAGGACGGCGACCTCGCGCAGCCCCGTCGCCGGGTCGCGCCCGGCGACGACCAGCCGGCCGTCGTCGAACGACTCGACCGGCCGCATGGACAGCACGGCGTCCCGGACGCCGAGCGCCGTCAGCACGCCCGACGGCTCGGTGGCCAGGTCGAGGCCGCGGTCGGTGGGGCGGACGACCACCCGGTGGTGGAGCCGCTCGTAGGTGCCCGCCCACCGGGCCAGCGCGCCCGGGTCGGCCACGGGCCGGGCGGCCGCCCCCGCGGCACGGTCCCGCGCGCCGCCGGCCACCGCCACGAGGTCGCGCCGGCCGCCGGCCACCGGGTCGGTGGGGTTGAGGGCCACCTCCAGGCGGTCGGCGGCGACCAGCTCGAGCATGGCCTGGGCCAGCACGGCGCCGGCCGGGCTGTTGGTCAGCACGCACACCGCGAAGTCCCGCTCCGGCACGACCCGCAGCACGGCCCGCTGGCCGAAGGTGTCGGCGTCCTGGCCGAGGCAGGTCAGCTCGCCCCACCGCCGCACGGTCCAGCCCAGCGCCTGGGCCTCGTTGGGGATGGGCGAGTCGATCTGCGGCCGCTGCATCTCCTCGACCGCCTCGGGCGCCAGCAGCACGGTGCCGTCGGGCCCGGCGCCGCCCTCCAGGTGCATGCGGGCGAAGGCCAGCAGCTCGCCCGGCGGCGCGATCACGCCGCCCATCGGGCCGTTCGAGCGGGTGAGCGACCACCGGGACTGGCGGACCGGCTCGCCCCCCGGCTCCTGCACGTGGCCGACGGCGACGGCGTGGAGCAGCGCGTGCTGGGGCAGCGTGACGGTGGCCCGGCACCCGAGCGGCCGGGTCAGCCGGCGGCGGAGGACCCGGTCGAAGTGCTCGCCGGTCGCCACCTCGAGCAGCCGGCCGAGGACCCCGTAGCCGGTGTTGCAGAAGCTGTAGGCGGCGGCGGTCGGGTGGATCTGCCCGAGCCCCGCGAGCGTGGACACGTAGGCGGCGAGGGCGTCCTCGTTCCACCCGGTGTCGACGAGGTGGTCGCCCTCCAGGCCGCTGGTGTGGGCCAGGAGGTGGCGGGGCGTGATCTCGATGGTGGCCGCCGGGTCGGCCACGGTGAACTCCTGGAGCTGCGACCGCACCGAGTCGTCGAGCGAGACGACCCCGGCCGCGACCGCCTGCATGACGAGCGTCGTCGTGTAGATCTTCGTGATCGACCCGATCTGGAACAGCGTGTCGGGGGTGACCGGGGCGCGGGTCGCCACGTTGGCCACGCCGGTGGTGACGACGACCGTCTCCCCGCGCTCGAGGACCCCGCAGGCGGCACCGGGCACCCGCAGCTCGGCGGCCAGCTCTGCGAGCCGGCTCTGCAGCCGGCGTCGGTACGAGGCGAGATCGGTCATGCGTCCGCGCACCGTAGCCGGGCCCGGCGGGCCGGGCGCCGGGGCCGCCGACCGGGGCCGCGGCCGGGGCCCCGGGCTCGGGGCGGTCCGACCGGGGTCGGTAGCCTGACCTCCTCGTATGAGCACCCGCCGCCTGATCGTCGCCGCCCTCCTGTGTGGCCTGGCCATCCTCGTGGCCTTCAGCGTGCAGCTCGTGCTCGCCCGCTGAGGCCGCCGCGGGCGGGCCTGCACCCCCCGCCGCCGCCGGGCCACGGCCGGTAGAGTCGGCAGCGACACCGGCCCGCCCGAGTTCTCCCTGGAGGTGGTCCCCACGGCCGAGCACTACGACGTCGTCGTCATCGGCGGCGGCCCCGGCGGCTACGCGTCCGCGCTCTACGGCGCCAGCGCCGGGCTCAAGATCGCACTCGTCGAGAAGCGCTGGCTCGGCGGCACCTGCCTCAACGTGGGGTGCATCCCCGCCAAGGAGCTGCTCGAGTCCGCGCACGTCTACCGCACCGTGGCCACGGCCGGCGACTTCGGCGTCCGCGCCGGCACGCCCGAGATCGACTGGGCGGCCACCCAGAAGCGCAAGCAGGCCGTCGTCGACGAGCTCGTCGCCGGCGTCGCCACGTTGCTGAAGGGGCGCAAGGTCACCGTCTACGACGGCCACGGGCGGCTCCACGCCGGGCGCACCGTCACCGTCGACCCCAACGACGGCGGCGAGCGGATCACCCTCACCGCCGACGCGGTCATCATCGCCGCCGGCTCGGAGACCCGGACCCTTCCGGGCTTCGAGGTCGACGGGCGCATCGTCATGACCTCCGACGAGGTGCTGTCGATGCCCGAGGTGCCGGGCTCCGCGGTCGTCATCGGTGGCGGCGCCATCGGCTGCGAGTTCGCCTCGATGATGAGCGACCTCGGCACCCAGGTGACGATCCTCGAGGCCCTGCCCAAGATCCTCCCCGGCGTCGACAAGGACGCGTCCCAGGTCGTCGAGCGGTCGTTCAAGAAGCGCGGCATCGAGGTCCGCACCGGCGTGCGGGTGACCGGCCACGAGCCGGGCGACGGCGGCACCGTCGTCCACGTCGAGGACGGCGACCCGGTCAAGGCCGATGTCGTCGTCGTCTCCGTCGGCCGCAAGCCGGCCACCTCCGACCTGGGGCTGGACGGCACCGCGGTCGAGGTCGACGAGCGGGGGTTCATCGTCGTCGACGAGGCCTGCCGCACCGGCGAGGACGGCGTGTGGGCGGTCGGCGACTGCATCGACACCCCGGCGCTCGCCCACGTCGGCTTCGCCGAGGGCATGGTGGCCATCCGCGGCATCCTCGGCGAGGACCCGCAGCCCATCGACTACGGCAGGGTGCCGTGGGGCATCTACTGCCGGCCCGAGGTGGCCTTCGCCGGGCACTCCGAGGAGTCGGCACGGGAGGCCGGCTACGACGTCGTCGTCGCCAAGCACCGCTTCAGCGCCAACAGCCGGGCGAAGATCATCGGCGAGCAGGAGGGGCTGGTGAAGGTCATCGCCGAGCGGACGCCGGACGGCCGCGCCGGCACCATCCTCGGCGTGCACATGGTCGGTCCCTGGGTGACCGAGCAGCTGGGCCAGGGCTACCTCGCCGTCAACTGGGAGGCCACCGTCGACGAGGTGGCGGCGTTCATCCAGCCCCACCCGACGCTGTCCGAGCTGTTCGGCGACACCGTGCAGGACCTGACCGGGCGCCGGCTGCACTGATGGCCCCCTTCGACACCCCGCATCCCGCACCCCGCACCGGGCCCGCCCCCGGTGCGGCCCGCTGACACGGAGGGCGAGTCCCGATGGTCGACATCCAGATGCCCCAGCTCGGCGAGACCGTCACCGAGGGCACCATCACCCGTTGGTTCAAGCAGGTCGGCGACCAGGTCGCCGAGGACGAGCCGCTCTTCGAGGTCTCGACCGACAAGGTCGACTCCGAGGTGCCCTCGCCGGTGAGCGGCACGCTCACCGAGATCCTCGTCCAGGAGGGCGAGACGGTCGAGGTCGGCGCCGTGCTCGCCCGGGTGGGGGA
>PKRH01000134.1 GCA_017577565.1 Thermoanaerobacterales bacterium | reverse complement strand
GCCGAGGGCCGGGCGGGCTCCGGCCGGCGGGGCGGTTCGACCGGCAGGACGCCGCGCCAGGCGAGGAAGGTGCCGTAGGCGACCGGCGCACCGGCGGCGACCTGGTCGGCGACGCTGGGCGTCGGGCGCCGGCGGGCCAGGGCCTCGGTCGTGCGCAGGAGGACGACGTCGGCGCCGTCGGCCAGGACGACGAGGGCGATCACCTCGCCGGCGCCGGCGGTGTCGAGGGCGTCGGCGAGCAGCAGGCCCGGGTGGGCGGCGCCGGTGAAGCCGACGGTGGCGTCGAGACCGGGGGCGAGCCGGTCGCCGAGGCCGAGCCGCGTGCCGAGCGTCGCCGCCGCCCGGGCGTGCGAGGTGGCGACGAGCACCCGGTCGACCTGGTCGGCGACGAGGCCGGCGGCCTTCAGCGCGTCGCCCCACGCCTGGGTGCCGAGGTCGACGTAGCGGCCCTCGCCGAAGCGCTCCTCCCACAGCTTCGAGGCGATCTCCCCCGGCGTGCGCCACCGGTCGACGAACTCGTCGGTGGCCGACGCCCGCCCGATCACCTCGGCGAGCAGCTCGCCGTCCTCCGACGACCCGACGAGCAGCGCCGTGGCGCCGTCGCCGCCGGCCGCCTCGTCGGGTGACCCGGGACGGCCGGTGCGCACCTCGCCGGCGACGACCAGCGCCGGCCCGGCGCTCCCCAGGCCGGCGTCGAGGGCGCCGACGGCCGAGCGGACGGCGCCGTTGACGTCGAAGGCCGGCGCGGCCGGGTCGAGCCGCAGGGCCGCGTGCACGGCGGTGGCGTTGGTCTTGTCCAGGTACGGCGGGCTGACGGTGGCGAACCACAGCGAGCGGGGCGCGGCGCCCTCGGGGGCGGCGGCCAGCGCGGTGCGGGCGGCGGCGACGGCCATGGTCGTGGCGTCCTCGTCGTAGGAGGCGACCGTGCGCTGCCCCCGTCCCCCGCCGGTGCCGGCCACCGGCCGGATCTCCGACCGGTCGAGGCGGCGGTACGGCAGGTACGCGCCGTAGCTCAGGATCCCCCGTGACGCCATGGGCCCAGGCTACGGCGGGATCTGACGGGTCGTCACATCTTCCGCGCCGCCGGTGCGGGGGTCAGCGCTCGCAGCCGACGCCGTCGCCGTTGCCGTCGAACCCGTGGGGGTCGGGCGGCAGGACGGTGAAGCGGCGGTGGGGGACGTCGCCGCAGTCGAGGTCGGGCGGCGCCGGCGGGATGCAGACGTCGGGGTAGGACGGGTCGCACCGGCCGCCCCCGGAGGGCGCGGGCGCCGGTGCCGGGGCGGGCACGGCGCCCGGCGCGGCACCCCCGCCGGCCGCCGCCCCCTGGTCCACGCAGCCCGCGCCCCACAGGCCACGCCCGGCGGCGCGGGCCTCGGCCACCGCGGCGCCGATCTCCTCCGCGTGGGCGACGTTGGGCGGGATGGTGAGCTGCTGGGCGAACCCGTCGCGGGCCATGGCCACGTTGACGTGGAGGCCGTCGCTCAGCCGGTACACGTAGGCGAGCGTGCGTCCGTAGCGGTCCTGGCGCTCGGCGTCGTGGACGAGCCGGACGGGCGTGCCGGGCCCGACCAGCGACGCGAGGTGGGCGGTCGCCTCGTCGGCGTAGCACTCGTCCTGGGCGACCTCGGGGGTGTCGATGCCGATGAGGCGGACCCGCACCTCGGTGCCGCCCACGCTCGCCCGCAGGGTGTCGCCGTCGGTGATGCCCACGACGATGGCGTCCTCGCCCGGGGGGATGCCGGGCGCGGCCACCGTCGTCGTGGTCGGCGATGCCGTGGTCGTCGTCGCCGAGGTGGTCGTCGTCCGCCGGGTCGTGGGCGGCCGGGTCGACCGCTCGGCCGCCTCGGTGGTCGTCGCCTCGGTCCCGGCGTCGTCGGGGGCGGGCGCGCAGGCCGGCGCCACGGCCACGACCACGGCCGCCACCAGGGCCGCCACCCGGCGGCGAGGGCGTCGAGGGGAAGCGGGCACCATCACCAGCATGGCTACGCCACCCGCCGTGACATCCCCTACGGGCGGCGACCGGTGACGACCGGCCCGGGACCGCCCCGCCCGTGCGGCCCCGGCCACGTAACCTCCGTCACGGACAGGCCGTACCGGTGGCCAGGACCGTGCGGGGAGGGCAGGTGCACCCGGATCTCGAGGCGGAGCAGGCCTACTTCGACCACGCGCTCGAGCAGCGCGAGCTGGCGCTGTCGCAGCTCGGGCGCAGCCCGGAGCTCGCGGCCGACCCCAAGTCGGCCGTCCAGCTGCGGGAGCGGCTCAAGGCCGTCGACGTCGACCCGGACGAGGCCGTCGCGTTCGGCCGCATCGACGACGGCGAGGCGCGCTGGTACATCGGCAAGTCGGCCATCTGGGACCACCGCGACGCCGACGAGGTCCTGGTGGTCAACTGGCAGGCGCCGGTCGCCGCCCGCTTCTACACGGCGACGCCCGCCGACCCCCAGGGGCTGGTGGCCCGGCGCACCTACAAGTGCCGCGCCAACCGGATCCTCGACATCGACGAGCTGGTGTTCGCGGCGGCGGCCGAGGCGGTGGCCGAGGACGCGGGCCTCGACGCGCCGGTGCTCGACGACGCGCTGCTGGCCAGCCTGGCCGAGGCCCGCTCCGGGGAGCTGGCCGACATCGTCGCCACGATCCAGGCCGCCCAGTACGAGGTCATCAGCCGCCCGATGGAGCAGCTGCTCGTCGTGCAGGGCGCCCCCGGCACCGGCAAGACCGTCGTCGGCCTCCACCGGGTGTCGTGGCTGCTGTTCAACATGCGGGAGTCGCTGCGCCCCGACGACGTGCTGATCGTCGGCCCCAACCCGGCCTTCGTCCGGTACATCTCGACCGTGCTCCCCGCCCTGGGCGACGGGGCGGTCGTCCAGCAGCCGATCACCGCGCTCGGGCCCCGCGTCCGCCAGGGCCGGCGCGACGACGACCGCGTGCGCCGGCTCAAGGGTGACCTGCGCATGGACGAGCTGCTCCGCCGGGCGCTGCGGCGCCGGGAGCGGATCGAGCCCGGGCCGGTGACGCTGACCGTCGGCGGGCGGCGGGTGACGATCGACGCGGCCGAGCTGGAGGCCCGGGCCGCGCAGCTGCCGCACGCCCCGCACAACGTCGTCTACGAGGTGCTGCGCGACCACCTCATCCGGCTCGTCGAGGCCGAGCTGCGCCGGGCGGGCGTGCGCGACCTGGCCGCGTTCGACATCTCGGCCCGGGGCCCGGACGCCCGCGAGGTCGACAACTACCTCGACCGGGTGTGGCCGAACCTGACGCCCCAGGCCTTCCTGCTCGACCTGCTGTCGACCCGGCGCCAGCTCGAGGCGGCGGCCGAGGGCCTGCTCTCGCCCGAGGAGGTCGAGATGCTGGCGATCCCCCGCGACGCCCGGCTGGGGTCGTGGGAGTGGTCGCCCGACGACATGCCGCTGCTCGACGCCGCCGACCACCTGCTGAACGGCACGCGGCGGGACTACGCCTACGTCGTCGTCGACGAGGCGCAGGACCTCTCCCCCATGCAGCTGCTGTCGATCCGGCGCCGGTCGCGCACCGGGTGGATGACGGTGCTCGGCGACCTCGCCCAGGGCACGAGCCCCTGGGCCCACGAGCGGTGGGACGACATCGCCCGCCTCCTCGGACGCCAGGGCGTGCCGGCCCACCTCGACGAGCTGCACCACGCCTACCGGCTCCCGGCCGAGGTCCACGAGGTGGCCATGCGGCTGCTGCCGGCGATCGGCCCGGGGCTGGCCCGCCCGTCCCCGGTGCGCTGGACGGGCCGGCCGGTCACGGTCCGCACCTCGACGCCGGACGCGCTGGTCCGGGACGTCGTGGCGACGGCCCGCGACCTGCTGGGGACGGGCCTGATCGGCATCGTCGTCCCCGACGCCCTGCGCCGCGAGGTCGGCCACGAGCTCGACGTGCAGGACCTCGCCTGGTCGCCGGAGCTGCGGGCGCGCGCCGCGCCGATCGTCGTCCTGACGCCGGAGGAGGCGAAGGGCCTCGAGTTCGACAACGTCGTGGTGGTCGAGCCGGCCCGGATCGTCGCCGAGCACGCCCGTGGGCTGCCGGCCCTGTTCGTGGCCCTGACCCGTTGCACCCGGCACCTGGCGCTCGTCCACGCGGCCCCGCTGCCGGCCCAGCTCGGGCTGGCGCCGACCGCGCCGCCGCCACCGGTCGCCGCCGAACCCGGGGAGCGGGAGGGCGCGGCACCGGCCGCGGACCACCCGCCCGCGGCCGCCGGGTCGGCGCCCGGGCCGGACGGCTCGGCCCCCGACGACGCCCCCGCCGCCGACGCCGGTGCCGGGGCGGGCGCTGACGGCGCCGGGGCCGACGGTGCCGACGGCGCTGCCGGCACCGAGGGTGCCGGGCGGGACGGTGCCGACGGCACCCGGAGGGACGGCGCCGACGGCGCGGACGGTGACCGGGAGGGCGACGGGGGCGGCCGGGGCGGCAACGGGGTGGTCGCCGGCCCGGCCGCGCCGGACGACGGCCCCGTGCCCGTCGCCGTCGCCGACGCCGGCGCGCTCGTCTCGTCGGGCGCCGTCGAGCGCGAGGTGGCGCGGGCGGTGGCCGCCAGCCTCGTCCGCTACCTCACGCTGTGCGTGCAGCCGGAGCTCGTCCCCCTCGTCATCGAGGAGATGCAGCGCTGGCGGGCCCCGGCCCCCGCCGAGGAGCCGGCCTGAGCGTGGGCGGTACCGTCGGGCGGTGCACGCCGACCGCTTCGCCCCCCTGCCCCCGGACGTCGCCGAGCGCTGGGCCAAGTTCGGTAGCTGGGACCGCACGTACTTCCCGAGCCTCGTCGGGCTCCAGCTCGAGGAGGTGCGCGCCGACTACTGCCGGATGCGCCTGCCCTACCGGCCCGAGCTCGACCAGCCCCACGGCGTCGTGCACGGCGGCGCGATCGCCACGCTGATCGACACCGTGGTCGTGCCCGCCGTCGGCGCCGCCTACGAGCCGGGCTGGGAGTACGCCACGGTCACCATGGACGTCCAGTACCTCGCCGCCGTCGTCCGGGAGGACGCGGTCGCCGAGGGGTGGGTGGTCCAGCGGGGCCGCTCGCTGGTCTTCTGCCGGGCCGAGGTCACGACCGCGAGCGGGCGGCTGGCGGCCACCGGCTCGCTGACCTACCGGGTGCGCCCCCCTCGCGGCTAATCTGACGCCTCGTCAGATTCGGTGGTGCGCCGCTGCGCCCGCCGCAGCCGTCGCGGCCAGGGGGGACCCGCATGGACTTCGAGTTCTCCGAGGAGCAGAAGCAGTTCCTCGCCGAGGTCGAGGCGTTCCTCGACGAGCACCAGGACCCCGAGGTCATGGACCCCACCCGGGAGAACATGGCCCAGATCTGCGACACCCCCGCCCGCCGGGCCTTCATGGCCAAGGTCGGCGAGAAGGGCTGGCTGGGCATGACCTGGCCGAAGGAGTACGGCGGGTCCGAGCAGGACGGCGTCTACGAGTACCTGCTCAACGAGGCCCTCGCCCGCCGGGGCGCGCCACAGATCGGCAAGGGCGTCGGCATCATCGGCAAGACGCTCATCCGCCACGGCTCCGAGAAGCTCAAGCGCGAGTTCCTCCCCAAGATCCTCCGCAACGAGGTCGAGTTCGCCATCGGCTACTCGGAGCCCAACGCCGGCTCCGACGCCGCCTCGATGCAACTGCGGGCCACCCGCGACGGCGACGGCTGGCGGCTCAACGGCCAGAAGACCTGGACGACCTCGGCGCACTTCGCCGAGTGGTACTGGGTCGGCGCCCGCACCGACCCCGACGCGCCGAAGCACCACGGCATCACGCTCTTCCTCGTCCCGCTCGACCACCCGGGGCTGACCATCCGGCCCATCTGGACGATGGGCGACGAGCGGACCAACGAGGTCTTCTTCGACGACGTCTTCGTCCACGACGACTACGTCGTCGGCGAGGTGAACAAGGGCTTCCAGTACATCGCCCAGGCGCTCGACCTCGAGCGCTTCACGATGTTCACCTACAGCCAGATCGACGAGCGCATCAAGCTGCTCGTCGAGTACGTGCGCACCGCCACCCGGGACGGCGAGCCGCTGAAGGACGACCCGGTGGTCCGCCAGCGCATCGCCCGGCTCGTCACCGAGGGCGAGGTCGCCCGCCTGCTCGGCCTGCGCTTCGTGCACGAGTCCATGCGCAGCGTCGACCCGCCGCGGGCCGAGGCCTCCGAGTACAAGCTCTACGCCACCGAGCTGTCGAAGCGGGTGGCCGACGCCTCGATGGACATCGCCGGGCCCGGCTCGCAGCTCCGGGTGGGCACCGAGGAGGCGCCGATGGCCGGGCGGGCCGAGTCGACCTACCGCTACACGGTCATCGACACCATCGGCGGCGGCACCTCGGAGGTGCAGAAGAACATCATCGCCACCCGCAAGCTGGGCCTGCCCCGGAACTTCTGAGGCCGCCGTGTCCGAGGGCCCCCTCGCCGGCACCACGGTGCTCGACCTCTCGACGGTCGGGCCGGCCACCCGGTGCTCGCGCCTGCTCGCCGACTACGGCGCCCGGGTCGTCAAGGTCGGCCCGCCGCCCAAGGCGGGGGCGACGCCGCTCGTGCCGCCGTTCCACGCCTACAGCGGCCAGCGGGGCCAGCAGCGGGTGCAGATCGACCTGCGGTCCGAGCGCGGCCGGGCCGCCTTCCTGCGGCTGGCGGCGGCGGCCGACGTCGTGCTCGAGAGCTTCCGCCCCGGCGTCGTCGACCGCCTCGGCGTCGGCTACGAGGCCGTCCGGGCGGTGAACCCCGGGATCGTCTACTGCTCGACCAGCGGCTACGGGCAGACCGGCCCCTACGCCCAGCGGGCCGGCCACGACATCAACTACCTGGCCGTCGGCGGCTACCTGCACATGTCCGAGCGCACCGCCGAGGGCCGGCCGCCGCTGCCGGGGGCGACGGTCGCCGACATCGCCGCCGGCGGCCTGCACGCGGCGGCGGCGATCCTGGCCGCCCTCGTCGCCCGGGCCCGGACCGGCGAGGGCACCTACCTGGACGTCGCCGTGGCCGACGGCGTGCTGTGGATGCTCTCGCTCTACATCGACGAGTACCTGGCGACCGGCGAGGCGCCCGGTCCCGGCCACTACGTCCTCACCGGCCGCTACGCCTGCTACGACGTCTACCCCACCGCGGACGACCGCTGGCTGGCGGTCGGCGCCATCGAGCCCGCCTTCTGGGCCAACCTCTGCCGGCTCGTCGGCCTCGAGCGCTGGATCGACCACCAGACCGACGACGCCGTGCAGGACGCCATCCGGGCCGACCTGCGGGCGGTGTTCCGCACCCGCACCCGCGACGAGTGGGTGGCGCTGCTGGCCGACGCGGACACCTGCGTCGCCCCGGTGCTCGACATCGCCGAGGTGGCGGCCGACCCGCAGGTGGCGGCCCGGGGCGCCATCGTCGAGGCCGTCCACCCGCAGCGGCCGCCGTTCCGCCAGCTCGGGCCGCTGCTCGCCGGCACGCCCCGGCGGGACCGCTACGAGCTGCCCGACGTCACGACGACCGACACGACGGCGCTGCTCGCCGAGGCGGGCGTGCCCGGCGACGAGATCGAGGCCCTGCTGGCCGAGGGGGTGATCGCATGACGACCGCCGGCGCCGGCACCGACGTGCCCGAGGACGTCCTGTCCTGGATCGGCGAGACCCGCTACGAGGAGACCGCGAACTTCCCCGTCGAGCGGGGCTACGTGTGGACCTCGTGCGCCTCGGTCGAGAACGGCAACCCGCTGTTCTGGGACGACGAGGTGGCGGCGGAGCTGACCGACGGGCCGATCGCGCCGCCGACGACGCTGTCGCTGTGGTTCCGCCCCCACTTCTGGCAGCCGGGGGGCGGCCCGCAGAAGCTGCCCCTGCAGGTCCACTTCGACCTGAAGGAGCGGCTCGGCCTCCCCGAGGCCGTCATGACCGACAGCGAGGTCGTGTTCCACGCGCCGGTGCGGCCCGGCGACGTCATCAGCACCTCGCAGGTGCTCCGCTCGCTCAGCGAGCCGAAGACGACCAAGCTCGGCACCGGGCGGTTCTGGGTCATCGACGTGCCCTACCGCAACCAGCGGGGCGAGCTGGTCGGCGTCGAGACCTTCACCGGCTTCGGCTACGTCCGGGCCGAGCGGCCGCCGGCCGCCGAGGCGCCCCCGGCCGGCACCGGCGCCACCGGCTCCGGGCGGGCCCGGCCCATTATCCCCACCTCCGGCCCCACCGGACGCACGCCTATCCCGAGAGCCGCTTTCGGCTTGAAACAAAAACAACGCGTACATAGACAAACACTTACACGTCCTCCTCATTC
>PKRH01000133.1 GCA_017577565.1 Thermoanaerobacterales bacterium | reverse complement strand
GAGCAGCGCGGCGCCGATGGCCCCCGCCCGCTCGCCCAGCGCGGCCGCGACCACCCGCACGTCGGGGCGCTCGTCGGGCGCCATCACCTGGCGGGCGAAGGACCCGGCGACCGGCCCGAGCAGGAGGTCGCCGGCCTCGATCAGCCCACCGCCGAGCACGACGAGCGAGCAGTCGAGCACCGTCGTCAGGTTGGCCAGGCCGAGCGCCACCCAGTCGGCGAACTCCGCCAGGACGGCGAGGGCCTCGGCGTCACCCTCGGCCGCCGCCGCGGTCACGTGCTCGCCGCGCAGGTCCTCGGGCCGCCCGCCGGCCAGCTCGACCGCCCGGGCCAGCCGGCCGGCCTCGGCCGCCCGGCGCCCGAGCATCGCCAGGCCGCTGCCCGAGGCGAACCGCTCCCAGCAGCCCCGGCGGCCGCACGGGCAGGGCGGGCCGTCGGGGTCGACGATCATGTGCCCGGGCTCGCCGGCGAACCCGTGGGCGCCCCGCAGCAGCTCGCCGTCGGCCACCAGGCCCGCCCCGACGCCGGTGCCGAGGGTCACGCAGACGGCGTCGCTGACGTCCCGGGCGGCGCCGGCCACGAACTCGGCCCAGGCGGCGCAGGTGGCGTCGTTGTCGACGCGCACCGGCAGGCCGAGGCGCCGGTCGACCTCCTCGCCGACGCGGACGCCCAGCATGCCGGGCAGGTTCGGGCTGGTGCGGAGGACGCCGGACCGGTCGACCAGCCCGGCGATGCCCACCCCCACGCTGGTGACCCGCCGCCCCCGGGCGGCCGCCGGCCCGGCCTCGAGCGTGCGGACCACCTCGGCGATGGCGTCGAGCACCGCCGGCGCGCCCGCCGGCGTGGGCACCCGGTGCTCGCCGACGACGGTGCCGGGGTCGTCGGGGTCGACGAGCACGCCCAGCACCTTGGTGCCGCCGACGTCGACGCCGGCGACCAGCCCGGCGGCTGCCGCGCTCAATAGCGGAGCAGGGCGCCGATGCGCCCCAGCACGTCGAGGTCGGCGTTGCCGACGCAGATCTCGACCTTGGACGACTGGGCGAGCGCCTCCTCGATCGCGTCCTCGACCACGTCCTCGACCTCGACCATCTCCTGGCCGCAGTGGGCGCAGCGACGGCCGATGGCGGCCAGCCGGCCGCAGGGCTCGCACCGCCACCCGGGGGCGCTGTAGCCGTCGGAGACGACCAGCATGTCGATCCGCCGGTCGCCCAGCGCCTCGAGCGTGTCGGCCAGTCCGGCGACGCCCCGGCGCCCGGAGGCCACCTCGGCCCGCAGGCGGTCGACCACCTCCGCCTCGCGGCGCCGCTCCACCTCGGCCTCCATCTCCTGGGCCGCGGCCAGGACCTCGTCGTGGGGCGCCGTCACCGGCACCGGCAGGCGCCCGCACAGCCGCTCGCGCAGGTAGGGGTGGAGGCTGGCCTCGAGCTGGGCGACGAGGTCGTCCGGCGTCCCGATGGCGAGGTGCTCGAAGCGCTGCTGGCTCCAGACGTCGAAGGCCGTCTGCGCCGCCTTGCGCAGGTGCTGCTGCGTGTGGGCCTCCAGGAGCTGGGCGTGCTGCTCGCCGCCGCGGTCGCGCAGGCCCCGCACGTCCAGCTCGCGGGGCAGCTCCTCGACGTGCTCGAAGCGCTCGACCAGCTCGCCGAGCTCGAACACGAACATGCGGATGCGCTGGCGGTCGACCAGCAGGACGCCCATGGGCTCGTGGTCCTGCAGCAGGGCCTCGAGCTGGCCCACGGCGGGCGCCTGGTTGACGGTGACCCGGGTGCGGACCCGCACCGGCAGCTCCACGACCTCCCAGAGGTCGTCGGCCGAGCACGCGAAGATCGCCACGCCGCGCACCCGCGACCGGTCCAGCTCGGTGCGGATGTACCGATCGATGCGTTCGGCGTCCTTCTCGACCGACGGATCGCCACCCGCCTTCGCGCGGAGGGTCCGCAGCGCCTGCTCGACCTCGCGCTCGAGGTCCTGCTTGCGCACGAGCCGCCGCCCGTCGACGTCGAGGTAGCAGGACGTGATCGGTGCGCTCCGCCCCCGTCGTGCTGCCAGTTCCCTGATCGCGGCCTCGGTGATCGCCGCCACGGCACCTCCTCGTGCTCCTGGTGGCCGGGGGTGGTCGTCGCCGGATCGAGGCGACGCGGGCGATGGTAGGCCACCGTCGACAGCGGCGCGCCACCGGCGCGACAGGGGCCGTTCACCCGGCCCGGGGGGCCCTCGGGGTCAGCTGACGGGGATGCGCTGCACCCGGGGCTCGTCCCCGTCGCCGTCGGGGCCGGCGTCGTCGCCCGGGTCCGCCGGGCCCCCGGGGCCGGGCCGGGCGGCCGGGCCGGGCCCGGGCGGCGTCGTGCCCGCCGTCCGCCGGGCCAGCTCGCCGAGGCCGGCCAGCACCGAGACCGCGGACGCCAGGGCCTCCGGGTCCTCGACCCACTGCTCGGCGACGTCCAGCGCCGCCCGGGCGGCAGCGATCAGCTCGCGGGCGGCGGCCTGGAGGTGCTGCACGCCCTCCCGGGCCCGCTCCTGCGCGCCCGGCGGCAGATGCCCGTCGGTCGTGGACCCCATGGCGGTGCTCCCTCCCCTGCGGTGGTGTGGTGGCGTGTGTCGTCGTGCGGCGGCGGGTCAGCCCGAGGAGGCGCCGGTGGCCGGCACGCCCGCGGACGGGGCGCCGGTGGGCGGCCGCCCCTCGCCCCTCGCCGGCCCGGCCCCGGCGCGGTCGCCGTCGCCGGCGGGGCCGGCCGGGTCGGCGAAGCGCACGGCCAGGCACCCGTCGCGCAGCGCCGCCCCGCTGACGCGGCGGCGCCGGAGGGCGTCGGGCAGGACGATCCCCCGGCGGTAGGGCCCGACCCGCACGAGCAGCTCGTGGCCGGTCCGCCCGACCTCCAGCTCGTCCCGGTCGGTGAACGGCAGCTCGAGCTCGAGGACGAGCTCGGCGCCGTCCCGGCGCACCCGGAGGGGCTCGCGCTCCCCCAGCCGGGCCGTCGGGTCCTCGTCGCCGTAGAGCGCCTCGGCGAGCGCCCGCAGCGCGCCCGCCCCGACCGGCTCGGCCGGCTGGAGGGGCGCACGCAGGACGGGGACCGGGGCGAAGCCGTCGGCGATGGCGTCCAGCTGCTCGGCGTGCGCCTCCCGCCAGCGGTCGAACCACGGGTCGGTGACGCCGTCGGGCAGGACCCGGTTGGCCACGACCGCGTCGACGTGGTAGCCGAACAGCGACAGGTAGGTGTGGGTGCGCCGGGCCTCGGCCACGACGACCCGCTCCGGCGTGACGACCAGCCGCACGCTGGTCCGCCGGCCGTCGGTCAGCAGCTCGCGCACACCGGCGAGGCGCTCGTAGAAGCGCTCGGTGGCGGCGAAGACGTCGTCCCCGGCCACCGGCAGCGTCGTCATGCGGGCCACCAGGGGCGAGACGACCTGGCTGACCCGCCGCCCGACGGGGAAGACGCGCTCCATGTAGCGGGCGAGGACGTCGGGGAGCGACAGCAGGCGGACGGTCTCGGCCGTCGGGGCGCAGTCGACCACCACGACGTCCCACTCGTCGCTCGTCGCATGGTGACGGATGTCGGCGAGCGCGAAGACCTCGTCGAGCCCGGGCACCACCGACAGCTCCTCGGCCTCGAGGCCCTCGACCCCGGCCCAGCGGAACACCTCGAGGAGCCAGCGGCGGATGTCCTCCCAGGCCTCCTCCATGCGGTCCTGGGCGTCGAGCTGCTGGCCCCACAGGTTGTCGGCGACCGGGGCGACGAGCGGCCCGAGCGGCACGCCGAAGACGTCGGCCAGCGAGTGGGCGGGGTCGGTCGACAGCGCCAGCGTGCGCAGGCCGGCGTCCGCGCAGCGCAGGGCGGTGGCCGCGGCGGTCGTCGTCTTGCCGACCCCGCCCTTGCCGGTGAACAGCAGGACGCGGGTCGGCGAGCCGTCGCCGGCCGGTGCCCCCGCGGCCGCCATCAGCGCTCGAGGTGGTCGCGCAGCGAGCGGAGGGCGGTCGACACGATGCGGGCCTCCGCCCGGCGCTTGACGAAGGCGGGCAGCGGCATGACCAGGTCGACCTCGAGGTGGTAGGTGACGAGGGTCTTGTCCGGGTCGCCCTCGACGGGCGTCAGCTCGTAGACGCCGTCGAGCTTGCGGGTGATGTCGCCCTCGACCAGCTTCCAGGCCAGCACCTCGGGTGCCTTCGTGTAGTCGTAGCGCAGCCGGTAGGTCGTGCTGCGGCCCATCGCCGCGGCCCGGAAGGTGACCTCGAGCGGCCGCCCCTCCTCGTCACGGCTGTCGACGTGGACCTCCTTCAGGTCGGTGGCCCACGTCGGGTACCTCTCGATGTCGGTGAGCACCTCCCACGTGCGCTGCGGTGACGCGCCGACGACCATCTGCTGGGTCGTCTGCTCAGCCATCGTGTGCGGCCCCCTGCCGGTCGCGGACTCGGAACGGGGTCACGTTAGTTCGCCTGCCGCTCGGGGAAGCGCCCGTGCCGGGCGCCCCACAGCGCCATCATCCCCAGCCCGAACATCGGCGCCAGCACGGTGAACGCCACCGCCGTGTAGGGCCGGACGGCGGCCGCCGCCACCGCCGCCACCACCTGCACGGCGAGCGCCAGCCGCATCGTCCGGGCCACCCGGGGCGGGGCGACGTCCTCCCCGAGGAAGAACAGCCCGCCGAGCGACAGCTGCTCGTAGCGGCTGCGACCGACGGCCACCGCGTAGGCCCAGAGGAAGGTGGCGCAGCCGGCGACGAACAGCACCAGCGCCACCGGCACGGCGACGTAGGCGCCCACCCCCGGGAACGCGGCGGCCGCGGCGGCCACCACCGTGAAGACCGCGGTGGCCCGCACGTCGAGCCGCACCAGCCCCTCGCCGGCGGTCACCACCGGGCGAGCACCCCCGCCAGCCGCTCGGCCAGCACGTCGTAGGCGTAGTCCCGCTCGGCCCGCCGGCGGGCCGCCGCCCCCATCGCCGCCCGGGCCGCGGGGTCGTCGAGCAGGCGGGCCAGCGCGGCGGCGACCGCGGCCCGGTCGCGGGGCCGGCGGACGACGAGGCCGGTCTCGCCGTCGGCCACCGCCTCGTGGGCACCGCCGCTGGCGCCGGCCACCTGGGGCACCCCGCAGGCCGCGGCCTCGAGGAAGACGATGCCGAAGCCCTCCTGCTCGAGGCCCGCCCACCGGTTGCGGCAGAGCATGGCGTAGACGTCGGCGCAGCCGTAGAGCGCCGGCAGGTCCTGGTCGGGCACCCGGCCGAGGAGGCGGGCCGGGGCGCCGGTGCGGTCGATCAGCCGCTCGAGCCGGCGCCGATCGCGGCCGGCGCCGCCGATGGCGAGGACGAGGTCGGGCCGGTCGGGCGCCAGCTCGGCGACCGCCTCGACGAGCACGTCCATGCCCTTGCGGGGCACGAGCCGGCTGAGGCTGACGACGACGCGGCCGTCGGCCGGCAGGTCGAACAGGGCCCGGGCCTTGGCCCGCGCCTCCTCGTCGAGGGGGGCGAACCGCACCGGGTCGACGCCCGGCGGCACGACCGTCACCGGCAGGTCGCGACCGGCGGCCCGCCGGCCCTCGGCCGCCGGGTAGCCGCCGGCGGCGATCACCTCGACCGCGCCCCGCAGCACCCGGCCGAGGAGGCCCCGGGTCACCGGCAGCCGCCCGGGGACCGTGACCTCGGCGCCGTGGAGCACGACGCCGTAGGGCCGGGAGAGGCGCGGCCCGAGCAGGCCGAGCGGCAGGGCCGGGTCGAGCACGACGAGCGAGGCGCCGGTCTCGGCGGCCAGCGCGTCGATGCGGCGGGCCAGGCTCGGCGTGGGCAGCAGGACCCGCTCGCGGGTGCGCACGACGCGGAACGGCTGGGCGGCGTCCCACTCGTCGGCCCCCTCGTAGGGCGTGGTGAGCACGGTGAAGGTGGCGGGGTCGAGCCGCCGCCACAGCTCCCAGAGGTAGGACTGGATGCCGCCGACCTTGGGTGGGAAGTCGTTGGTGACCAGCAGGTGCGCCACGGCCCCTCCCCCGCCTCAGCGTCGCTCGACCGGTGTGGCCAGCTCGGCCCGCACGAGGGGGTCGTCGTCGGCGGCCAGCCCGGCCTCGTCCACCAGGTCGTCGCGCCCCAGCCGGCGGGCCGCCCAGACCGCGTGGGCCCGGACGAGCGGGTCGGGCCAGGCGAGGCACCGGCGCAGCGCGGCCGCCACCCGGGCGTCGCGGCCGTCGGCCACGTTGCCCAGCACCACGAGGGCGTTCCGACGCAGGTAGCGGGCCTCGCGGCGGGGCACGTACCAGCGGCCGTGGCGGGCGAGCAGCTTGTCGTCGGTGGCGGCGAGCAGGTCGAGCAGGTCGACGACCGCCTCGGCCCCGTCGGCGGCCGGCGGTGGGTCGGCCCGGTCGGCCCGCCGGTTGGGCGGGCAGACCTCCTGGCAGTCGTCGCAGCCGTAGAGCCGGTCGCCGAGCGCGACCCGGTGCTCGCGGGGGAACGGGCCGTCGACCTGCAGCAGCCAGGCCAGGCAGCGGCGGGCGTCCACGACGCCGGGGGCGACGATGGCGCCCGTCGGGCACCCGGACAGGCAGCGGGTGCAGGTCCCGCAGCCGTCCTCGACCGGCCGGCCGGTGGGGCGCAGCGGTGCGTCGGTGAGCACCGAGCCCAGCACGAACCAGCTGCCCCGGCCGGGCAGCAGCAGGTTGGCGTTCTTGCCGTACCACCCGAGGCCCGCCCGGTAGGCCGCCTCCCGGTCGACGAGGGCGTTGTCGTCGGCCAGCACCCGGGCCCGCCAGCCCCCCTCGACGAGCGCCCGCTTGATGGCGGCCAGGCCGGCCCGCAGCTCGGCGTAGTGGTCGAGCCAGGCGTAGCGGGCCACCCGGCCGACCGGGCGGGCGGCCCCGCCGTCGCCCGGTGCGTCGACCTCGGGCGGCGGCGTGCGGCGGTAGCTGCGGGCGGCGACGACGAGGGCCCGGGCGTCGGGCAGCGCCCGGGTCGGGTCGGCCGACCGCTCGGGGCGCCGGTAGGTGAACTGCATCCCCCCGTGCAGGCCGGCGGCCCGCCGCCGCTCGAGGTGGCGGCGGGTCGTGGCGAAGGGCTCGGCGGCCGTCACGCCGACCGCGTCGAGCCCGTGGCGCCGGCCGAGCGCGACCAGCTCGGCCGAGGCCGGCACGCGTCGGAGGGTGCGGACGCCGCTGGGCACCCGGCCATCGTGCCGACCGCCGCCCGGCGCGGCAACTCGCCCCGCGCGCGGCGGCCGGCCGGGCCTCCCCCTCCCCCCGCCGTCGGGTCAGCCCGTGCGGCGGCGCAGGCGCAGCTCGGGCACGAGGCCGGCGCTGGACAGCAGCCGCAGCGCCCGCACCTCGGCGACGTCGACCACGATCGCCTCGCCCGGCTCGCGGGAGCAGATGAAGGTGACCACGCAGTCGTCGCACGCGGCGGTGCCCTGCATGACGCAGTCGTCGCAGTCGATCAGCACGGGGACGACCCTACGCAGGGGGTGCGACACCCTCCGGGGCCGCCGGGCTCAGCGTCGGAGGAGGGCCAGCAGCTGGCGGGCGTGCACGAGGTTGGCCCCCGCGGCCCGGGCGCCCTCGCGGACCCGGTTGTCGCTGGAGGCCACGACGACGGGCGTGGTCGCCGGGATCCGGCCCACGAGGTCGAGGATGACGTCGTCGGCCTCCACGTCGGGGGCGGAGAACCGCACGCGGACCTGCGACCGCGTCCGGGACGGCACGGCCAGCGGCCCGACCTCCGCCCCGTCGAAGACCACCTCGACCCTCGTCGAGGTGCGGGCGGCCAGGTCGCCCAGCCCGGTGACGAGCCGGCGGCGCTGCTCGGCCACCGGGAGCTCGGGCCAGCCCTGCATGGACACGTTGTAACCGTCGACGACCAGCACGACCCCCGGCGTGCGCAGCAGGTGCTCGGCCGCCTCGACCGTGTCGTCGAAGATGCCGCCGGGCAGCGGCACCGGTCGCCGCCGCACCGGCGCCGGCTCGTCGGGGCGGTCCTCGGCCGCCCCCGGCCCGCCCGCCGGCGCCGCCCCGGTCGGCGCGGGCGCAGGGCGCGGCCCCTCGTCGTCGCCGGGGGGCGCCGGGCCGGCCGGGCGCAGGGCCCGGGCCAGCGCGCCGAGCGCCTCGGCCAGCTCGGCGGCGCCGGACGCGGCCCGGGCCACCTCCTCCGCCACGGCGCCGAGGTCGGCGCCCCGGACGGCCGCCGTCACGTCCCCGCGCGCCGCCCCCTCCCGGCCGGCCGGCGCGCCACCGGCCCGCAGCTCCCGGAGCTGGGCCTCGAGCTCGCGCCGGCGGGCCCCGAGGGCCGTCCGCCCCGGTGTCCCCCCGACGACACGCGCCTCCATCCCCC
>PKRH01000132.1 GCA_017577565.1 Thermoanaerobacterales bacterium | reverse complement strand
CTACTGGACCGAGCGGACGGCCGCGTCGGGGTTCCGCGACGCCGCCCGGTACACGGACGAGAACCTGGCGCGGCTGCGCGGCCACGTCGGCGACGACGCCGTCGTGCACCCCATCGGCGGGCTGGCCGAGAGCGTGGGGCCCGACGACGTGGCGGGGTTCGCGGCGCAGGCCCGCCGCCACGACAGCATCGGCGCCTCGCTCTACGACTGGGCGACGGCGCGCCCCGGCGCCCAGCTGCAGCTGGCGACCGCGCTGGGCGGCTGACGCGCCCATCAGCCGGCCACCTCGGGCCAGGCCGCGCCGGCGACGGCCGCGACCGCCGCGGCCAGGTCGGCGCGCAGCAGGGCGTGCACGGCGGCGAGCAGGTCGGCGCGGGCCGGGAGGCGGGCGAGCAGCCAGCGGGCCCACATGCCGTCGTCCATCCAGGCCGCCAGCGCCTCCGGCACCGGCGGGCCGGGCACGTCGGCCAGGGTGGGCTCGGCCCGCAGCCGGTGCCACGGCCACGCTTCGGCCAGCGCCGCCGCGGCCGCCGCCAGGCCGGCCGGGTCGGGCACCCCGCCCGGGTGGTGCCCGCCCGCCGGGCCCGCCGCCGGGTGCAGCCGGGCGACCTCCGGCCACGACCCGGGGGCGGTGCCCGGGCCGGTGGCCGCCCGCTCGACCAGGCGGTCGAGCCACACCAGCGTCCACAGCCCGAGCGTGGAGGGCGGCGGCGGGGCCGTCGGCAGCCCCAGCGCCCGGCGGCACGCGTCGGCCACCGTGCCCTGCGGCGGGTCGGCCAGCGGCGTCGTGCGGTCGCCCCGGCGGACCACCCCGGCGGCGGCGCCGGCCCGGTCGAGCAGCACGGTGACCCGCACCGGCTCGGCCACCGGCCGCGCCGCCGGGCCCGTGGGCGGCCCGCCGCCGGCGAGCACGCGGCCCCGCCCCGCGCACGACACGCCGAGGGCCGGCCAGTGGGCCGGGGCCGTGAACCCGAGCAGCACGTCGAGGGGGTGGGCGCCCTCGAGCGGGAACCAGGCGAGGGGGCTGCCGGCCGGGGCGAGAGGGCCGACCCGCAGGACGGCGCCGTCGACGCCGGCGGCGTGGAGCTCGCGGTCGGCGGCGAGCACGAGGCTCGCGAGGCGCGCAGGGGCAGGGGAGCGGGACACGGGTGCCTCCCGGGGCTGATCGCCGTTCGCCGGTGATCAGCGCCGGGGGCCCGGCCGGGTGATCACGAACCCGTGGCGGGGGACGCTACCGAGCGGGTGTGACAGCCGGCGGGCCGTCGGCCGCCGGCACGCGGTCGACGCAGCGGGACGCCCCTGGCCACCGCCGCTCGGCCAGGGCCCGGGTGAGGCGGGCGTCGCTGACCACGTAGGCGTGGAGGGCGTCGGGCGGCAGCTCGTGGATGCGGGCCCGGTCGACCTCGACCGGCGTCAGCCCCACCAGCCGGGCCACCGCCTTGAGCGAGCACGAGAGCCGCAGCACCCGCCCGACGTCGCCGCGGTAGACCCGGTACGCGTCGAGGTGGCCGTGGCGGTGCCAGGCGGCCCGGTAGGCGCCGGCGTGGCCGGGCAGCGGCCCGTGGGCCAGGAGCACCGTCGGGTCGGGCCGCAGGCGCAGGCCCAGGCGCACCCCGCAGGCCGCCGCCCGGTCGGCCAGGAACGGCAGGTCGAAGGCGCCGCCGTTCCAGGTGGCGATGACCCCCGGCGGCAGCGCGCCGAGGTGGGCGTCGAGCGCGACCAGCAGCTCGGGCTCGGGACCGTCGAAGACGTGGTCGCCGGCCGGGGTGGACAGGCCCACCGAGACGACGGGCGACACCGCCGGGTCGAGGCCGTCGAGCGAGGTGTCGGTCTCGATGTCGAGCCCGTAGATGGGGACGGCCCCGGCCATGCCGCCAGTATGACGACGCCCTGTGACGCCGTGGCGCACCGTCAGAGGATCTGGCGGAGGAAGAGCTTGGTGCGCTCCTCGACCGGGTTCTCGAAGAAGTGCTCCGGCGTGCCGACCTCGACGATCTCGCCGTCGGCCATGAAGACCACCCGGTCGGCCACCTCGCGGGCGAAGCCCATCTCGTGGGTGACGACGATCATCGTCATGCCCGAGCGGGCCAGCTCCCGCATGACGTCCAGCACCTCGGCGATCATCTCGGGGTCGAGCGCCGAGGTCGGCTCGTCGAACAGCATGATCTTCGGCTGCATGGCCAGCGCCCGGGCGATCGCCACCCGCTGCTGCTGGCCGCCGGAGAGCTGGCCCGGGTACTTGTGCGCCTGCTCGGGGATCTTGACCCGCTCGAGCATCTCCCGGGCCACCTCGACCGCCTTCGCCCGGGGCCAGCGCCGCACCTTGCGGGGCCCGAGCGTCACGTTGTCGAGCACGGTCAGGTGCGGGAAGAGGTTGAACTGCTGGAACACCATGCCGACCTCGCGGCGCACCTCGGCGATGTTGCGCACGTCGTTGGTCAGCTCGGTGCCGTCGACGACGATGCGGCCGCGGTCGTGCTCCTCCAGCCGGTTGATGCAGCGGATGAGCGTCGACTTGCCCGACCCCGAGGGGCCGATCACGACGACGACCTCCTGGCGGCCGACCGTGAGGTCGATGCCCTTCAGGGCCTGGAAGCGCCCGAACCACTTCTCGACCCCGGTGCACTCGATGATCGGCTCGCCGGTGCCCCCGGCGCGGGTGGCCAGCGTCGTCAGGCCGTCGGTCATCGTTCGCCCACCCCCAGGCGTCGTTCGAGCCGCTGGCTCTCCCGCGACATCGTCGAGCACCCCGCCCAGTAGATCAGCCCCACGAAGGCGAGGGCGATGGGCCGCAGGCCCTGGCCGCGGAAGGCGTCCTGCTGCGTGACGATCCGGGTCACCTCGATCAGCTCGAGGAAGCCGATGATCGTCAGCAGCGACGTGTCCTTGAACAGGCTGATGAACTGGCCGACCATCGCCGGGATCACGGCCCGCAGGGCCTGGGGCAGCACCACCAGCCGCATGACGCCGACCGGCGACAGCCCGAGCGCCTGCGCCGCCTCGTACTGGCCCCGGGGCACGGCCTGCAGCCCGCCCCGCACGATCTCGGCGATGTAGGCGGCCTCGAACAGCGTGATGGCGATGACCGCCCGCACGAGGAAGCTCGGCGGCTCCACCGTGTTCGGGAACAGGTAGCCGACCATGTAGCCGCCGAGGAACAGGAGGGTGACCAGCGGGACCGCCCGGAAGGCCTCGATGTAGGCGATCGAGACCAGGCGCAGCGCCCGCAGCGACGACCGGCGGCCGAGCGCCAGCAGCAGCCCGAGCGGGAAGGCCAGCCCGACGCCGGCGATCGTGGCGGCGACGGCCAGGTGCAGGCCGCCCCAGCGGTCCCAGCCGACCCCGTCCTCGCCGGCCACGATGACCTGCAGCGCGGCGACGAGCCCGGCGATCGGCAGCACCCACGCCCAGCGCTGCAGGGGGCGGGGCACGCGCCGGCCGGCCGCGCCCGCGAGCGCCCCCACGACGACCAGCCCGACCGTGCCGACCGTGGGGCCCGGCGTCCGGGTGAAGCCCAGGATCACGGCGACGCACACGACCGCGGGCCAGAAGCGGTGGAGCGCCGCCAGCACCCGGCGGGGCAGCGAGGGGCGGGGCGCGGGCTCCTCGTCGCCGTCGGCGACCCGCCGGGAGGCCTCGGCCAGCGCGCCGGCGGCCAGCCCGCAGGTGGCCACCAGCACGTACAGCGCCACCCACAGGCGCCACAGCTGGTCGACCGGGAAGAACCCGACCATGAACAGGCGGAGGTTGACCCGCACGACCGCCCACTCGGCGGTGACGAAGGCCCACCGGGCCAGGCGGTAGACGACGTACGCGGTGCCCAGGCCGATGACGACCGTGAGCACCGAGTTGAGCGGCGAGGAGAACAGGTTGGCCCGCACCCACTGGCGCGGCGTGAGGTCGCGCCGGGGCGGCTCCGGCTCGGGCGCCCCGATGGGCTCGGCGAGGACGTCGGTGGCGGTCATCAGCGCTCGACCAGGCGGAGGCGGTGGTTGGCGAGGTTGGCGACCAGCGAGATGGCCAGCGAGAGCACGAGGTACATGCCCATGGCGACGAGGATCGCCGGGATCGCCGGGTCACCGTTGCCGATGACGGTGTTGGTGACCCCCATCAGCTCGGCGAAGGCGACGGCGACGCCCAGCGACGTGTTCTTCGTGAGGTTGAGGCACTGGTTGATGATCGGCGGGGTGGCGATGCGGAACGCCTGGGGCAGCACGACGTGGCGGAGGCGCTGGCCGGTGCTGAGGCCGAGGGCGTCGGCCGCCTCGGTCTGGCCCCGGGGCACCGCCTGGATCGAGCCCCGCACGATCTCGGCCACGTGCGACGAGGTGTAGAGCACGAGCCCGACGAGCACCGAGGCGAACGGCAGGCCCATGCGGTTGCCGCCCCTGATGCGCAGTCCGTCGACCTCCGGGCGGCTGACGACGACCGGCCCGTCCAGCGCCAGGTAGGCCACCACCGCCACCACCAGCACGAGGCCCCCCGACCACAGCCAACGGCGGGCCGGGGTGCCCGTCCGCTCCTCCAGGCGGGTCCGCCACACGCCGACCGCGGCGGCGGCCGCCACGGCCAGTCCCAGCGTGACGAGGTACGGCCAGCCGTGGCCGTCGCCCCGCAGCGAGACGACGCCGATCTCCGACACCGACAGGACGAGGAGCCCGTCGATCCGGTCGGCCTCCTGGATCGGCGGCAGGGTGGCCAGGGCGGCGGCGTTGACGAAGACGATGACGACCAGCGGCGGGATGTTGCGCAGCACCTCGACGTAGACGCCGGCGACCCGCCGCACGATCCAGTTGCCCGACAGCCGGGCGATCCCCACGACGGTGCCGACGACCAGCGTGAGGGCGATGCCCAGCAGGGCGACGGTGATCGTGTTGCGCAGGCCCGTCAGCATGGCGTCGAGCACCGTGTCCGACGGCCGCAGGTCGGTGTAGGCGATGCGGAAGCCGGCCTGCTGGTCGAGGAAGCTGAAGTCGAGCTCGACGTCGTTGGCCTGCAGGTTGTCGTAGAGGTAGGCGACGAAGGCGACGACCGCGGCCAGGACGGCCACCTGGAACGCGACGCGCAGCACGCGCACGTCACGCCACAGCGGTGGTCGTCCCCCGGCCGCGGTCGTCGTCGCCATCGTCGTCGCCTCGGTCAGCCCGGCGCGCTCACCGGCTCACCGGTAGGGGGCGGCGTAGAGCAGGCCACCCTCGGTCCACAGGGCGTTGGGCCCGCGCTCCAGGCCGAGCGGCGTGTCGGGCCCGACCGTGCGCTCGTAGATCTCGCCGTAGTTGCCGACCTGGCTGATGACGTCGACGGCGAAGTCGGGCTCGAGGCCGAGGCCGGGGTCGAACGGCGCGGCGTCGCCCTCGCCGTCCTCGCTCGGGATCGGCTGGCCGAGGAACCGCAGGACGTCGAGGTTGTCGCTGCTGCGCATCTCCTCGACGTTCTCGCTGGTGATGCCGAACTCCTCGGCCTGGATCGTGGCGATGATCGTCCAGTTGACGGCGTCGGCCCACTCGTCGTCGCCGTCGCGGACCACCGGGCCGAGCGGCTCCTTCGAGAACGTCTCGTCGAGGATGGTGAGCGCCTCGGGGCCGCCCGCGCTCTCCGGGAAGGTCGAGCGCACGCCCGCGAGCTGCGACTTGTCCGAGGTCCAGCCCTGGCACTGCCCGGCGGTGAAGGCCTCCTGGATCTGGTCGGCCTCGGTGAAGGTCAGCGGCTCGTAGTCGATGCCGGCCTGGGCCGCGGCCGTGGCCAGGTTCAGCTCGGTCGTGGTGCCGGACAGGACGCAGATGGTGGTGCCGTCCATGTCGGCGATCGAGGTGTAGCCCGAGTCGGCCCGCACCATCATCCCCTGGCCGTCGTAGAACGTCGTCTCGAGGAAGCGGGCGTTCTCGGCGCCGTCCCGGCTCGCGGTCCACGTCGTGTTGCGGATGAGCACGTCGATGTCGCCCGCGTCGAGCGCGGTGAACCGCGTCTCGGTGTCGAGCGAGACGTACTCGACGGCCTCGGCGTCGCCGAGGATCCCCGCCGCCACGACCTTGCAGAACTCGATGTCGAAGCCGGAGTACTCGCCGGACTCGTCGACGAGGCCGAACCCGGGGACCGTCTCGTTGACGCCGCAGCGCAGGACGCCCCGGTCGCGCACCTCGTCGAGCAGGCTGCCGCCGCCTCCGCCGCCTCCGCTCCCGGCGGCCTCGTCGTCGTTCGAGTCGTCGCTGCAGGCCGCTGCGGCGAGGCCGAGCGCCAGCAGCACCCCGCCGAGCCTCCACAGACGTGATCGTCGGTGCATGGATCCCCCTTGTCGGCGGCCGCCGACGCCGCCGCCCCCGCCCCCTCACCCTGCGCAGCGCCGGCGTCACGACCTGGCTGTCAGCGCTCGGACCCTATCGACCGCCGGTGCACCGTTGCCGGGGATGTGTGTTTCGATCGCGCTACGGTGTCACCGCCCGCTGCGCGAACTGCTCACGAGGGCCCGGCGCCGTCCAGCACCTGGGTCACCAGCGCCGCCACGGGGCTGCGCTCGGCCCGGGTCAGCGACACGTGGCCGAACAGCGGGTGCCCCTTCAGGCTCTCGATGACCGACGCGATGCCGTCGTGCCGGCCGACCCGGAGGTTGTCGCGCTGGGCGACGTCGTGGGTCAGCACGACCCGGCTGCCCTGGCCGAGGCGGCTGAGGGCGGTCAGCAGCACCGTGCGCTCGAGGTTCTGGGCCTCGTCGATGACGACGAAGCACCCCGTCAGGCTCCGGCCCCGGATGTGGGTGAGCGGCAGCACCTCGAGGACGCCCCGGTCGACGATCTCGTCGATGACGTCCTGGCCCGCGATGGCCTCGAGCGCGTCGGTGACCGCCGCGCCCCACGGCTGCATCTTCTCGGTCTCCGAGCCCGGCAGGTAGCCGAGGTCCTGCCCGCCCACCGGGAACAGGGGGCGGAACACGATGACCCGGTGGTGCGTGCGCTGCTCGAGCACGGCGTCGAGCCCGGCCGCCAGGGCCAGCACGCTCTTGCCGGTCCCGGCCGGCCCACCGAGGCTGACGATGCCGACGTCGTGGTCGGCCAGCAGGTCGATGGCCACCCGCTGCTCGGCCGAGCGGCCCCGCACCTCGAACAGCGCCCGGTCGCTGCGGACCAGGTGCACCCGCTTGTCGTCCCGCAGCCGGCCGAGCGCCGACTGCGTGCCGGCGTGGAGCACGACCCCGGCGTTGCAGGGCAGCTCCCGGGCCTCGGGCACGTCGACCACGTGCTCGGCGAACAGCTCGTCGATGGTCGCCCCGTCCACGTCGAGCTCGGCCATGCCCGACCAGTTGGTGTCCCGGGCCTGCTCGTTGCGGTACTCGTCGGCGTCGAGCCCGACGATCGAGGCCTTGAGGCGCAGGGGCAGGTCCTTGGTCACGATCGTGACGGCGCGGCCCTCGGCCGCCAGGTTGCGCCCGACGGCCAGGATGCGGTGGTCGTTCGAGTCGGCCGACAGCGCCGCCGGGAGGCTGCCGAGGCCGCTGTGGTTCACCTCGACCCGGATCGTGCCGCCGGCGTCGTTGGCCGGCATGGGCCGCAGCAGCGACCCGTGCCGGACCCGCAGCGCCTCCAGCTCGCGCAGCACCTCGCGCGCCGCCCAGCCCAGCTCCGGGTGGTGGCGCTTGGCCTCCAGCTCGGTCAGCACGACGAGCGGGACCACCACCTCGTGCTCGGCGAAGCGCCCGAGCGCCCGGGGGTCCGACAGCAGGACCGAGGTGTCGAGGACGTAGACGCGCGCGTCCGGTGGGTGGGTCACCGCTACCCCCAGGTGTGCCGGGCCGTCGACGACGGCCAGTCAAGCGCGCGCCCCGCCGTCGCGGGTGGATGCGGGCCCGGGGCCGTCGAGGACGAGCACGACGTGGAGCGCGGTGGGGCCGTGGGCCCCCAGCGTCAGCAGCTGCTCGATGTCGCCGGTGCGGCTGGGGCCGGTGACCAGCACCAGCGACGGCGGCAGCCCGCCGCCGGGGTCGCCGAGGTGGCGCAGCACGTCGGCCGGCGTCGGGTGGAGGGCGGCGACCTGGACGACGCACAGGTGCACCGGCGGCAGCAGCGACGCCGTGCGCCCGCCGGCCCGGCGGCTGTCGAGGACGACCGAGCCGGTGGCGGCCACGGCCGCGGCGGCGCCGGTGACCCCGAGCGCGGCTCGGGCGGCGGCCTCGACGGTGAACGGCTCGACCGCCACGCCCCGGTCGGCGAGCCGCCGGGCGACGCCCTCGGCCCCGGGCTCGGCGGTGGCGACGACCGGGCGCCCGCCGAGCTCGTCCACCAGCCGGTCGAGCAGGTCGTCGGGGACGTCGCCCTCGACGACGTGGCAGGTGCCGTCGGCCTCGGCCACCGCCCGGGCGAACGTGCCCACCAGGTCGTCGGGGTCGAGGTTGCGGTAGGCGGGGCGGGGGACGGCGGCGCCGGCGAGCGGCGCCGGCGGCGGGGGGACCGGGGTGGCGGGGGCGCCCCCCGCCCGGGGCCGGCGGGCGGGCGCCCGGCCGGCTCTTTTACAAATCTCCGAGCCCCCCAGACAGGCCGGAAAACCGGAATGCCGCTTTCGCTTTAAAAAAAAAAAAAAGAAACAGCAGAA
>PKRH01000131.1 GCA_017577565.1 Thermoanaerobacterales bacterium | reverse complement strand
GGGTGGACAAGGCACGAGTGCCGGATCGGGCGCGGGCACGGGCTCGCCCGAGGGCGGCGTTCGGCAGGCGGGCGGGGCGACCGGTCCCCGCCCGATCACCAGCCGGCTCGACCGCCCGGCCACGGTGCCGCCGCCCACCCCGCCGGACGACGCCACCTGACGCCGCGGCACCCGGCCCGCGACCGCGACGGCGAGGCCCGCCAGGGCCGGTGGTGCCGCCCGCGAGCGGCACCCGCACACGGCCCCGGCGCGCGGCTCAGCCGGTGGCGGCCAGCGGCGCCAGGGTCGACTGGCCGGTGTCCTCGTCCTCCTCGAGGCGCCAGCCCAGCCGGGCCGCGAGCAGCGCACGGCCCTCGTCGGGGCCGCTGGCGATGAGCTCGTCGCCCTCGGCCAGCACGACATGGCCCCGGGGCCGGTAGACGTAGCGGCCGCCCCGGCGGATGGCCAGCACGTGGAAGCCAGGGTCGACGTCGAGCTGCAGCGCGGCGAGCGTCGCCCCGTCGGCCGGCGACCCGCCGGCGACCGGCACCCGCACGACGACGTCGTCGCTCTCGCCCAGCGCGATCTCCAGGACGGGGTGGACCTGCTCGCGCTTCTCGATGAGCCAGACCATCTGCTGGGCCGCGTCGCCCAGGTCCTCGGCCGCCTGGGAGAGGTGGAGCAGGCCCCGGAGCGGCGCGGGGTCGACGTCGGTGGACGCCGCCCGCAGCACCCACAGCTCCAGCCGGTCCTTCATCTCGTCGAGCCGGTCCTCGAGGTGGCGCACCTCGGCGGCCAGGCCGAGGTCGGCCAGCACGAGGGCCGAGTAGGCCAGCCCGACCGCCGTCTCGGACACGTTCTTCATCTCGACCAGGACGTCGATGGCCCGGTCGAGGTCGGTCAGGCGGCCGTCCTCCGGCGGTGAGGGCGGCTCCCAGCGGGGGGCGGCGGCCAGCTCCCGCAGGCGGGTGATGCCGGCGGGCGAGCCCCGCAGGAACAGCACGTCGCCGGGCACGAGGATCTCCTCGCCCTCGACGTCGGTGATCCACTCCCGGCCCCGGCGGATGGCGACGATGCGCATGCCCGTCTGCACCGGCAGCTCGAGGTCGAGCAGCGGGCGGCGGGCGAGGTGCGAGCCCTCGCGGACCCGCACCCGGTGCGAGACCTCCTCGGCGTTGGAGAGGTCGGCGACCAGCTCCCGGGGGATGCCGAGGCGGTGGGTGACGATGCGGGCGATGTCGACCGCCGAGTTGGCGATCCGCTCGATCGACGAGATGACCTGCAGCACCGAGGCCATGGCGTCGGCCTCCCGGGGGTGGCGGGCCGCCATGACGCACACGGCGCGCATCTCGTGGACGAGCGTGTCCATGCGCTCCTCGAGCTCGCTCACCTCCTCGGCCATGTCGGGGTCGCCGAAGTACAGGGCGGCGTAGGCCAGGTCGACCATGAGCTCGGAGAGGTCCTTCGCCTCTGCGAGCATGGCCCGGAGGTTGCGAGGTCTGTCGTCCATCTCGAGATCGGACACAACCATAGGCCGTCGACCACGCTGGTCGGTCGTCCGATCCCGCCCGCGTGGCGGTCGCCCCGGCCTCACCCCAGCCCGAGCAGGGCGATGCCGATGATGAGGGTGAGCGAGCCGACCAGGTCGACCGACGAGCTGACCACCGGGATGCCGTAGGTGTCGGGGTCGAGGCCGGTGCGGTAGGCGGCGATGGTGCCGTAGTAGGCGACGGCGACGACGAAGCTGATGGCGAGCGCGCCGCCGATCAGCGACAGCACGACCATGTCGAACAGGCCCGGGCTGGCCTGGCCGAGCGCCCGGGCCACGAGGTGGGCGCCGGCGCCGTTGGCCAGGTAGACGGGGACGGCCAGCAGGACCACGAGCGAGATGTCGTGGCGGGCCTCGCGGTCGGGCCGGGCGGTCGGGGCCACGAGGCCGAGGAAGAGCTTCGACGACAGCCGCCCCGACAGGATCCCGCCGAGCGCACCGGAGCTGGACAGGTGGGCGGGCACGAGCACGAGCAGCGCCGGCAGGGTGTCGAAGCGGTCGAAGGACTTCTCCAGGGCGACGCCGGCCCCGGCGCTGACGCAGCCGGCGGCCAGCAGCACCGGCACCGACTCGTGGACGATGCGCCGCAGGCCCTCGGTGGTCGAGCGCCAGCCGGCGGCCAGGAAGGCGAGGGCGGCGGCGACGAGCACCAGCCCGACGACCGGCGTGACGATCGAGATGCCGAGCAGGTAGGTGGCCAGGTAGAGGGCGGGCAGGGTGAGGACGTCACCCATGCTGGAGACCAGCGGGGCGGTGACGTTGTCCAGGTCCCATCCGTAGCGCACGGCCCCGGCGGTGAGGGCGAGCGAGGCGCCGAGCACGACGATCGAGCCGAGCACGCCGCCGGCGATGGACACGGTGGCCATCGACAGCAGGTCGATGGAGTCGGGCACCCCCATGCCGACCGCGATGCCCTTGGCCACGACGGCCAGCGCCAGCGAGATGGCCATCGTCAGCAGCATCGAGGCCAGCACGTTCTGGCCGAGCACGGCCTCGCGCCGCAGGGACCAGCGGAAGGTGCCGGCGTGGATCGAGGTGGAGAGCCGGTTGCCGAAGGCGCCGAAGATGTTGCCCCGCAGGCCGATGGCCGCCGGCACGAGCACCAGCAGGCCGGGGAAGTCGGCGAGGGTGGCGGTGATGGCCCCGAGGAAGGCGCCGGCGACCAGGCTGCTCGCCGAGTTGAGCCCGAGCGCGACGAGGCTCTGCCGGACGCCGGCGGCGTCCGGGCCCAGGAGTGCGCGCAGCCGCGCCGTGAGCACGAGGTTCGATCGCATCGGGACCTGGCGGCAGTTCGGATCGGTGACCTGGTCGCAGAACCCGGTCGACGGCGCCGCGCTCCAGGGTGCCGACAGTCTGCAACAGCGGGGTCGGCGGCACGAGCACCGCCACCGCCCTGCGGCACGCCCACCGCGGCCCCTCCCGGGGCGGTGGCCGGCGGCCCGGACCGGCGGACACCCGACCGGGGCCGGTGCGGCCGGTCGCCTATCCTGCCGTGGACGCCCGGGCCCGACCACACCGCGACCGCCGCTGGGGGCCGGGGCGCGGGGCGTCGGCGCCGCCGACGCCGTCGACGGGGGAGGCGACCTGCACCACTGCGACCATGCCGGGTGACGCACCGACCGCCGGACCGGGCCGCCGGGCGCTGGTGGGCCGGCTCGCGTCGGCCCTCGCCGCCGTGGCCCTGCTGGGCGCCGGCTGCGGCGACGACGGGCGGGAGCTGCGGCCCCCCTCCCCCGACCAGACGACCTCGACGACGGTGCCGGCGCCGTCGACGACCGCGCTCCCCGACCAGATGGTGCTGTCCAGCCCGGCGATCCCCCAGGGCGGGGAGATCGGGATCGACCACACCTGCCGGGGGCTCGACGTCTCGCCGCCGCTGACCTGGACCCCGCCGCCGGAGACGACCGTCGAGCTGGCGGTCGTCGTGCGGGACGTCGACGCCGGCGGCCTCGTCCACTGGGTCGTGGCCGGCCTGCCGCCCGGCGCGACGGGCCTGGAGCAGGGGGCGGTGCCGCCGGGCGCGGTCGAGGCGACCAACGACCTCGGTGGCCTCGGGTGGTCGGGGCCGTGCCCCGAGGTCGGCGCGCACACCTACGAGGTGCGGGTCTACGCGCTGGCCCAGCCCTCCGGGGTGGCCCCGGGCCAGCCGGGGTCGGAGGCGGCGGCGCAGGTGGAGTCGACCCCGGCGGTGATGTCGGCCGTCCTCAGCGGCTGGGCGGCGGCGCCGGGCTGAGCCCCGACCGGCCGCCGCCCCGGCGGGCAGACCGGGTCGTGGTCGGCGCCGCGCCGGCGGTGGGTCAGTAGGTGATGCGGAAGCCGCCGGCGCCGGTCGGCGGCACGTCGGTGACCGTCACCTCGGTGACCCGGGCGAAGGCGGGGCCCCGCCGGGCCCAGGCCAGCAGGGCCTCGACGGCGTCGCGGTCGCCCTCGACCTCGATCTCGACCCGGCCGTCGGGCAGGTTGCGGACCCAGCCGGCCACGCCGAGGCGCTGGGCCTCGCGGGCGCAGGCCGCCCGGTAGCCGACGCCCTGGACGCGGCCCGACACGGTGGCCCGGACCCGCACGGGGCCGGGCGCGGGTGCGCCGCTCGCGCCGCTCACCGCCGCTTGCGCCGGCCCTCGCCGTCCTCGTCCTCGCCGTCGGCGGCCTCCTCGGCCGCCAGCTCGGCCTCGAGCTCGGCGAGCGGGTCGTCCTCGGGGACGTCCTCGATGTCGTCGTCGTCCTCGACGGCGTCCTGGACGTCCTCGCCGGCGTCGACCTCCTCGGCGTCGACGTCGATGACGTCCCCGTCGCGGCCGCGCCGGGCCCGGGTGGCCCGCTCGGCCATGCGGGCCGGCAGGTCGGCCCGGCGGGCCCGGAAGCCGCCGACGGCCAGGGCGATGAGCGCCGGGAAGAAGAAGATGCCGATGCCGCCGGTGAGGATGACGGCGGCGGCCATGGCCAGCATGGCGAAGGTGAGCAGGCGGGCCCGCTCGGTGCGGGTGCTGGCCCAGACCGAGAACAGGGTCACGAAGATCGGCAGCGCCAGGACGGCGAGCAGGGCCGGCCCGCTGGCGTCGAGCAGCGACGTCGTCTCGTCGCCGGCGGGGGCGCCGGTGAGCCGCTCGCGGGCCATCTTGGCAACGCCTTGGAACACGGCCGGCCACGGCTCGCCCCGGTCGTCGACCGGCACCCGGTAGAAGAGCAGGTAGACGGCCGCCACCACGGCCAGGGCGACCGAGACGAGGATCGCCCGGTGGCCGGGGCTCGGGTTGCGCAGGAGCCCGGTGGGCCCGGTGGGCGTTGGGCCGGTGGCCCCCGACGTGCCGGGGTTCGACCCGCCGGACGACCGGGACGCCGCCTCCGCCCGGGCGGCCGCAGCCTCGCGCCGGGCGGCCTCCCGGCGGGCGGCGAGCGCCTCGCGGCGGGCCCGGTTGCGGGCGGCTCGACGCTGCTTCGACTGTTGGCGCTTGTCCGGCACGGGTGCCAACGGTAGAGCGGCGGGCACCGCGACGGCGACCTCACCTCCCGGTGTGACGGGTCGCGGGCGCGGCGTGGTAGGCCGGTGCGCCGGGACCACAGGGAGGGCCGACCGTGAGCGACGGGTGGGACATCGACAGCGACAGCCCGCTGCTGGCCGTGGCGGCCGCCGGGCCCCGGCGGGCGCGGTTCACCCTGGCGCTGCCGGAGGGCGGGCCGCCGGCGCCCGCGCCGGTGGAGGGGCTGCTGGCCGGCGCCGTCGAGGTCGACATCACGCCGCCGCCGGGCCTGCCCAAGGCGGGCTACTCGCGCAACGCCCGCACCGGCACCGGCGTCCGCACCCGGCTGCGGGCCCGGGTCCTGCACCTGCGGGCGGGCACGGGCTCGCTGGCGCTGGTGCAGTGCGACCTGCTCGGCGGGTCGTCGATCCTGCAGCGCCTCGTGGCCCGGGCGGTGGCGGCCACGACCGACGTGCCGCCCGCCGGCGTCTACGTCGGGGCGACGCACACCCACGGCGGGCCGGGCCAGTTCCTGGGCACCGACTTCTACAACCGGTTCGCGTCCAACGCCCCGGGCTTCGACGCCGGCTGGGCGCAGCTCCTGGCCAGCCGCATCGCCCACGGGGTGGCCGAGGCGGCGGCCCAGCGCCGGCCGGCGGCGCTGGCCTGGGGCGAGTGCGAGGTGTGGGGCCTGACCCGCAACCGGTCGCTGACCGCCCACGTCCGCAACCACGACGTGACCGACCGCCGGACGGGTCGGCAGCGGGCGTACCTGGCGATCGACCCCCGGCTGCGGCTGCTGCGGGTCGACGCCCGGGCGGACGACGGCGGGTTCGAGCCGCTGGCCGCCATGGTGGTCTTCGCCGTCCACGGCACCGGCGTGCCGATGCGGTCGGACACCTACAACGCCGACCTGTGGGCCTACGTGACCGACGAGCTGGGCGCGCGGGTCGAGCGCAGCCACGGCCGCCGCCCGGTGGTCGGCGCGGTGGAGGGCACGCACGCGGACGTGGCCCCGGCCATCCACCCGGGCATGGCCGGCGACCTGGAGGCCCGGCGGATCGGCCGGGCGATCGGCGCCCGGGCCGCCGAGCTGTACGCGTCGCTGGACGGTCGGCTGACCGACCGGGTCGAGCTGGCCTGCGGGCTGCGGGAGGTCGACCTCGACCGCTGCCGCCGGGTCGACGGGGTGACGCTCCCCCGCCGGCCGGCGGTCGGCGCCGCGCTGATCGCCGGCGCCTACGAGAACGAGACGCCGGTGATCCACCGCCTGCCGCCGTTCCGCCCCGGGATGCCCCGGCGCCGGGCCACCGGCCCGCACGGCGCCAAGCGGGTCCTGGGCGGGCCGCTGCAGCGGCTGATCCTGCCGCTGCGGGGCTTCCCCCGGGTGCTGCCGGTGCAGGTGGTGCGGGTCGGCGAGGCGGTGCTGGTCGGCCTGCCGTTCGAGCTGACCGTCGAGACCGGCCGGCGCATCGAGGCCGCGGTGCGCGAGCGGGTGCAGGGGGCCGGCGTCGAGTCGGTGGTGGTGACGTCGGTGGCCAACGAGTACGCCGGCTACTGCACGACGCCCGAGGAGTACGGCGAGCAGCGCTACGAGGGCGGCCACACGCTCTACGGCCCGGCGACCCAGCCGTTCGCCACCGCCCACGCCGCCCGGCTGGCCGCCCAGACCGTGCGGGACGGGCTGGTGTGCGACGCGGCGCCCGAGCGGGCCTTCGACCTGCACCACCGGGCCCACCTGCCGACGGCCGCGGGCCCGGCCGTCGAGCGGGCGCTGGACGGGCCGGCGGCCTTCACCGACGCCACCGCGACGACCGACCCGGTGTGGGAGCAGCGCTGGTGGGACGTGGCGCCCGGCGGCCTGGCCTGGCACGAGCCGCTGGTGCGGGTGGAGATGGCCGACGGCCCCGACGGCCCGTGGGTGCCGGCGGTGGTCGACGGCCGCCGGGTGGACGAGGGCTGTGACCTCGAGGTCGTGCACCTGGGGCCGGGCGAGCGGGGCCACCGGTACGCGGTGCGGTGGTGGGACCCGGCGTTCCGGGCCGGCCGCCGCCACCGGTTCGTGCTGGTGGCCCAGTCGGGCCGGCCGGAGCTGGCCGGCGAGCCGTTCGACTGACGGTCGAGCGGGCCCGGGTGGGTCGGCGCCCGGGACGGGTGGCGCGCCGGCGACCGCCGAACCGACGGCGCAGCCACCCGCCCGGGGCCGAGGTCGGGTCAGGGCGCCGGTGTCGACAGGTGGGCGTCGATCACCTCGGCGATCAGCCCGGCGCCCCGGCTGTTCTGGTGGACGTGGTCGACGGTGAGGGCGAGACCCCGCCGGCGGGCGATGTCGTCGACGCTGCGCCGCAGCACCGCCTGCCGGAGGAGGTCGCCGATGATCCGGGCCGGGGTCGCCTCCTCGTAGGGGACGGGCGGGGCGCCGAGCCGGCGCAGCTCGTCGACCTGCCGGTCGTGGAGGGGGAGGCAGGCGACGCCGTGGGCGGCGGCCACCCCGGCGACGGTGCGGCTGTAGCTGGCCGAGGCCTCGGCGGCCGGCCCGTCCAGGTCCTGGCCGAGGACGGGCAGGGTCAGCAGGGCGACCCGGGCGTCGGTCTCGGCCCGGAGCCGCTCGACGACCGCGGCGAGGTTGTCCTCGAACCAGGCCGCCGAGGGGCGGGTCGGCAGGCCCTTGCGCCTCACCACCCGGTCGACCGGGTGGCCGGGGACGGCGGCCCGGGCGTCGTTGGTGCCGATGAGCACGGTGATCACGTCGGCCGGGGTGGCGATCACCTCGTCGAGGCGCTGGCGGAGGTTCCAGGCCAGGTCGCCGTTGGCGGCGAAGCGCCGGAGGCGGAGGCGACCGGGTGCGTGCCGGCGGCGGAGCAGGTCGAGGTGGTCGGCGCCGAGCTGGCCCCGGGTGATGCTGTCGCCCAGGCACGAGACCCGGAGCGTGGCGGTGCCGCCGTGGTCCGGACTGCCCGTCGGGGCGGCGGGGTCGGTGGTGCGGGCGTCGTCGGTCACGGCTCCTCCCGATCGGGGCCGGCGGGCGGAAACGGCACCGGCCCGGGGCGGGCCCGGCCGTACCCTGGGTGGACGTGTCCGAGCGCAGGGCGGTCGAGGTCCACGGGCGACCGGCGGCCCCGCTGCGCCCGTTCGTCTCCTCGTACGTGGGGTTCCGGCTGAGCAGCTTCCCGGCCGGCGTGCACCTCGGGCTGCCCCACCGGGGGCTGACGGCGGTGATCAGCCTGTCCGCCCCGCTGGCGGTGACCGACGTGGCCGACGGCGAGCCGGCCGTGGCCGGGGCCGAGCGGTTCGGGTCGCTGGGCACCGGGCTGCAGACCCGGTCGGTGGCCATCCACCACGACGGGCGCCAGCACGGCATCCAGCTGTCGCTGACGCCGCTCGGCGCCCGGGCGATCTACGGGCTGCCGGCGGCCGAGCTGACCGACACGCTCGTCCCGCTGGTCGACCTGCTCGGCCCGCTGGGGCCGGAGCTGCTCGACCGCCTGTGGGCGGCGACGGCGTGGCGGGAGCGGTTCGCCGTCCTCGACGAGCTGCTCGCCCGGGCGGTGGGCCGGCACGTGGGCGACGGCGCCCTGGCTGTCCGGCCGGAGGTGGCCGAGCTGTGGCGCCGCCTGGTGGCCGCCCGCGGGCAGGTCCAGGTGGTCGCGGTCGCCGCCGAGCTGGGGTGGAGCCGGCGGCACCTGGGCGAGCGCTTCCGGTCCGAGGTGGGCGTGACGCCGAAGGCGTTCGCCCGGATCGTCCGGTTC
>PKRH01000130.1 GCA_017577565.1 Thermoanaerobacterales bacterium | reverse complement strand
GGGGGCCGGCGGCGCCGGCCCTCGCGCCCACCCCCGCCCCCCCCCCCGCGGCCCGGGTGCGCGCGCGCCCCCCCGCCACCCCGCCCCCCGCGCCCCGCCCGCGCCGCGCGGGCCCCGCCGTCGCGGCCCCGCCGGCCTCGTCGCCGTGCTCACCCACCGGTCCACCCTCCTCGCTCCGGCCCCGTGGGCCCTCGTCCCCGGGTGCCGGCGGCTGCGCGTCGCCGTCGCCGCCGGCCCCGGTGTCGTGCTCCCGCACCCGCCGGAGCAGCTCCTCACGGGTGCCGGACGCCCGCAGGCCCCGGGCGCGGGCCTCGCCCTTCAGCTCGGCCTTGGTCATCTGGTCGAGGCCGCCCCCGACCTCGGGCTCGTCAGCCATCGCCGCCCTCCTCGCCCACGGCGACCTCGTCGGCGCCGACCTCCTCGACCGCGACCTCGTCGCCGGCGAGGTCCTCGCCCTCCTCGCGCGCCGCCGCGGCGAGCAGGCGGTCGATCAGCGCGTCCGCGGCCTCCTCGTACTCCTCGTCGCCGATCTCGCCGGCCTCGTGGCGGTCGTCGAGCTCGGCCAGCTCGCGGCGGACGGCGCCCTCGTCGTACCACGAGCGCTCGGCGGCGGCCTGCACCTGCTCGGCGACCCAGATCGTGCCGCGGACCGGTCCGCTCACCGGCAGCGTCAGCAGCCCGAGCAGCAGGCCCACGGCGTCACCCCGCCAGCTCGGGGTCGGCGAACGAGTACGGCGGCAGGGGCCCGACGTAGCGGACGGCCATCTCCGGGTGCGCCGCCGCGGCCGCCCGCACCTGCCCGTCGAAGGCGGGCAGGTGGGCCCGGTCGACGAGGAACGAGGCGTTGAGCACCGTGTGGGGGTCGAGGAGGTCGCCGAGGCTGACGTCGGCGGCCAGGTCCTCGAGGGCGGCCAGCAGCTCGTCCGCGTCGGCGGCGCGACGGGCCTCGACGGCCGCGCCGATGCGCTCCCCGAGCTCGATGCGCTGGTAGTACGCGGCCTCGGGGTCGACGCCGGCGAGGCGCGCGTGGAGGCGGGCGATCGCCGGGTCGGCGGCCACGACGGCCGCGACGACGGCGTCCTCGTCGTAGCGGGCCCGAACGGCCAGCTCGACCAGCGGGCCGAGCTCGTCCAGCATCGCCGCCAGCCGGTCGCGGTGCGGCGCCAGGACGTCGTCGACGACGGCCCGGTCGTCCCCGACCAGCGTGCCGAACCGCAACGGCACCACCGGCCCCTGCTCGATGGCGGCGTCGAGCACCCGGGCGTGGGCCCGCAGCGCCCGGGCGCCGGCGGCGACCTCGTCGCGCTGCGCGTCGCTGACCAGGGCGGCCAGCGTCCCGTCGGCGACCAGGCGCACCTCGGGACGGGCCCCGATGCCGGCGACCGGCGGCGGCGTCGCGCCGGCGACGGTCACGCCGTAGACGTAGCTGCCCGCCGGGGGCGGCTCACCGCTCATCACCCCTCGTCCTCGCCGCGCCCGACGGCGCCCTTGACCTTCTCGGTCACGTCCCGGACGGTGTCGCCGACCGTCTCCTTGGCGCCCTCCAGGGCGCCGCCCGTCTTGCCCTTGGCCACGCCCCGGGTCATGTCCGAGGCGAACTCGTCGAGGCTCTTGCTCTTGTCCTCCAGCACGAGGCGGTCGACGGCCTCGGCCCAGCGGAGGTAGGTGTCGACGCTGGCGATGACGATGCGGAGGTCGATCGTCAGGATCTCGATCCCGACCAGGGACACCCGGATGTAGGCGTCGATGACCAGCCCCTTGTCGAGGATCAGGTCGAGCACGTCGTAGAGCGAGCTCGACGACGGCGTGCGCCGGACGACGGACGTCGTGGCCATGGTGCGCGTCCCCTCTCAGCCCGTGCGGGCCGTGGTGGTCTCGGTCTCCTGCTCGCTGCTGCCGTCGTCGCCGGCGCCGTCTCCGGCGCCGTCCTCGGCGGCGATCTCGCCCCGCCAGGCGCCGGTCTCGCTGCCGGCCAGCTCCAGGAAGTGCTTGTAGAGCCGCAGGTCCTTGCGCACCCGCCGGCGGGCCATCAGGAAGATGTTCCCGACCTTCTCGACGAACCCGTTGGGGAAGTACTCCATCTCGACCTGCACCCGGGTGAGGTTGCCGTCGAGGCGGTGGAAGGTGACGACGCCGCGGTTCTCGGTGCCCTCGGTGCTCTCCCACACGATGCGCTCGTCGGGGTCCTGCTCGAGGATCTTCGCCGTCCAGCGCCGGCGCGACGGGCCGATCTTCACGACCCAGCGCGTCTCGTCGTCGGCCTCGTGGTCGACGGACTGGGGGCCCTTCATGTAGGTGGGCATGTCGGCGAACTGGGTCCACTGGTTGTAGGCGGTCTTCAGCGGGACCCCGACGTCGATCGACTCCTTGATGATGAGGCGCAGCTTCTTGAGGTTCTCCTCGCGGTCGCTGCCGCCGCCGTCCCCGCCGCCGCCCGGCGTGATGGCGCTGCCCAGGTCGGAGGCCTTCCCGGCGGCGTCGCCGACCTTGTCGAGCGTCGAGCGGGCCGCCTTGGTCGTGGCCTGGGCGGTGTCCTTGACCTGGCGCCCGGCCCGCACGCCGCCGGCGGCCGTCGACAGGGCGCCGAGCCCCATGGCGGCGTAGCGGGCGACCTTCGGCCAGTCGGGCCGGCGTTTGCCCACCGGCATCCCGAGCAGGGCGCGCTGCTTGGTCAGGCTGGGCATCGTCGGGTTCCTCCCTCGTGCGCGCCACCCGGTCGGGTGCGCCGGTGGCACGTCGACCGTGCGTCGTGACGGCGGTTTGGTTTCCCGGTGAACGGAGATGTAAACGAGCCCGGAAGCACAAAATGTGCGGACGCACGGAGCGTCATGACGCCACCGCGAATTGGATGAATGGCCGGCGTTCGCGTCAGCAAATGAACGGTCGGCGACGGCGAGCAACGCGCGGCCCCGCCGAGGGCGGCCGCGGCGGCGTCAGCGCCGGACGGCGGCGTGCGCGAGGGCGAGGATCGCCAGCAGCGCGCCGGCCGTGCGCGGGCCCACCGTCCGGACCCCGTCGAGGCCGGCCCGGGCCCGTCGCCCCTGGTCACCGTCCCCGTGGGACAGGACGCCGCCGGACGACCCGATCGACAGCACCGACCCCGCCGAGCCGATCGACAGGACCGAGCCGGCCGAGCCGATCGACAGCACCGACCCCGCCGAGCCGATCGACAGGAGGGACCCGGCGGAGCCGATCGACAGCACCGATCCGATCGAGCCGACGGACAGCACCGACGCGATGGAGCCGATCGACGAGGTCGACGCGCCCCGCGCCGCCGACCGCCGGCGGCGCACCTCCCGCGCCACCCGGCGCAGCGCGAGCGCGGCGGTCCTCTCGTCGGCGACCCGGCGCACCCGGGACGGCGCCACCACCTCACGCACAGGGCGACGGTACGCCAGGCGCGGGCCGGGCACAACGCCCGCCTACACCCGGGTGGCGACGCCCTCGTACATGTAGCCGAACGGCCGCGGCACCCGGATGTGGAAGTTGTCGAGCTGCTCGACGCGGAGCCCGGACCGCCGGACGATCTCGTCGATCCGCCGGTTCAGGTGGCAGCCGCCGGCGACCCGGCGCTGGATCGGCGTGAGCCTGTCCTGCCACCGGGCGACGGCGGGGTCCGGCGACCGGCCGTGCTCGAGGAACCGCAGCGTCCCGCCGGGCCGCAGCACCCGGACGACCTCGGCCAGGGCCCGGTCGACGTCGGGGATGGTGCACATCGTCCAGGTCGACAGCACGTGGTCGACGCTGGCGTCGGGCAGCGGCAGCTCCTCGCCCACCAGCCCGACCAGCTCGACCGGCACCCGGGCGGCGGCGATGCGCCGCGCCGCCAGGCGCCGCGCGCCGGGCGACGGCTCGACCGCCAGCACCCGGGTCACCGCCGGCGGGTAGTGGGGCAGGTTGGGCCCACCGCCGAACCCGATCTCCAGCACCTCGCCCGCCAGCCCGGACGCGGCGCGGGCCCGCAGCCGGTCGATCTCCGGGCCCCGGAGGGCGAGGTCGGTCAGCCGGGGCAGGATCCGGTCGGTGTAGAGGCCCACGGCCCCCAGCATGGCCGGGCCGGGGCGCCGGCGCCGCGGTCGGCCGTCACATGGACCGCCGGTAGCGCCCGCCGACCTCGTAGAGGGCGTTGGTGATCTCGCCCAGCGTGCAGTGGCGCACGGCGTGCATGAGGGCGTCGAAGGTGTTGCCGCCCTCGACCGCGGCCGCCTGCAGCCGGGCGAGCGCCTCGTCCCGGCACCCCGCGTGCCGGGCCTTGAAGTCGCGCAGCCGACGGATCTGCTCCTGCTTCTCCTCCTCGGTCGCCCGCCGCAGCTCCAGCGTGTCGGGCACGGTGACGCCCTCGGGCGGCAGGAAGGTGTTGACGCCGATGATCGGCAGCGAGCCGTCGTGCTTGCGCTGCTCGTAGAGCAGCGACTCGTCCTGGATCCGGCCCCGCTGGTAGCCGGTCTCCATGGCGCCGAGCACGCCGCCCCGGTCGCTGAGGCGCTCCAGCTCGGCGAGCACCGCCTCCTCGACCAGCTCGGTCAGCTCCTCGACGATGAACGATCCCTGCAGCGGGTTGTCGTTCATGGCCAGGCCCCACTCGCGGTTGATGACGAGCTGGATGGCCATCGCCCGCCGCACCGACTCGTCGGTCGGGGTGGTGACCGCCTCGTCGTAGGCGTTGGTGTGGAGGCTGTTGGCGTTGTCGTAGATCGCGCACAGCGCCTGGAGCGTCGTGCGGATGTCGTTGAACGCCATCTCCTGGGCGTGCAGCGACCGGCCCGAGGTCTGGATGTGGTACTTCAGCTTCTGGCTGCGCTCGTTCGCCCCGTAGCGGTCGCGCATGGCGACGGCCCAGATGCGCCGGGCGACCCGCCCGAGCACCGTGTACTCCGGGTCCATGCCGTTGGAGAAGAAGAACGACAGGTTGGGGGCGAAGTCGTCGACGTCCATGCCCCGGGCCAGGTAGGCCTCGACGTAGGTGAAGCCGTTGGCCAGCGTGAAGGCCAGCTGGGTGATGGGGTTCGCGCCGGCCTCGGCGATGTGGTAGCCGGAGATCGACACGCTGTAGAAGCGGCGGACCTGGTGGCGGATGAACCACTCCTGGACGTCCGCCATCATCCGCAGCGCGAAGTCGATCGAGAAGATGCAGGTGTTCTGGCCCTGGTCCTCCTTGAGGATGTCGGCCTGCACCGTGCCCCGGACCCGCCGCAGCACCTCGGCGGGGTCGAGCTCGGGGTGCTGGTCGATGGCGGTGTTGAGGAACATGGCCAGCACCGCCGGCGCCGGGCCGTTGATCGTCATCGACACCGACGTCGACGGGTCGACGAGGTCGAAGCCGTCGAACAGGAGCTTCATGTCGTCGAGCGTCGCCACCGAGACGCCCGAGGTGCCGATCTTCCCGTAGATGTCGGGCCGCTCGTCGGGGTCGGCGCCGTAGAGCGTGACCGAGTCGAAGGCGGTCGACAGCCGGGTGGCCGGCTGGCCGTCGGCCAGGAGGTGGAACCGGGCGTTGGTGCGGGCGGGCCCGCCCTCGCCGGCGAACATCCGGGTGGGGTCCTCGTCGTCCCGCTTGGTGGGGAACACGCCGGCGGTGAAGGGGAACCGCCCCGGCAGGTTCTCCGACCGCAGGAACCGCACCAGCTCGCCCCGGTCCTCGAAGCGGGGCAGCGCCACCCGGGGCACGAGGGTGCCGGCCAGCGACTCGCGGGCCGGGCGGTCGGGGCCGGAGAGGCGGTCGCGGTCCTCCTCCCAGGTGGCGAGCAGGGCTCGGGTCTCGTCGCTGACCCGGGCGCGGGCCTCGGCGAGCAGCGCCTCGACGTCGTCGGTGGGCCGGCCGGCGGCGGCCAGCCGCTCGGCGGCGGCCTCGAGCTGGTCGACGGCTCGGACGGCCTCGGCCTGGTCGCGGGTGGTGGCGTGGTAGGCCCGGACGGTCTCGGCGATCTCGGCGAGGTAGCGCTCCCGCGCCGGCGGGACGAGGACCGACACCCCGGTCGAGGTGCGGGTGTCGACGCGGGGCAGCGTCCCCTCCCCCACCCGCAGGCCGGCGGCGGCGAGGCGGTCGCGCAGCTCGTGGTAGAGGGCCGTGACCCCGTCGTCGTTGAAGCGGGAGGCGACCGTGCCGAAGACCGGCAGCTCCTCCAGCCGGTCGCGCCGGCCCCGGTGGCGGCCGACCTGGCGGCGGACGTCGCGCAGCGCGTCCTCGGCCCCCCGGCGGTCGAACTTGTTGATGGCCACGACGTCGGCCAGCTCGAGCATGTCGATCTTCTCGAGCTGGGAGGCGGCGCCGTACTCGGGGGTCATGACGTAGAGGGAGACGTCGGCCAGGTCGACGACCGCCGAGTCGCCCTGCCCGATGCCGGGCGTCTCGACGATCACCAGGTCGTAGCCGGCGGCCCGGCAGGCGGTGACCATGCGGGGCACGGACGGCGGCAGCTCGGAGGCCGAGGACCGGGTGCCGATCGAGCGGAAGTAGACCTGGTCGGTGCCGATGCTGTTCATGCGGATGCGGTCGCCGAGCAGGGCGCCGCCCGAGCGCCGCCGGTTGGGGTCGACGGCCAGCACGGCGACCCGCAGCTTGTCCTCCTGGTCGCGCCGCAGCCGCAGGACGAGCTCGTCGGTGAGGGACGACTTGCCCGACCCGCCCGTGCCGGTGATGCCGAGCACCGGGGCCTGCCGGCCGGCGGCCAGCGCGTCGAGCCGCTCGGCGAGCGGGTCGGGGAGGATCCCGTTCTCGACGGCGGTGAGCACGGCGGCCAGCGTCCGGCGCGAGCCGCCGGGGAGGTCGTCGACCGACTCGGGGGCCCGTGGCGGGACGTCGCACTCGCGCACGATGGTGTTGACCATGGCGTCGAGCCCGAGGCGCTGGCCGTCCGCGGGCGAGAAGATCCGCACCCCGACCTTCGCCAGAGCGTCGATCTCGGCGGGGACGATGACGCCCCCGCCGCCCCCGTAGACGCGGACGTGGCCGATGCCCTCCTCGGCCAGGCGCTGGACCAGGTAGGTGAAGTACTCGACGTGCCCGCCCTGGTAGCTGCTGATCGCCACCGCGGCGGCGTCCTCGTCGAGGGCGGCCCGGACGACCTCGTCGACCGAGCGGTCGTGGCCCAGGTGGATGACCTCGGCGCCCTGGGCCTGGAGTAGGCGCCGCATGATGTTGATCGACGCGTCGTGGCCGTCGAAGAGGCTGGCCGCGGTGACCACCCGGACGGGGTGGTGCGGCCGGTGCAGCTCCGCCGAGTCCATGAGCGCACACTATCTGACCGCTCAGGTAACTGTCGACGGACCGGGGTAGGGTCGGGGCGTGGACCCGACGTTCGACCCGCTCGACGAGGCCCGGCGCCAGTGGGAGCGCCACGACCTCGCCGAGCCCGAGGCCATGGTCGCCGCCACCTCGATCATCCGGGTGCAGCAGCTGGTGTCCGCCGCCGTCGAGCGGACGCTGCGACCGTTCCAGCTCACCTTCGCCCGCTACGAGGTGCTGATGCTGCTCTGCTTCTCCCGCACCGGCGCCCTGCCCATCACGAAGATGGGCGAGCGGCTGATGGTCCACCCCACCGGCATCACCAAGCTCGTCGACAAGCTCGAGCAGCAGGGCCTCGTCGCCCGCGAGCCCAACCCCGACGACCGCCGGGGCACCCTCGCCCGCATCACCCCCGCCGGGCGCCGCCTGGCCGCCGAGGCCACCGAGGCGGTCACCGCCCAGCGCTTCGGCGTCCCGCTCGAGGGAGACGAGCTGGCCCGGCTGGTCGAGCTGCTGGGCCGGTTCCGCCGCCGCGCCGGCGACCCGCACGCGCCCGCGGTGCCCGCCGACGGCGCCCGCCGCTGACCGGCCGCCTCGCCCGCCGCAGCGGGTCAGGCGCCGTCGCGCCGCAGCAGGAACACGCCCGAGGGCGTGCCGCCACCGGTGGAGACGACCGCGGTGCGGGCGCCGGGCACCTGGCGCTCCCCCGCGTCGCCCCGCAGCTGCACCACCGCCTCGTAGATGAAGCCGAAACCGTGCAGGCGGCCCTCCGACAGCTGGCCCCCGTGCGGGTTCAGCGGCAGCTCGCCGCCGAGCGCGATCCGCCGGCCCCCGTCGAGCCAGTCCTTGGCCTCGCCGAGCCCGCAGAACCCCAGGCCCTCCAGCCAGGAGATGGCGTTGAAGGTGAACCCGTCGTAGAGCAGGGCGACGTCGACGTCGGCCGGCGTCAGGGTCGTGCGGCTCCACAGGTGGGCCGCCTGGCCCAGCACCTGGGGCTCGTGGGTCAGCGTCCCCTGGTCCCACGACACCGGCTCGACGACCTGGGTGCCGACGGCCTCGATGCGCACCGCCGGTCGGGGCAGGTCGCGGGCGACCGCGGCGTCCGACACGACGACGGCGACGGCGCCGTCGCAGGGCACGTCGCAGTCGTAGAGGCCGAACGGCGAGCTGATCGGCCGGGCCGACATGTAGTCGTCCATGGTCATCGGCTCGCGGTAGATGGCCGCCGGGTTGCGGGCCGCGTTGGCCCGGCCGTTGACGGCGATCCACCCCAGCACCTCGCGGGTGGCGCCGTAGCGGTGCAGGTAGTGGTTGGCGTGCATGCCGATCCAGTTGGCGGCCGACGCCGCGCCGTAGGGCAGGCGCCACTGCTGGTCGCCCGAGACCCGCCCGGGCCGGGACCCCAGCCCAAGCGTGGCGTGGGTCGACTCCCACACCGTGCGGAAGCACAGCACGTGCCGGCACAGGCCGCTGGCCACGGCCATCATCGCCGCCACCACGGCGCCGCCCTGGCCCGGCAGGTCGAAGCCGCCGTTGATCCACGTCGGGCGGATGCGCAGCGCCCGCTCGACGGCCGACACCCCGCCCTCGCTCATGCCCAGGGGCGCGTCGCCCGGGTAGGTGGAGAGCCCGTCGACGTCGTCGAGCGTCAGGCCGGCGTCGGCCACCGCGGCCAGG
>PKRH01000012.1 GCA_017577565.1 Thermoanaerobacterales bacterium | reverse complement strand
CGCACATATATAGCGATCCAGCTGTGATTCGGTGGGCAGCGTCAGGTGTGAATAAGAGCCAGGTCGAGGTCCGGCGGCGGGCGCTGGCCGCGCGGGGGCCCGCCCGCCCCTCGCCGGTCGAGTTCGCCGACGGGGACCGGCCCGCCCGCCGACCGTCCGCCGTGCTCGTGCCGCTCTACGACGGCGACGCCGGCGAGGGGGCGGTCGTCGTGCTCACCCGGCGGACCTGGGACCTGCGGACCCACCAGGGCGAGGTCAGCTTCCCCGGCGGCCGGGTGGAGCCGGGCGAGGCGCCCGAGGCGGCGGCGCGCCGGGAGGCGCAGGAGGAGATCGGCCTCGACCCGGCGTCGGTCGAGCTCATCGGCGAGCTCGACCACCTCTCGACGGTGTCGAGCGACTCGTTCATCGTCCCGTTCGTCGGCGCCCTGCCCGGGCGGCCCGACACCGTGCCCAGCCCCGACGAGGTCGAGGCGGTGCTGCACGTGCCGCTGGCCGAACTGCTCGACCCGGCCGTCTACCGCGAGGAGGTCTGGACGTTCCCCGACGGCTCGCCCCGGCCCATCTTCTTCTTCGAGCTCGTGGGCGACACGGTGTGGGGCGCCACCGCCGCGCTGCTGCGCCAGCTGCTCGGCATCGCCACCGGCACCCTCGGCCGGGGCAGCCTCCTGCACGACTGACGCCCCCGCCGACCCGCCGCCGGCGGGCCGGCCCTGGCTCACCAGCTGCGGTAGTTGGGCGCTTCCTTGGTGATCGTGATGTCGTGCGGGTGCGACTCGCGCAGCCCGGCGTTGGTGATGCGGACGAACCGGGCGTGGGCGTGCATGTCGGCGATCGTGGCCGCGCCGCAGTAGCCCATGGCCGCCCGCAGGCCCCCGACGAGCTGGTGGATGACGTTGGACAGCGGGCCCTTGTAGGCGACCCGGCCCTCGATGCCCTCGGGCACCAGCTTGTCGGTGTCGAGGACGTCGCCCTGGAAGTAGCGGTCCTTGGAGTAGGAGCGGGCCTTCATCGCCCCCATGGAGCCCATGCCCCGGTACTCCTTGAACCGCTCGCCCTGGTGGAGCACGACCTCGCCGGGCGACTCGTCGGTGCCGGCGAACAGGCTGCCGATCATGACGGCGTCGGCGCCGGCGGCGATGGCCTTGGCGATGTCGCCCGAGTACTGGATGCCGCCGTCGGCGATCACCGTGATGCCGTGGCGGGCCGCCGCCTGGGCGCCGTCGTAGACGGCGGTGAGCTGGGGCACGCCCACGCCGGCCACCACCCGGGTGGTGCAGATGCTGCCCGGCCCGACCCCGATCTTCACCGCGTCGGCGCCCACCCCGGCCAGCGCGTCGACGGCCTCGGCCGTGGCGACGTTGCCGGCGACGACCTCGACCGGGAAGGCGCCCTTCACCTGCTTGACGACGTCGAGCACGGCCCGGCTGTGGCCGTGGGCGGTGTCGACGACCAGCACGTCGACCCCGGCGTCGACCAGGCGCTCGGCCCGCTCGAGGGCGTCGGGGCCGACGCCGATCGCGGCGCCGACCCGCAGCCGCCCCTTCTCGTCCTGGGTCGAGTGCGGGTGCTCGGCCTGCTTCTTGATGTCCTTGACCGTGATGAGGCCCTTGAGGAAGCCGTCGTCGTCGACGATCGGGAGCTTCTCGATGCGGTGCTTCCAGAGGATGTCCTTGGCCTGCTCCAGCGTCGTGCCGAGCGGCGCCGTCACGAGCGGCGGCCGGCGCATGACGTTGGCGATCGGCTGGTCGACCTGGTCGATGAAGCGCAGGTCGCGGTTGGTCAGCAGGCCCACCAGCCGGCCCTCGCGGTCGGTGATGGGGACGCCGGAGATGTGGTAGCGCTCCATGACCGCCAGCGCGTCGGTGACCAGCGCGTCGGCCGGGAGCGTCACCGGGTCGACGATCATCCCCGACTGGTTGCGCTTGACCTTGTCGACCTCGGCCACCTGGTCCTCGATGGACAGGTTGCGGTGGATGACGCCGATGCCGCCGGCCCGGGCGATGGCGATGGCCGTGCGCGACTCGGTGACGGTGTCCATCGCCGCCGACACGAGCGGGATGGCCAGCTCGATGCGGGGGGTGAGCCGGGTGGCCGTCGACACCTCGGACGGCAGCACGTCCGACTCGGCCGGCACGAGCAGGACGTCGTCGAAGGTCAGGCCCTGCTTGGCGAACTTCGGCGGGAGGTCGCCGGTGGTGCCGTCGTCGCCCAGGTCCGGCCGCAGCCGCAGCGGCGGGCCGCCGCCGGCGGTGTCGTCAGGACCAGCGAGGGGACCCGTGGAGCCTGCCATGAGGGGAGTCTAGTGGCGGACGCCGCGCCGGCACCGCACCCCCGACACCCGTCACAGCGGCAGGCCGGCACCCCCGAACCGGGCCTGCAGCTCGTTCATGACGGCCGTCCACACGCCGGTGACCTGGAGCACCCCGATGGCGACCAGCACCGCCCCGCCGGCCACCGTCACCGACCGGCCGTGGCGCCGCACGACGGCCAGGGCCCGCATCGCCCGGTCGAAGGCGAGGCCGGTGGCCAGGAAGGGCACGCCGAGGCCCAGGCAGTAGGCGACCGAGAGGAGGGCGCCGCGGGCCGCCGAGGCCTGGTCGCTCGAGGCGGCCAGGCCGAGGACCGCGCCGAGGGTCGGCCCGATGCACGGCGTCCACCCGAGGGCGAAGGCGACGCCGAGCAGCGGGGCGCCGAGCAGGCCGGCCCGGGGCACGCGGTGGATGCGCACGTCGCGGTTGACGAGGGCGACCCGGCTGAAGGCGCCGGCCAGCACGAGGCCGAGCAGGATGGTCACCACGCCGAAGCCCCGGGTCAGCGCCTCCTCGTTCTGCCGCAGGGCCCGGCCGAGGGCGCCGAAGAGGGCGCCGAACGACACGAAGACGACCGCGACGCCGAGCACGAACCCGAGCGCGCCGAGGGCCACCCGCCCGGCCCGGGCGCGGCCGCCCTCGCCGAGGTCGCGCACCGAGGTGCCGGTCACGTACGACAGGTAGCCGGGGACGAGCGGCAGGACGCACGGCGACAGGAACGACACGACCCCGGCCGCGGCCGCGATGGGCGCCGCCACCAGCAGCGACCCGTCCCGGACCTGGTCGGCGGCCTCGGCGGCGGCCGCGGCGAGCACCCCGGCGGTCACGACGACCCGTCCCCCCGGGCCGCCGCCAGCGCCGCCGTCACCTCCTCGCCGGTGAGGTCCACGGCGCCGGGGAAGGTGGCGGTCACGGCGCCGTCGCGGTCGAGCACGACCGTCGTGGGGACGCCGAGGGCGCCGAAGGCCCGCTTGAACTCGTTGCGCCGGTCCCGCCACAACGTGGTGGTCAGGTCGTGCTCGTCCACCTTGGCCTCGACCGCGCCGCCCGCGTCCGAGGCGTCGAGGTTGACGGCCACGACCTCGACGCCGTCGGCCGCGGGGGACTCGGCGAACTCCTGCAGGCCGGCGAGGACCTCGTCGCACTCCGTGCACCAGGTCGCCCAGCTGACGAGCAGCGCCGGGCGCCCGGCCAGGTCGGCGACCGACACCTCCTCGCCGGTCACGAGGTCCACCGCCTCGTAGTCGACGCCGTCGCCGCCGGTGCCGCCGCCGCAGGCGGCGAGGGCGACGGCGGCCGCGAGCGCGAGCACGAGGGCGAGCCGGCGCCTCATGGCGTCACCACGATCTCGTAGGTCTTGTCGGCCGAGAGCGGGCACATGCCCTCGTAGCGGCCGGGCTTGCCGTAGCGCAGCTCGAACACCTCGCCCGCGCCGACGACGTAGGGGCCGACCGTCTGGACCATGATGTCGTCGTTGCGGATGCGCAACGTGTCGCCGACCTGGAACTCCAGCCGGGACGGCATGACGTCCACGGTCTCGCCGCGGCTCAGGCGCTCCTGGGTGCCGTAGGGCACGACGATCTCGTAGACGTCGCCTTCCCGCGCCGAGGCACCGTCGCCCGTGCCGCCGTCCTGACGGCCGCAGCCCGCCAGCCCCAGGGCCGCCACGAGCACGGTGGCGCCCACGGCGGTCAGCGGTCGCCGGTGGCGGTGATCAGGGGGCCTCGTCGCGGACATCGGCCGTCACCACCTGCTCGCCGCTCTCCTCGAACTCGAGGGTCAGCTCGACGCTCGAGCCGGCCTCGAGCGGGGCCGCCAGGTCCAGCAGCATGACGTGGAGGCCGCCGGGCTCGAGGACGACCTCGCCGCCGGCGGGGACGACGATCCGGTCGACCGGGCGCATCTCCATCATCCCGCCGCCCGTGCCGCCGCCGTGCCCGGCATCGCCCTGCGCGCCGCCGTCGTCCATGCCACCGTCGTCCATGCCGCCGTCCTGCCCGCCGTCGCCGCCGTCCTCCACGGCGACGGTCTCGTGCAGCTCGGCCCGGGCCGCGACCGCGGTGTCGACCTCGACGCCGACCAGGGCGTCGTCGGCGTCGCCGTCGTTGGCGATGCGCAGGTAGACGGCGCCGGCGTCCGCGGTCCGCGGCGACGTCCGGGCCCAGGCGTCGGTCACCTCCAGCCGGGGCGCCACGTCGCCGGCGGCGTCGGTCGTGGCGTCGGCGTCGCCGCCCCCGTCACCGCACGCGCCGAGCAGCAGCGCCGAGGCGGCGAGCAGCGCGGCGGTGCGCGCGACGGGCCGGCGGGTGCGGGGGGTGGCTCTCATGCGCGCTCCTCCAGCAGGGTCCGCAGGTCCGCGGCCATCGACTCGCTGTCGAGGCCGAAGGGCCACTCGACGACGACCGTGCCGGTGTCGTCGACGACGTAGGTGACGGCGGTGTGGGCGACCTCGTAGGCCTCGCCCGGCTCGTGCTCCTCGACCTCCCACTGCACGCCGAAGGCCTCGGTGGCGGCGGTGAGGGCCGCGGGGTCGGTCGTGCGCAGCGCCAGGTGCCGGGTGAAGAAGTGGTCGAGGTAGCCGGTCAGCACCTCGGCGGTGTCCCGCTCGGGGTCGACGGTGGCCATCGCCACCGTGACCCGGTCGGCCAGGTCGTCCGGCAGGTCGCCGAGCGCCACGGCGACGTCGTTCATGGTGGTGGGGCAGACGTCGGGGCAGCTCGTGTAGCCGAAGTAGACGACGTAGAGCTCGCCCGGCGGGGCCTGCATGGCCACCGGCTCGCCGGTCACCGCGTCGGGCAGCACGACGTCGGACACCTCCAGCGGCGGGGTGCGCACCGCGCCGGCGAGCGCCGGCTCGTCGCCCGCGGCCCCGCCGTCGCCCTCGTCGCCACCGCCGCCGGCGCACCCGGCGGCGACCGCCACCAGGGCGACGGCGCCGGCCGCCGCCGCACGCCGGAGTCTCCCAGGACGTCGCACGGCGGGAAGTGTCTCCCGGCCCGCGGCCCGCCGGGGCGGGTCCATGGTCCCTTCGTCGCGGGGACCTTGGCACCATCCGCCCGCCTCGGGCGGGGGGCCAGGTCACCGGCTCACGACGGCGCGGCGGCTCAGCCCTCGACGGGCACCCACTCGAACGCGCCTTCCGGCAGGAGGACCCGGCCGTTGGCGACGACGACCGTGGCACCCGAGGTCCTCGTGACGCGCTCCTCCAGCAGCACCTCGCCGTCGGCCATCCGGAGGGCGGCGAAGACCCCGTCCGACACGGCGAAGCTGACGCCGCGGTAGTAGTAGACGACCCCGTCCGCGATGGTCGGCACCGCAGCGAGCGTTCCGACGCTGGCGGGGACGGTCCAGCGACGAGCGCCCGTCGCCACGTCGAGCGCGCCGTAGACGCAGGTGCTGAGGTTGATCCTCCCGTCGGTGACGTAGGCGACGGCGTCGTCGGCGACGGCGATCTGCATGCCGGCGCGGTCGCCCTCGGGGCACCAGTCGCGGTGCTCCCACAGCTGCTGCCCGGTGCCGGCGTCGACCGCCCGCAGGCGGACCTCGTCGGCGGGGATTCCGTCGACGCCGCCCTCCTGGACGAAGAACAGCCGGCTGCCGGCGACCACCTGGAGGCGCCCCGGCACGTCCGGCAGGACCCGGACGAGGCCGCCGTCGTCGAGCCGGTGGACGGCGATCGTGCCGTCGGCCCGCTCGACGTACGCACGGCTCCTGTCGCCCCTGACCGTCACGTCGGGGTCGACGTCGAGCGACCACCGCTCGGTGCCGTCGAGGCCGAGCCGTGTCACGGTGCTGCCACCCGTGGTGCTCGCCACGACGACCAGGCCGTCGGCGGCCACGGACACCTGCCTGACCGAGCCGGGAGCCGGCCACTGCCAGACCGGGGCCCCGGTCGCGGCGTCGAGCGCGTGGAGGGTCGTGCCGCAATGGGCGAAGACGGAGCCCTCCGCGTACGCCCACAGCTGCCACCCCCCGAGCTGGTGACAGGGGACGGCCCACAACGTGGCACCGTCGGACTCCCGCACGGCGAACAGGTGGGAGATCGAGCTGACGACGGACGGGGTGCCCTCCACGTACACCCGTCCGCCACCGGTGACCGGCGATCCGTCCGTGTCGAGGTTGTACGTCCAGACCGGTTGCAGCTCGGCCGGGCCGTCCGGGGTGACGCCCTCCTCGGTCGGGGTTGTACCCCGACCACCCGAAGTCGTGGTACCGCTGCGTCCAGTCGCACCCCGCCGCCGTGGCGAGCAGCACCACCGCCAGGACCGCCGAGCGGGCCCGTCCACGCATCACCGGTCGCCCTCCCCCCTCGAGACGCCGCCAGCGGTGGGCGAGGCCAGCCGCTCGGGCATCCGCCCGCTCGGGCGACGATCGCGTCGGCGGGAGGGTCGGTGACGGGGCGGATGGGTCGATCGCGGGGTCGCGTCGCTAGCGTCCCGGCATGGCCGACCGTCCCCCCTACCACATGACCCCCGACGAGTTCCGGCGGTGGGGGCGTGCCGTCGTCGACTGGGTGGCCGACTACTGGGCGACCGTCGAGCGGCACCGCGTCGTGCCGGAGGTCGAGCCCGGGGAGGTGCGCTCGTGGCTGCCGCCGGCGCCGCCCGAGGCCCCCGAGCCGTTCGAGGAGGTGCTCGCCGACCTCGACCGGGTCGTCCTGCCGGGCACGACCCACTGGCAGCACCCCGGCTTCCACGCCTACTTCCCCGCCAACACCTCGGGCCCGGGCGTCCTCGCCGACATCGTGTCCGGCGGGCTCGCCACCCAGGGGATGCTGTGGCAGACCGGCCCGGCCCTCACCGAGGTCGAGGCCCACGTCCTCGACTGGCTCGTCGACCTGCTGGGGCTGCCCGAGCGGTTCCGCTCGACGGGCGCCGGCGGCGGGGTCATCCAGGACTCGGCGTCGTCCGCCACCCTGTGCGCCCTCGTCGCCGCCCGCGAGCGGGCCCTGGCCCGCGGCGCCGCCCTCGACCGGCTGGTCGTCTACTCGTCGGAGCACGCCCACTCGTCGCTGGAGAAGGGCGCCCGGGTGGCCGGGCTGCGGCCCGAGAACGTGCGCCTGCTCGACGTCGACGACACCTTCGCCCTGCGCCCCGACGCCCTCGAGGCGGCGATCGAGGCCGACACCGCCGCCGGCCTGGTGCCCTGCCTCGTCATGGCCACGATCGGCACGACCAGCTCGCTGGCGGTCGACCCGCTGCCCGCCGTCGGGCCGATCGCCGCCCGGGCCGGCGCCTGGTTCCACGTCGACGGCGCCATGGCCGGCTCCGCGGCCGTGTGCCCCGAGCACCGCGACCAGCAGGCGGGCCTCGAGCACGCCGACAGCTACGTGTTCAACCCCCACAAGTGGCTGTTCACGACCTTCGACTGCTCGTGCCTGTTCGTCGCCGACCGGGCGCCGCTGGTCGAGGCCCTGTCGATCCTCCCCGAGTACCTGCGCAACGCCGCGTCGGAGTCGGGGAGGGTCGTCGACTACCGGGACTGGCAGATCCCCCTCGGGCGCCGGTTCCGGGCGCTGAAGCTCTGGTTCGTCCTGCGCTGGTACGGCGCCGAGGGGCTGCGCCACCACGTGCGCGAGCACGTCCGGCTCGCCGGCGAGCTGGCCGGGCGGATCGAGCGCGACCCGCGGCTGGAGCTGGCGGCCCCGGCCCGGCTCAACCTCGTCTGCTTCCGCCACGTCGACGGCGACGAGGCGACGCAGCGCCTGCACGAGGCGCTGAACGCCACCGGGCGGGTCTACCTCACCCACACGAGGCTGGCCGGCCGCTACGTCGTCCGGGCCGCCATCGGGGCCTGGACGACCGAGCAACGCCACGTCGACGCGCTGTGGGAGCTGATCGACGAGCTGGCGTGACCGCCGCCGTGCATCGGCGGGGCGGGGGCGGTCGGTAGACTTCGACCTTCTCCCGGAACGGATCCGAGCGCCGAGGTGGTGGCCGTCATGGCCGAGGTCGAGATCGGGTTGGGCAAGACGGCGAAGCGGGCCTACCGCCTCGACGACGTCGCCATCGTGCCCAACCGCCGCACCCGCGACCCCGAGGACGTCGACATCTCCTGGGAGATCGACGCCTACCGGTTCGAGGTGCCGATCCTGGGCGCGCCCGCCGACAGCGTCACCTCGCCGGCCACCGCCGTCGAGCTGGGTCGGCTGGGCTCGGCCGGGGTGCTGCACCTCGAGGGGCTGTGGACCCGCTACGAGGACCCCGAGCCGGTGCTCGACGAGATCGCGTCGCTGCCGCCGGCCAAGGCGACGGCCCGGCTGCAGGAGCTGTACGCCGAGCCGGTCCGCCCGGAGCTGATCGGCCGGCGCATCGCCGAGATCAAGGACGCCGGGGTCACCTGCGCCGTCGCGGTCACCCCCGGCCGCACCCTCGAGCTGGCCGACGCCGTGCTCGAGGCCGAGCCCGACCTGCTCGTCATCCAGGCGGCGATCGTCTCGGCCGAGCACGTGTCCCGCCGGGTCGAGCCGCTCAACCTCAAGGCCTTCATCCGCCACTACGAGATCCCGGTGCTCGTCGGGGGCTGCACCTCGTACCAGACGGCGCTGCACCTCATGCGCACCGGGGCCGCCGGCGTGCTCGTCGGGGCCGGGTCCGGGGCCGCGACCGTCACCCGCGAGGTGCTCGGCGTCGGCGTGCCGCTGGCCACGGCGCTGGCCGACGCCCGGGCGGCCCGCATGCGGCACCTCGACGAGACCGGCGTCTACTGCCACGTCATCGCCGACGGCGGCATCACGACCGGCGGCGACATCGCCCGGGCGGTCGCCTGCGGCGCCGACGCCGTCATGGTCGGCACGCCGTTCGCCGCCGCGACCGAAGCCCCGGGGCGGGGCTGGCACTGGACGATGCCCGCCACCCACCCGACGCTGCCCCGCGGCGAGCGGGTGCGGGTCGAGCCCCAGGGCACGCTCGAGCAGATCCTCCACGGCCCGGCCCACGACGCCTCGGGCAGCGTGAACCTCACCGGGGCCCTGCGCCGGGCGATGGCGCTATGCGGGTTCGAGACGCTGAAGGACCTGCAGAAGGCCGACCTCGTCGTCGTGGGGGACGAGTGAGCACGCCCCCGGCGCCGAGCGAGCGGTTCCCGACCTGCCTGGTCGTCGACTTCGGGGCGCAGTACGCCCAGCTCATCGCCCGGCGGGTCCGCGAGGCGCACGTCTACTCCGAGATCGTCCCCCACTCGATCACCGCGGCCGAGGTGCGCGAGCGCCGGCCGGCGGCCATCGTGCTGTCCGGGGGTCCCCGGTCGGTCCACGTCGAGGGCGCCCCCCGCCTCGACCCCGAGATCTACGAGCTCGGCATCCCCATCCTCGGCATCTGCTACGGCGCCCAGCTCGTCGCCCAGCAGCTGGGCGGCGAGGTGGCCCGGGGCGGTACCGGCGAGTACGGCCGCACCGAGCTCACCGTCACCGACGGCTCCGGCCTGTTCGCCGACCAGCCCGTGCACCAGACGGTCTGGATGAGCCACTTCGACGGCATCACCCGGGTGCCCGAGGGGTTCCGGGCCACCGCCACCACCGACGGCGCCCCGGTGGCCGCGCTCGAGTCGCCCGAGCGGCGCATCTGGGCCGTGCAGCACCACCCCGAGGTCTCGCACACCCCCTTCGGGCAGCAGCTGCTGCGCCACTTCCTCCACCACCTCGCGGGCATCCCGCCCACCTGGACGATGACCTCGATCATCGAGCAGCAGGTCGAGGCGATCCGGGCCCAGGTGGGCGACGCCCGGGTGATCTGCGCCCTCTCCGGCGGCGTCGATTCCGCGGTGGCCGCCGCCCTCGTGCACAAGGCGGTCGGCCCCCAGCTCACCTGCGTGTTCGTCGACACCGGGCTGCTGCGCCGGGGCGAGGGCGAGCAGGTCGTCGAGACGTTCCGCCGCCACCAGCGGATCGAGCTGATCCACGTGCGGGCCGCCGACCGGTTCTTCGAGGCGCTGGCCGGCGTCACCGACCCCGAGCACAAGCGCAAGATCGTCGGCGAGCTGTTCATCCGCATCTTCGAGGAGGCCGCCGGCGGCCTGGAGGACGCCCGGTTCCTCGTGCAGGGCACGCTCTACCCCGACGTCATCGAGTCGGGCGGGGGCGACGGCGCCGCCACCATCAAGAGCCACCACAACGTCGGCGGCCTGCCCGAGGACATGTCGTTCGAGCTGGTCGAGCCGCTGCGGGCCCTGTTCAAGGACGAGGTGCGCCGGGTCGGCGAGGAGCTCGGCCTCCCCGAGGAGATCGTCTGGCGCCAGCCGTTCCCGGGCCCCGGCCTGGCGGTGCGGATCATCGGCGAGGTCACGCCCGAGAAGGTCGCCACGCTGCAGCACGCCGACGCCATCGTGCGCGAGGAGCTCGCCCGGGCCGGCCTCGAGCGCGAGGTGTGGCAGGCCTTCGCCGTGCTGCCGGACATCCGCTCGGTCGGGGTGATGGGCGACGAGCGCACCTACGCGCACCCGATCATCGTGCGGGCGGTCACCAGCGAGGACGCCATGACCGCCGACTGGGCCCGGCTGCCCTACGACGTGCTGGCCTCGATGTCCAGCCGCATCATCAACGAGGTGCCGGGCATCAACCGGGTGGCCTACGACATCACGTCGAAGCCGCCCGGCACCATCGAGTGGGAGTGAGCCGCCTCAGTCGCCCGCGGCGACGGGGGAGGGGGCGCCCGCGGCGCTCGGCGCCTCGACGGCCGCCGGCACCGGCACGCCCAGCTGCCGCCGGCCGGTGAGGAAGGCGATGCCGTAGAGCACGCCGACCACGATCAGCAGCGTGCGGTAGCCGACGAGCAGTGACATGTACTCGAGGATGCCGCCGAACATCGACCCCAGCAGGTTGGCGCCGAAGGCGGTCGCCGAGGCGCTGGTCGACTTGAACCGCTGGGCGAACACGAGGTTGGCGGTGAAGATCGGCAGGAAGGCCAGCGTCACCGCCGCCAGGAAGCGGGGGAGGAACGGCAGCTCGAGCAGGGCGCTGGGCGGCACCGCCCAGGCCAGCGCCAGCCCGGCCAGCAGCAGGACGTAGAGGCGCTGGGGCCGGCGGAAGCTGACCTTCTGCGACAGCAGCACGGCCGCCAGCACGCTGAGCATGACCCCGAGGAAGACCAGGGCGTTGACGAACCAGGTCGTGCCGAAGAGCAGGGCGAACTGGACGACGCTCTTCGTCTCGAGCAGCAGGAACGCCGCGCCCATGCAGAACAGGTCGGTGTAGCGGAGCATCGGCCGCACCGGCCCGCCCACGCCCCGGATGGCGACCGCGGAGAACAGCAGGATCAGCCCGATCGTCACCAGGTAGAAGCCCGGCATCGACCGGGTGCGCAGGTAGGGGAAGGGGTGGTCGTCGGTGGACGGGGCCGGCGTGTCGGCGGGCCGCTCCCACAGGGCCTGCCGGGGGCCGTCGCAGGGGATGGCCTCGGGGTCCTCGGAGACGGTCAGGACCGCCAGGTGCGACGGGTCGTCCTCGTCGCCCGGCGAGAGGCGCTCGATGCACGGGGGCCGCCCGAAGACCTCCTCGAGGGTGCCGGCGTACCGGTCCACCAGCCACCCCTCGCGGTAGTAGTTGTACATCGAGAACACGCCGCCCTCGGTGAGGTGGTCCTTGGCGGACTCGATGGCCTCGCGGGTGAACAGGTAGCTCTCGAGCCGCACCGAGGCCTGGCCGGTCACCAGGGTCAGCGAGTCGGGCAGGGCGAGCAGGATGCGGTCCCACGTCTCGTCGGTGCGCTCGAGGAAGGCGCGGCCGTCGTCGATGTGGACCTCGACCCGCTCGTCGTCGTAGGGCCGGTCGGGGTGGTCCTCCTTGCCCAGCTCGTAGATCTTGCGGTCGATCTCGACGGCGTCGACGTGCTCGGCCCCGTTCTGCAGCGCGGCGGCCACGTCGTTGCCGCCGCCCGCGCCGATGATGAGCACCCGGCGGGGCTGGGTGCCCGCCGCCTGGGCGTAGTTCGACCCGTAGAGGGGGTTGTCGGCCACCGGCAGGGTCGACTGGTGGGGGACCTCGTTGACCTTGGCCATGTAGCCGCCGTAGGGGGCGTCCTCCTGCTCGACCTTGTAGTAGGGCGACCACCACGTGCGCTCCTCCAGCGACTCGATGCCGAGGAGCGCGATCACGACGGCGACGGCGGCCACGGTCACCAGGCGCACCTTGGGCAGCGACACCAGGACGAGCACCGCCCCGGCGACGGTGCCCCAGGCCACCGGGGGCAGGCCGAGGAACGACAGCGCCGTGACGCCGAGGATGCCGAGGACGCTGCCGATGAGGTCGAGCTTGTAGGCCTCGAGCGGCGGGAACGTCTTGAACGTCCGGGCGACGCCGTCGGTGATGAACATGAGCAGCGTCGCCACCGTCACGAAGATCACCGGCAGGACGACCTCGCGGGGCGGCCCGGTGATCGTCGGCTCGTTGAAGAAGATGAGGTCGCTGCCCTCGACGTCGATGTCGATGGGCGCCAGCCGGATGAAGGCGACGAACAGCGCCAGCACGACCGGCGCGTAGGGGAACAGCGGCCGGCCGCCCCGCCCGGCCCACAGGAAGCCGAGGCCGACGCCGAGGAAGCTGCCGAGCAGGACGAGGTTCGAGAAGTAGGCCAGGTAGACGACGTTGGCCCCCGACCAGCGGATGACCGCCAGCTCGACGAACAGCATGAGGAAGCTGAGCAAGACGAGCCGCGGGCGGTCGCTGATGAGGCGCGTCGGCTCGTCGGTCTGCGGTGCGTCGGTCAACGTGCCCCCCCGGCGGCGGGTCTCCCCATGCGGTGTGACCCGGACACGCTAGACCCTGGGTGACGGGCGCGCCCAAGGGAGCGCGCCGGGTGGCGGCTCAGGCGAGCGGGCGGCCGAAGGGCTTCTCGCCGGTCCAGGTGGCGAGGAACGCCTCCGCGCGCTGGACGGCGGCCAGCCACATCCCGGTGCCGTGCTCGGCCAGCTCGGAGCACGCCCGGTGGACACGCTGCACCGGGTCGCCACCGTCGGCGTCGAAGCGGGCGAGCAGCGGCGCAGCCGTGGACAGGAAGTCGGGGATGACCACCCGGTCCGACTTGCGCAGCACCGCGAAGGCCCGCGCCGTGACGGGCACGGGGGTGAGCGGGACGATGGTGCGGGCCTGGACCACCGCGGCGGTCGGGTGGTCGAGGACGCCGGCCTTGCCGGCGACGAACAGCACGTCGCACGCCGCGTCGTAGCGGGGCTCGGCGAGGGTGGCGCCCGCCTTCGCGAGCTGGGCGGTGGCGGCCTCGGCGACCGGGCCGGTGCCGACGACGGCGGCGGTGCGCCAGTCGTGGGGCCCGGCCACCCGCCCGGCGGCGAGCGCACCGGCGGCGGCGAGCTCGGGGTCGGGCGGCTCCCAGCCGAGCGGGGCGAGGTCCTCGGCGGTCATGCCGGTGCCCGGCCAGAGGACGAGCGAGCCGGCCTCGGCCCGGGGGCGCACCTCGTCGACGAACGCCGCCACGGCGTCGGCCCGCTGGTCGACCTTGGCGTTGATGCCGGCCGAGGCCCCGGCGTGGCCGGCGACGCCGAACGCGGCGAACGCGTAGGTCACCGAGCGGGCCAGCAGCACGGCGCCGTCGCGCAGCACCTTGGGCGCGAGGCGCACGACGCCGACGGAGGTCGTCGCGTCGTCGAGGTCGGTGACGACGAACCCGTCGGTGCCGGTCAGCTTGTCCACCTTCACGGGCGCCGATCCTTGCAAGCCGCGCCCGGCCACCGCCACCCGGTGCCGGTCGGCGGTGGCCGGGCCGTCAGCCGCCGGACAGCTCCTCGTCGATGTAGGCGACGACCGCCTCGATCTCCTCGGGGCTCAGCTCGTCCTCCCAGGCCGGCATGCGCCCCCGGCCCTCGCGGACGACCTCGATCTGCTCCTCGACGGTCAGCCGGTCGCCGATCCCCTCGAACCCGGGGCCGACGCCGCCCTGGCCGGAGCCGCCGTGGCAGGTGGCGCAGTTGCCCCGGTAGATCTCGGCGCCGTCGGGCCCGTCCCCGCCGTCGCCGCCGGTCGCGAGGTCGCCGTCGTCGCCCTCGCCCTCGGCGAGGCGGAAGGCGGCGATGCCGCCGTCCGCGCCCTCGGGGGCGCCGGCCAGCCACCAGCCCCAGCCGGCGTAGACGGTGCCCTCGACCACGGCGACGCCCCCGGCGGCGGGGAAGTCGACCTCGTGGCGCCACAGCCGCTCGCCGTCCTCGGCGGCGTAGGCGGCGACGCCCCCGGCGTCGTCGGCCAGGTAGAGGACGTCGTTGGCCCAGGTGACGGGCCCGGTGACGTGGGCTCCGACCTCGGTGCGCCACACCTCCTCGCCGGTGTCGGCGTCGAGGGCGAACAGGACGGCGTCCTGGCTCGCCTCGTTGGAGGCGACGTAGATCGTCCCGTCGGCGACGGCGGCGGAGGCCATGACCCCGCCCTGGAGGCCGCCCTCGGTCAGGTGCCGCTCCCAGAGGACCTCGCCGGTCTCGCGGTCCAGCGCCCGGTAGGTGCCGGCCTTGTCGCCGACGCCCACGGCGTCGACGCCGTCGACCGTGAACAGGTTGGGCATGGCGCCGACGTCGGCGTCCGCGCCGGTGGGGTCGCGGATCGTCCAGGTGTCGCCGGCGGTGAACTGCGTCGCCCACACCTCCTCGCCGGTCTCCAGGTCGAGCGCCACCAGCGCGTCGCTGCGGGGCGGCGCCGGGGGCGCGTAGCCCTGGCCGGTGCCCACGTAGAGCACCCCCCGCTCGGTGTCGACGGCCGGCGACGACCAGACGGACACGCCGGGGCCCTCGGTGGCGTCCCCGGCGGTCGTCCAGAACCGCCACCGCTCCTCGCCGGTCTCGGCGTCGAGGGCGACGACCGAGCCCCGGAAGGTCGACGGGTCGCCGGGGGCGAAGACCTCGTAGCTGCCGACGCCGGCGACGACCAGGCCGTCGACGACGATCGGCGACCCGAACACGACGGCCTTCGGGTGCTCGTCGAGGTCGGTCTCCCAGATGACCTCGCCGCTGGTGCGGTCCAGCGCCACCAGCCGGGCGTCGAAGGTGCCGGCCAGGACCCGGTCGCCGTCGACGGCCACCGAGCCGCCGACGTAGCCGGGGCCGACCGGCTGCGCCCACAGCTCCTCGCCGGTGGCCGCGTCCAGCGCCCGGACGTGCCCGGTCCAGTCGCCGAGGTAGACGGTGCCGTCGACGACGGCGGGCGTGCCGCTCACGCCGGCGAGGCCGGTGACCTCCCAGGCCGGGGCGAGCTCGCCGACGTTGCCCGGCCCGATGACCGCCTCGTCCTCGACCGCCCGGGTGTTGGCCAGGTCGTAGCCGACCCGCACCCACTCGACGGCCGGGGTGTCGCCGGCGGCGTCCTCGCCGCCCTCGCCGTCCCCGCCGCCGCAGGCCACCAGCCCGGCGACGAGGGCGACGAGCGCCGCGACCGCCGGCCCCCGGCGGGCCGGCCGGCCCGGGGCGCCGCGGCGGGGGGTGCAGGGGTCGTCGTGCTGCCCTCGGAGTCCCACGCGCCGGACCGTAGTCGGGGGCCTGCCGGGCGACCGGTGCCCGGTTGGCGCGGCCGCCCCGGTCGCGCATGCTCGGTGCATGATCCACATCGGCATCGTCGGCGACCACGACCCGGCCCAGGAGACCCACGTCGCCACCGAGGACGCCCTCGGGCACGCCGCCGTCGACCTCGGCCTCGGGGTGGAGCCGGCGTGGGTCGCGACGGACGAGGTCGGCGACCCGCCCGACGAGCTGGTCGCCTTCGACGGCCTGCTGATCGCCCCCGGGAGCCCCTACCGCGACCCGGAGGGCGCGCTGCGGGCGATCGAGCACGCGCGGACCCGCGACGTGCCGCTGCTCGCCACCTGCGCCGGGATGCAGCACGTCGTGGTCGAGCTGGCCCGCCACGTCCTCGGCGTCGCGGACGCCCACCACGCGGAGTACGAGCCCGAGGGGGCGACGCCGGTGGTGACGCCGCTCGCCTGCTCGCTGGCCGGGCGGACGCAGGAGGTCGAGGTCCGGCCGGGCACCCGGGCGGCGGCGGCCTACGGCACCGCCTCGGCCGCCGAGCGGTACGCCTGCCGCTTCGGCCCCGACCCGGCGGTGGTCGGCGAGCTCGCCCGGGCCGGCGTCGTGGTCAGCGGCACCGACGCCGAGGGGGCGCCGCAGATCCTGGAGCTGCCGGACCGGCGGTTCTTCGTGGCGACGCTGTTCGTGCCCCAGCTCCGCAGCACGCTCGTGCACCCGCACCCGCTGGTGTCGGCCTTCGTGGCGGCGGCCGCGGAGGCGGCCCGGGGGGACGACGAGGGGACGTCCGAGCCGACGGTCGTGGTCCGCCGGGCGAGCGGGTGACCGCGGACGGTCAGCCGCGGGGCGGCTGCTTCAGCGCGGACTCGAGGACGGCCGCCACCGAGGCCGCGTAGGGGCTGGTGGCGTCGAGGCCCAGCTGCACGACCGACATGAGCAGCGACATGACGATGGCCACCATGCCCTCGGCCATCGTCGCGGGGTCGACGTCCGGCCGGACGATGCCGGCGACCTGGTCGGCGGCCAGGCGCTCGGCGGCCGCCTTGCGCAGCTCCTCCAGGGCCGGGACGTGGAGGACCCGGGGCGTGACCTCGGGCTCGAGGCCGGCGAGGAGGCGGCGGGCCAGCGGGTGCCGTTCGACGGCCTCCAGGAGCCCGACGAGGAGCACGTCCTGCCAGTCGAGCTGGCCCGGCTCGTCGAAGGCGCCGGAGAGCGCCTCGTGGATGACCGCCGCCGCGTCCTCGTCGACGGCGGCGAGGAACAGCGCCTCCTTGTTGGGGAAGTAGGCGTAGGGCACCGTGCCCCCGACGCCCGCTTCCCGGGCGATGTCGGCCACCGACGTGGCCCGGTACCCGTCGCGGCCGAAGCGCGCCACGGCGGCCCGCAGGATGTCGCGTCGGGTCTGCTCGCCCTTCGTGCGGGGCGGTGGAGCGGAGGTGGGCGCCATCGTCGGCCCCGACGGTAGCAGACAGAAATTGAGAATTTTGCTCAAACTCTCAAATCGCCGTGCTAGGGTCGAAGCATGACGCAGGCCACCGGTGAACGCACGATCCCGACCCGGCGCATCTCGTTCGAGGAATCGCTGCAGGACCTGCCCCGCCACTTCGCCGTCGACGGCGACCTCCTCCTCAGCCACTTCGCCGCCGTCCTCTCGGCCCTCTTCCCCGACGGCGAGGACTTCTTCGTCCGCTCCGTCCGCCACTACCGCGACCGCATCACCGACCCCGAGCTGAAGAAGCAGGTCGCCGGCTTCATCGGCCAGGAGTCGGTCCACGGCCGGGAGCACCGGGTGCTGAACGAGCGCCTCGCCCAGCTCGGGTACCCGACCAAGGGCATCGAGCGGTTCACCCGGCGCGGGCTCGAGTCGCGCGAGCGGCTGGCGCCGCCCATCTCCAACCTCGCGTTCACCGCCGCGCTCGAGCACTTCACCGCGACGCTCGCCGAGCTGCTGCTGTCGAGCGAGGACGTGCGGGCCCTGTTCGGCCACGACGGCGTCCGCGACGTGTTCCTCTGGCACGCGCTCGAGGAGTCCGAGCACAAGGCCGTGGCCTTCGACGTCTACCGGGCGATGGGCGGCACCGAGCGCATGCGGATCTGGACCATGCAAGGCCTGCGCTTCGGCTTCCCGATCCTGGTGGCCGTCCTCATGGCCATCTCGCTGGCCCGCGACCCCGCCACCTGGCGGCGGGGCAACCTGCGCCGCAGCTGGCGCCGGTTCCGCTCCTCGCCGCTGCTCAGCCGCGACCTGTGGAACCGGCTGCGCGAGTACTGCCGCCCGGGCTTCCACCCCGACGACATCGACGCCAGCGAGCTGCTGGCCCGCTGGCGGGCCGAGCTGTTCGGCGACGAGGGGCGGCTGAACGACAAGCTCGTCGGGGCGTCGAGCCCCGCCGCCTGAGAGGATGCCCCCCGTGCCTGAACACCTCGACGTCCTCGTCGTCGGCGCCGGCCTGTCCGGCGTCGCCGCCGGCCACTACCTCCAGGCCGAGTGCCCGTGGGTGCGCTACGCCATCCTCGAGGCCCGCGACGCCATCGGCGGCACCTGGGACCTGTTCCGCTACCCGGGCATCCGGTCCGACTCGGACATGTACACGCTGGGCTACTCGTTCCGGCCCTGGGACAGCGACACCGCCATCGCGGACGGCCCGGCGATCCTGCGCTACATCCGCGAGACGGCCGAGGCGGAGGGCATCGACCGCCACATCCGCTTCCGCCACCGCGTCGTGCGGGCCGAGTGGTCGACCCCCGAGGCCCGGTGGCACGTCACCGCCGAGCGCACCGACACCGGCGAGACCGTCGAGCTGACCTGCGGCTTCCTGTTCTCCTGCAGCGGCTACTACCGCTACGACCGCGGCCACGAGCCCGAGCTCCCCGGCACCGACCGCTTCCGGGGCACGCTCGTCCACCCGCAGCGCTGGCCCGAGGACCTCGACGTCACCGGCAAGCGGGTCGTGGTGATCGGGAGCGGGGCGACGGCCATCACGCTCGTGCCGGCGCTGGCCCGGACCGCCGGGCACGTGGTCATGCTGCAGCGGTCGCCCACCTACGTCACCTCGCTGCCGGGCGAGGACCCGATCGCCGCCCTGGTGCGGCGGGTGCTGCCCCGCCGGGCGGCCAGCACCGTCAACCGCTGGTACAAGGCGCTGACGACCCAGGGCTTCTACCACCTGAGCCGCCGGCGGCCGGAGCTGGTCAAGCGGATGCTCCGCAAGCAGCTGGAGCGGGCGCTCCCGCCCGGCTTCGACATCGACCCCCACTTCACCCCCCGCTACGACCCGTGGGACCAGCGGCTGTGCCTCGTGCGGGACGGCGACCTGTTCGCGGCCATCCGCGAGGGCCGGGCCTCGGTGGTGACCGACCACATCGACACGTTCACCGAGACCGGCATCCGGCTGCGCTCGGGGGACGAGCTGGAGGCCGACGTCGTCGTCACCGCCACGGGCCTCGAGCTGCTCTTCCTCGGCGGCATCGAGCTGGTCGTCGACGGCGAGAAGGTCGACCCCGCCGACCGGCTCGTCTACAAGGGCATGGCGATCGAGGGCGTCCCCAACCTGGCCGCCGCGGTCGGGTACGTGAACGCCTCCTGGACGCTGAAGACCGAGCTCACCTGCCGCTACGTCACCCGGCTGCTCAAGCACATGCGGGAGACGGGCAACCGGCAGTGCACGCCGGTCAACGACGACCCCACCGTCGAGCGCCGGCCGCTGCTCGGGCTGAACGCGGGCTACATCCTGCGGGCCCAGGACCGCTTCCCCAAGCAGGGCAGCCGCTTCCCCTGGCAGGTGTACCAGAGCTACCTGCGCGACTACCGGGCCATGCGCCTCGGGGCGGTCGACGACGGCGTGATGCGCTTCGGCAACCCGGCCCCCGCGCCCGAGCCGGGCGCGCCCAGCGCCGTCGCCACCCCGGCGTAGCCGCCCGGCGCGGCCCCGCGCCGTACGGTCGCGCCATGACGTACTCGATCATCGCCCGCGACCCCGGCACCGGGCTGATGGGCGTGGCGACGCAGTCCCAGGCCCTGGCGGTCGGCGCGAGCGTGCCCTGGGCTGCCGCCGGCCTCGGCGTCATCGCCACCCAGTCGATGGGCGAGCCGATGTACGGCGACCTGGGCCTCGACGCGCTGCGGGCCGGGCTCACCGTCCACGAGGCGCTGCGGGCGCTGCGCAGCGTCGACCCCCACCCCGAGCGCCGCCAGGTCGGGATGCTCGACCGGGACGGCGACGTCGCCGTGTACACGGGCGAGGCCTGCGTCGCCGCCGCCGGCCACGCCGTGGGGACGGGCTGCGTGGCGCTGGCCAACCTCGTGCGGGGCCCCCGGGTGTGGGAGGCGATGGTCGAGGCCTTCGAGGCGTCCTCGGGCTGGCTGCCGCACCGGCTCGTGACGGCGCTGGAGGCGGCCGAGGACGCCGGGGGCGACGAGCGGGGCCGCCGCTCGGCGGCGATCCTCGTCGTGCGGGCGTCCCGCAGCGGCCGGCCGTGGCGGGACCGGGTCACCGACCTCCGGGTCGACGACGACCCCGACCCGCTCGGGCGGCTGCGGCGCCTGGTCGACACCAACGAGCGCTACCACGAGACCGTGGCCGCCTTCGAGCTGGCCCTCGACGGGCGGCTCGGCGACGCCCTCGACCGGCTGCCGCCCCCGGCCGACGTCGACGACGTCGACGTCGTGCTCTGGCGGGCGCTCGTGCTGGCCGCGGGTGGCCGCGCCGGCGAGGCCGCCGCGCTCGGGCGCCGCCTGGTCGGCCGCGACGCCCGGGCGGCCGGCATCGCCCGGCGGTTCGCCGAGGCCGGGCTCGTGGACCGGGCGGTGGTCGACGCGGTGCTGGGCGGCTGAGGGGCCCGGCCGTCAGCCGCGGCCGGTGCGGGCCCCGAGGGCGGCGAGCGCCGCCCGGGGGACGGCCGCCACCAGGGCGCCGAGCACGGTCAGCCAGTCGAAGCGGTCGCGCCAGACCGTGATCCGCCCGTCGACCACCTCGAAGGTGCCGCACACCCAGAAGGCGACCCGGAACGGGCCCCGCTCGAGCACGTCCGTGCGCTCGGTCAGCACGGCGCCGTCCTCGGCGGCGATGTGGTGGAGCCGGGCCTCGAAGCCGGTGCACAGCCGGGTCAGCCAGCGCATCTGCTCCTCGAACGGGCCCCGCCCCCGGGCCGGCGGCAGCGGGACGTTCTGGTAGACGATCTCGGGCGACACGAGGGCGAGCGCCCGGTCGAGGTCGAGGTCCTCGAGCGCGCCGAGGAAGGCGCGCACGACGGCGACGGGCTCGTCGCCGGGCCGGGCCCCGGCGCCCTCGGCTTGCGGTGACGCCATCGACGGATCCTCCCCGGTCGGCTGCCAGGGGCACGGTAACACCGGCGCGGCGGGGCCGGGCCGGACGGCTCAGCCCACCGTGGCGAGGAAGTCCTCGATCAGCCGCGCCAGCTCGACGGGCCGGTCGCCCTGCACGCTGTGGCCGGCGCCCTCCACCCGCTCGACCCGGGCGTCGGGCCGGCGGCGCCGCAGCTCGGCCTCGTCCTCGTCGTCGACGACCGACTGGGGCAGGGTCCCCCGCACGAGCATCAGCGGCACGGCCAGCGCGGACACGTCGTCCCACAGCTCGCCGAAGCGCAGGTCGTCGGGCCGGCGGGCCGGGCGGTGGCGGGCGTGGCGCCACACCCAGGTGCCGTCCTCGCGCTGGACGGCGTTGTGCAGGATCCCCCGGCGCAGCGACGACTCGGACCGGGTGGGGTTGAAGGCCTTCGTCCGGGCCAGCATCTCCTCGAAGCTGTCGAAGCTCTCGGGGCCGTCGACGAAGGCGATGACGCTCGCCGCCTTCCGGCGGTCGACGCCCGGGGTGACGTCGACGAGGACGAGCGAGCGCACGAGCTCGGGCGCCAGCCGGGACAGCGCGAGGGCGGTCAGGCCGCCGAGCGACATCCCGACGACGGCCCGCGCCTCGGGGGCCAGCTCCCGCACGGCGACCGCCACGTCCCGGGCGTTCTCGACCGGGTCGAGCACGCTGCCGCGGCCGCCGTCCGAGTGGCCGTGGCCCGGCAGGTCGACGGCCACCAGCGGCCGGTCGAGCGCCAGCGCCACCGTGTCCCAGGTGTGGGCGTTCTGGGCGCCGCCGTGCACCAGCACCAGCTCGGGGTCGGACGTCCCCCAGACGAGCGCGCTCAGCCGCCGGCCGGGGTCGACCTCGACGAACTCCCGGCGGACGGCCGGGGGGCCGTCGTAGGGCAGCCCGTGCTCGGCGGCGTTCTCGTGGAACATCGAGAACTCGTCGTAGGGGATCCGCTCGACCGTCACGCCCCCAGCATCGCAGGCCGGGGCGCGGCCGGGCGCGGGGGTGGACGGCTCCGTCGGTGCCCGCCCCTACGATGGCCCCACCGATGGCCGAGCCCGACCGCACCCTGTCCCACACCGCCGACGCCCCCGCCGGCGCCGACGGCGCGCCCCGGGCGCCCCGCGACGGCGACGAGGCCGAGCTGCTCGCGGGCCTCAACCCGGTGCAGGCCGACGCCGTCACCCACGACGGGGGGCCGCTGCTCGTCGTGGCCGGCGCCGGCTCGGGCAAGACCCGGGTCCTCACCCACCGCATCGCCCACCTCATCAAGGTGCGGGGGGTCAGCCCCTTCGAGATCCTGGCGATCACCTTCACCAACAAGGCCGCCGACGAGATGAAGTCCCGGGTGGCGGCCCTGGTCGGCCCGGTGGCCGAGAAGATGTGGGTCTCGACCTTCCACTCGGCGTGCGTGCGCATCCTGCGGCGCGACGCCGACCGGCTCGGCTACCCCCGCAACTTCACGATCTACGACCAGGCCGACGCGGTGCGGCTGACCGGCTACGTCGTCCGCGACCTGGGGCTCGACACGAAGCGGTTCCCGCCCCGGTCGGTGCACGCCGCCATCAGCGCGGCCAAGAACGAGGGGCTCGACGCCGAGGCCTACGCCCAGCGGGCCGGCAACCTCTTCGAGCGCAAGATCGCCGAGGTCTTCACCGAGTACCAGCAGCGCCTCCAGCGGGCCGGGTCGATGGACTTCGACGACCTGCTGGGCCAGGCGCTGCGGCTGCTGCGCGAGCACCCCGACGTCCTGCAGCACTACCAGCGCCGGTTCCGGCACATCCTGGTCGACGAGTACCAGGACACCAACCGGGTGCAGAACGACATCGTCCTGCTGCTCGCCGCCGACCACCGCAACGTGGCCGTCGTCGGCGACCAGGACCAGTCGATCTACGCCTTCCGGGGCGCCGACATGCGCAACATCGTCGACTTCGAGTCGGCGTTCCCCGACACGACGGTCATCCTGCTCGAGCAGAACTACCGGTCGACGCAGACCATCCTCGACGCGGCCAACGCGGTCATCGCCCACAACGTCAGCCGCAAGCCCAAGGAGCTGTGGACCGACCGGGGCAAGGGCGACCCGATCGTCCGCTACCACGCCGACGACGAGGTCGACGAGGCGCAGTGGATCACCCGGGAGATCGCCCGCCTCCACGACCGCGACGAGGTCGAGGGCGGCGACGGTGGGCCGCTCCGGTGGGGCGACATCGCCGTCTTCTACCGCACCAACGCGCAGAGCCGCGTCCTCGAGGAGCAGCTCATGCGCGCCGACATCCCCTACAAGGTCGTCGGCGGCACCCGGTTCTACGACCGCAAGGAGATCAAGGACGCCATCGCCTACCTGCGGGCGGTGGTCAACCCGGCCGACGAGGTCTCGATCAAGCGGGTCGTCAACGAGCCCAAGCGGGGCGTGGGCGACACGACCATCGGCCGGATCGACGCCTACGCCGCCGCCCGGGGGCTGTCGTTCGCCGAGGCCCTCCGCCGGGCCGACGACGCGGGCGTCGGCCCCAAGGCCCGCCGGGGCATCGAGAGCTTCCTCGCCGTGATCGACGACGCGGCCGACCTGGTGCCGAGCGGCCCGGGGCCGGTGCTGGAGCGGCTGCTCGAGCGCTCGGGCTACCTCGAGCAGCTCGAGGCCGACCGCTCGATCGAGGCCGAGGGCCGGCTCGAGAACCTGGCCGAGCTGGTCGGCGCCGCCCACGAGGTCGCGACCGTCGACGAGTTCCTCGAGCAGATCAGCCTGGTCAGCGACGTCGACTCGCTCGACGACGACACGACCTCGGTCGTCCTCATGACCCTGCACTCGGCCAAGGGCCTCGAGTTCCCCGTCGTCTTCATGATGGGGATGGAGGACGGCGTCTTCCCCCACCTGCGCTCGCTCACCGAGCCCGACCAGCTCGAGGAGGAGCGCCGGCTCGCCTACGTGGGCATCACCCGGGCCCGGCGCCGCCTCTACCTCACCCACGCCTGGAGCCGCACGCTGTTCGGCGGCACGCAGTACAACCCGCCCAGCCGGTTCCTCGACGAGATCCCGTCCGAGCTCGTGCGCGACGTCGAGGGGCACCGCCGGGCCAGCCGCCGGGGCGGCGGGTACGGCGGCGGGTGGCGGTCGTCCGCCGGCCCCGGCGACCGGTCGCTGCGGGTGGCGGCCGGCCGCGACCGCATCGTCGAGCGGGCGCTCGAGGCCCGGCGGCCGCAGCGCAGCGGGGCCGAGAGCCTGGGGCTCACGGTCGGTGACGACGTGCGGCACGCGACCTTCGGCGAGGGCGTGATCCTCGAGCTGAGCGGCAGCGGCGACAAGACCGAGGCCCTGGTCCGCTTCCGCGACGTCGGCGAGAAGCGGCTGCTGCTCTCCTGGGCGCCCCTCGAGAAGCTCTGACCCGGGCGCGACCCCACCGACCGCGTCCCGCCGGGTACGCTCCGCGGCGCTTTGTCACAGTTCGCGATCGATCGCCCGACGACGTCATCCCGAGGAGCGGGTCCGGCGTCTGAGAGGTGACCGTCGCCGTCAGCCCCACGGCGGACATCGCGGGCTGACGGCGGCGGTCGCCCCCGTACGACGTCGCCACGCCCAGCGGAGGAGCAGCACCGACGTGAGCGAGCAGGACCCCGCCCCCCGACACGTGGCTCCCCGTGGCCGCCTCGCCGCCCGGCGGTGGCGGCGCGCCGCCGTGGCCGGCGCCGTGGTGACGGTCGTGGTGGCCGGCGCCGCCGCGAGCTCGCTGCTGTCGGGGTCCGGCGACGAGACCGCGACCCGCGGCGCCGGCCCCACCACCACCGACTCGACCACCACGACGACCGAGGCGACGACGACCACGAGCGCCCCGACCACGACCACCACCGCGCCCACCACCACGACGACGACGGCCCCGACCACGACGACGACGCTGCCGCCCGACCCGGCGGCCGACGGCACGCTCGAGCTGGGGGAGAGCGGCGAGGCGGTCCTCGCCCTGCAGCAGCGCCTCGTCGAGCTGGGCTACTGGCTGGGCGAGCCCGACGGCACCTACGGCCAGCTGACCCGGCAGGCGGTCATGGCCTTCCAGAAGGTCGAGGGCCTGGCCCGTGACGGCGTCGCCGGCCCGGCCACCCAGCAGGCGCTGGCCACCGCCTCCCGGCCGGTGCCCCGGGGCACGCACGGCATCGAGATCGACCTCGACCGCCAGGTGCTGTTCGTCGTCCAGGACGGCCGCGTCACCTGGGCCATCAACACCTCCACCGGCAACGGCGAGGCCTACACCAGCTCGACCGGCGGGACGGCCCGGGCGGTCACACCTCCCGGCCACTTCACGATCGAGCGCCAGATCGACGGCCTGCGCGAGGCGCCGCTCGGCACGCTCTACCGGCCCAAGTACTTCAACGGCGGCATCGCCATCCACGGATCGGGCAGCATCCCGGCGCAGCCCGCCTCGCACGGCTGCGCGCGGGTGACGAACGCGGCGATGGACCTGCTGTGGTCCAGCGGCGTGGCCGAGATCGGCACGCCGGTCTGGGTCTACTGACCCGACCGACCGCCGCGACCGCCACCCGCCGCCACCCGCCGTCAGCCGGCGGTGGTCGACGTCGCCCGCTCGGCGGCGTTGAGGTCGACGTCGAGCATGCCGTCCTCGTCGACCCGGACCGGGTAGGTCGGCAGGCCGGTGCCGTCGGCCGGGAACTCCCGCCCGTCGCACTCGCCGGCGACCTCGCCGTGCTCGTCGAGCAGCACGAACACCTCGTCCTCGGGGTCCCAGCGGACGCTGCACGACCGGGGCACGCCGGGCGGACGGGCGCCGATCACGACCCAGCCCTCCTCGGGGTCGTCGCCCAGGTGCTGCAGGTAGATGTCGCGGTCGCCGCCGGCGGCGTCGGGGTAGAGGATCGGCCCCCGAGCGGCGATCTCCTCGGCTGCGTCCTCGGCCCTCTGCTCGGCGAAGGTGTCCGAGCCCAGCCGCACCTCGACCCGGCCCTGGCTCGCCAACCGGGCCACGGCGAAGGCGATCAGCAGCGCGAGGACCACCCCCGCCCCCGCCACCGCCAGGGCGCGGCCGGCGTGGCGTCGGCTCTGCTCGACGGGGCTCACGTGCGGGACTTGGGAGGTCTCAGGGCCACGCCCGTAGTATCGCCACCCGGCGCACCGCACAACGAACCGGCGCCATCGGACCAGCACAGGAGCCGAGCCCTTGGACCTGTTCGAATACCAAGGCAAGCAGTTCTTCGCCCGCTACGGCATCCCGGTGAGCCCCGGCGAGGTCGTCTCCACGGTCGACGAGGCGGTGGCCGCCGCCGAGCGCCTCGGCTACCCGGTCGTGGTCAAGGCCCAGGTGCAGGTGGGCGGGCGTGGCAAGGCCGGCGGCATCAAGCTCGCCGGCGACGCGGAGGAGACCCGCACCCACGCCCGGAACATCCTGGGGATGGACATCAAGGGCCACACGGTCGAGCTGCTCTGGATCGAGAAGGCCTCCGACATCGCCGAGGAGTACTACGCGAGCTTCACGCTCGACCGCTCCGTCAAGAAGCACCTCGGCATGCTCTCCGCCAAGGGCGGCGTCGACATCGAGGCCGTCGCCGCCGAGGACCCCGACGCCATCGCCAAGATCTGGGTCGACCCGGTCGACGGGCTGACCGAGGAGCAGGCCCGGGCCTGGGTCGAGGCGGCCAAGCTGAACCCCCGGGCCACCGAGGGCGCGGTCGACGTCCTGCTCAAGCTCTACCGGGCCTACGTCGAGGGCGACGCCGACCTCGTCGAGATCAACCCGCTGATCCTCAAGCCCACCGGCGAGGTCCACGCGCTCGACGCCAAGGTGACCCTCGACGGCAACGCCGTCTTCCGCCATCCCGACTACGAGCAGTACGACGCCACGCAGGTCCGCGACGAGCGCGAGCGGGCGGCCCACGAGAAGGGCCTGCAGTACGTCGGGCTCGACGGCTACGTGGGCGTCATCGCCAACGGCGCCGGGCTCGCCATGTCGACCGTCGACATCGTCAACCAGGTGGGCGGCAAGCCGGCCAACTTCCTCGACATCGGCGGGGGCGCCTCGGCCGACGTGATGGCGGGCGCGCTCGAGGTCATCAACAACGACCCCAACGTGCGGTCCATCCTCATCAACATCTTCGGCGGCATCACCAAGGGCGAGGAGGTGGCCAACGGCATCGTCACCGCGCTCGGCCGGGTGCAGATCGACGTGCCGATCGTCATCCGCCTCGACGGGACGAACGCCGACCTGGGCCGCGAGATCCTGAAGCCGCACCTGTCCGACAAGCTCCAGATGCAGCCCACCATGCTCGACGCCGCGAAGACCGCCGTCGCGCTGGCGGGGAAGTGAGGTCCTGAGCCATGGCGATCTTCGTCGACGAGAACACCAAGGTCATCTACCAGGGTCTCACCGGCAGCCAGGGCCGCTTCTACGGGCTGCTCAACCGCGACTACGGCACGAAGGTCGTGGCGGGGACGAACCCCCGCAAGGCCGGCACCGACGTCGAGGGCATCCCGGTGTTCGCCACGGTGGGCGAGGCCGTCGAGGCGACGGGCGCGACCGCGAGCTGCATCTTCATCCCCGCCCCCGGCGTGCGCGACGCGGTCATCGAGGCGGCCGAGGGCGGCGTGAAGTTCATCGTCTGCATCACCGAGGGCGTGCCGGCCCACGACGAGGCCTGGTTCTACAACAAGCTGCGGCGGGACTTCCCCGACGTGCGGCTGCTGGGCCCGAACTGCCCGGGCATCATCAGCCCCGGCAAGTGCAACATCGGCATCACCGCGGGCCACATCGCCAAGCCGCCGGCGCCGGGCGAGAAGGCGGTCGGCATCGTCAGCCGGTCCGGCACCCTCACCTACCAGGCGCTCTACGAGCTGAAGCTCAACGACATCGCGGTGTCGACCTGTGTCGGCATCGGCGGCGACCCGGTGCCGGGCACGTCGTTCATCGACTGCCTCGAGGCCTTCGAGGCCGACCCCGACACCCACGCCGTGATGATGTTCGGCGAGATCGGCGGCTCGGCCGAGGAGGAGGCCGCCGAGTTCATCAAGTCGAAGATGACCAAGCCGGTGGTCAGCTACATCGCCGGCGTCACCGCCCCGCCGGGCAAGAAGATGGGCCACGCCGGCGCCATCGTCTCCGGCGGCAAGGGCACGGCCCAGGCGAAGATGGACGCCCTGCGGGACGCGGGCGCCAAGGTCGGCCTCAACCCGACCGAGGCCAGCCAGCTCATGGTCGAGGTCGTCCGCAACCTCTGATCCCGCGGCCGTCCCGGACGGGCCGCACGCGCACGACGGCGCACCCCGCGGGGTGCGCCGTCCGCGCGCCCGGCCGGTCGTCGCCGGGTCAGAGCCCGAGGCGCCCGAGCTCGTCGAGGATCTCCATGGCCTCCTGGTACCGGGAGTAGAGCACCATGGCGACCACGACCGCGGCGAGGCCGCCGAGCACGCCGAGGGTGCCGGCCTTGTGCTCCCGGCTGCTGGCGATCAGGCCGAGCAGGAACGCCGCGGCGCCGAGCGCGGCGAGGGGGGCGAACGCGAGCGCCGGCGTGAACAGCGCGCTGACCGCCGCGACCAACCCGAGGACGTTGGCGGTCGTCCCGATCGGCCCGGGCGGGGCCGACGGTGGCTGCGCCTGCGGGCGCGGTGGCGGTTGGGGTGCCGGAGGGGGAGGGACGGCGCTCATCCGCCGAGCTCCTCGACGAGGGACGGGATCCCCACGACGAGGGTGAGGAGCGGCGTCGCGAGGATCGGCCCAACCCGCCCGGCGGTCCTGCCCATGTGCCACCTCCTGTCGCTGCCCTTCGGCCTCTCGGCCGATGCCGTACGGCCGACGGGTATGCCGCCGCCGTGACACGTGGCGTCCGGCCGGTCGCCGCCTCGACGCACGTCTGGCGTCCCTCACGCGCAGATGTGTTGACGAGCGCCGCCAGGACGGTCGAGCGGGCCCCGGTTCCGGCGGTGCTGTCGTGCCCCTGCGGTTCTGGCGTCCCTCACGCGCTGACGTGGTGATCAGCGCCACCGGATCGACCGGGCTCCGGTGGCGGCGCATCGCGTGCCGGACGCGAGCGGGCCCCGCCGTGGGGCGGGGCCCGGAGCGCAGATCCGTGTGGGCGGTGGTGTCAGAACGACTGGCCGCCGGGCGGCGGGGGCGGCACGTTCGGGCCGCCGGGCGGCGGGGGCGGCATGCCCGGGGCACCCGGCGGCGGGGCCGGAACGGTGTCCTGGGGCTCCTTGCTCTTGAGGAAGCCGCCCACGCCGACGCCGAGGGCAGCGAGCAGGGCGACCCAGAGGCCCCACATGCGGTCGAGGTCGATCTCGAACATGCCGGATCCCTCCGACGACGGGATGATCACCCGGAGGATCAGCAGCACGGCCACCACGCCGCCGGCGATCAGGTGGAGCTGGTTCCACGGCAGGGGCGGCTGGGGCAGCTGCGTCGTGCTGAAGCGCGCCAGGGCGATCTGGGCGACCATCGCGACGATGATCAGCAGCGGCAGGATGCCGGTCAGGAAGTAGTCCCACCCGCTGTTGGAGCCGGATCCGTAACGGCCGAGGTCGATCCCCCACCAGGGGAGGAACATGGCGATGAGGAAGACGATCCCCGACCCGGCGATGACCTTGTCGCCAGTCGTGAGCTTGTTCAGGTCCATGAGGTCTTTCCGTCCTGACGAGGTTTGACGTCCGCCCGCGAGCGCGACGGCCGGCTGCACGGCGTGGCGACGGCCCGCCGCTAGCATCGGCCCGATGCCCCCGGCTCGTCTCGCTGTGCTCGCTTCGGGCAGCGGAACCCTACTCGACGCCATACTGCGCGATGGGATCACCGTCACGGTCGTCGTCGCCGACCGACCCTGCCGGGCGCTCGAGGTGGCGAGGTCCCACGGCGTGCCGACCGAGCTGGTCGAGCGCACCGAGTGGGGGCCGGAGTTCGACCGCAAGGCGTACGGCGAGCGGCTGGTCAAGGTGCTGCGCGGCTACGGCGTCGACGTCGTCGCCATGGCCGGGTTCGGCACCGTGGTGCCCGACCTGCCGGCCGCCTTCCCCGGCCGGGTCCTCAACTCCCACCCCTCGCTGCTGCCGGCGTTCAAGGGCTGGCACGCGGTGCGCGACGCGCTCGACCACGGGGTGAAGGTCACGGGCACGACCATCCACATCGCCACCGCCGAGGTCGACGAGGGGCCGATCCTCGCCCAGGAGACGGTCGAGGTGCTCCCCGACGACACCGAGGAGACGCTGCACGAGCGCATCAAGCAGGTCGAGCGCCGCCTGTACCCCGCCACCATCCGCCGCTTCCTCGAGGAGAGAACGTGAGGGCCCTGCTCTCGGTCTACGACAAGTCCGGCATCGTCGACCTCGCCCGCGAGCTCGCCGACCTGGGCGTCGAGCTCGTGTCGTCCGGCGGCACCGCCGCGGTGCTGCGCGACGCCGGGCTGCAGGTCACCGACGTCGCCGACATCACCGGCGTGCCGCCGATCCTGGGGCACCGGGTCGTGACCCTGCACCCGAGGATCCACGGCGGGATCCTGGCCGACCCGAACGACCCGACCCACGTGGCCGACATGCAGGCCCACGGGATCGAGCCGTTCGACATCGTTGTGATCAACCTCTACCCGTTCGGCGCCGACCCGGCGACGTTCGAGCACGGCGGCGCCGGGGCCGAGGACCTCATCGACATCGGCGGGCCGGCGATGGTGCGGGCGGCGGCGAAGAACCACGCCTCGGTCGCCGTGCTCACCGACCCGGCCGACTACCCCGTCGTGCTCGAGGAGCTGCGCGCCGAGGGCCGGGTCAGCGAGCGCACCCGGCGGCGGCTGGCCCGGGCGGCGTTCGCGCTGACCGCCGCCTACGACGCCGCCATCGTCGACTGGTTCGACAGCACCGAGCCGCCGGAGGGCGAGTCGGCCGAGGGCGCCGCCGGCGACACCGCCGGGCGCCGGCCGCTGCCGCCCACCGTCCACCTGGCCTTCCGGCGCGAGCCGCTGGCCCTGCGCTACGGCGAGAACCCCCACCAGCGGGCCGCGCTCTACCGGGCGACCGCCGGCACGGGCACGGGCGCCGCCGCCGGCACGCCGGCCGAGCCGTGGTGGGCGACGATGACCCAGCACGGCGGGCTCGCGCTCAGCTACCTCAACCTCTACGACGCCGACGCCGCCTGGCTGCAGGTGCACGACCTGGCCCGCCACTTCGGGCGGCCGGCCGCGGTCATCGTCAAGCACGCCAACCCCTGCGGCGCGGCGGTGGCCGACACCCTGGCCGACGCCTACCAGCGGGCCTACGAGTGCGACGAGCGCTCGGCGTTCGGCGGCATCGTGGCCCTCAGCGAGCCGGTCGACGCCGCGACGGTCGAGCGCATGGTGGCCGCCGCCCAGGCCGACGTCGTCATCGCCCCCGGCTACGCGCCGGGCGCCGTCGAGGCGTTGGCGGCCAAGCGCAAGAACACCCGGGTGCTGGAGGCCGCCCCGCCCGCACCGGACGCCTGGCACCTGCGGCCCATCACCGGCGGGCTCCTGCTGCAGGACCCGCACCGCTTCGTCGCCGGGCGCGACCGGTGGCGGGTGGTCACCGCCCGCCAGCCCACCGAGGCCGAGCTGGCCGACGCCGAGCTCGCCTGGCGGGTCTGCGGCTGGGTGCGCTCCAACGCGATCGTCCTCGCCAAGGACGGTGTGGCCTGGGGCATCGGCGCCGGGCAGCAGAACCGGGTCGAGTCGGGGCAGCTGGCCGCGGCCAAGGCGGCCGGCCGGGCCGCCGGCGGCGCCTGCGCCAGCGACGCCTTCTACCCCTTCCCGGACGGCATCGAGGCGGCGGCCGAGGCCGGCGTCGCCGTGGTCATCCAGCCCGGCGGGTCGGTGCGCGACGAGGCCAACATCGCCCGGGCCGACGAGCTGGGCCTGGCGATGGTCTTCACCGGCGAGCGCCACTTCCTCCACTGACCCCGGCGCCGCCCCGGCGGGCAGAATGGGCGGGTGACCGCGCAGCTGCTCGCCGGAGGACCCGTCGCCGAGGCCGTCCTGGCCGACGTCGCCACCCGCGTCACGGCCCTGCGGGACGCGGGCCGCCGGGTCGGCCTGGGCACCATCCTGGTCGGCGACGACCCGGCGTCGGCCGGCTACGTCCGCAAGAAGCACGAGGCCTGCGAGCGGGTCGGCATCGACAGCCACCACATCGACGTCCCGGCCGACGGCACACAGGCCGACCTGCTGGCCGCGGTCGAGCGGTTCAACCGGGACCCGGCCGTCGACGCCTTCCTCATCCAGTACCCGACGCCGCCGCAGTTCGACTTCAACGCCGCGCTGGCGGCGATGGACCCGGTCAAGGACGCCGACGGCCTGCACCCGGTGAGCCTGGGCAAGCTCGTCCTCCAGGAGGACGGCCCGGTGCCGGCGACGCCGGCGGGCATCCGGGAGATGCTCCTGCACTACGGCATCGAGGTGGAGGGCCGCCACGTCGTGGTCATCGGGCGGGGGCCGACCCTCGGCCGGCCGCTGGCGCTGCTGCTGTCGGCCAAGCGCCCCGGCGCCAACGCCGCGGTCACCGTGGTCCACACCGGCGTGCCGGACATGGCGGCCTACACCCGGGAGGCCGACATCCTCGTCTCGGCCGTCGGCCGGCCCTCGATCGTCACGCCCGACATGGTCCGGCCCGGCGCGGTGGTGGTCAGCGGCGGGGTCAGCTGGGAGGGGCGCCGGCTGCTGCCCGACGTCGACGAGTCGGTCGCCGAGGTGGCCTCGTGGATCACGCCGCGGCTCGGCGGCGTCGGCCCCACCACGGTGGCGATGCTGCTGCGCAACACGGTCGAGGCTGCCGAGCGAGCGGTCAAGGGCTAACCTCGTCGCACTCGGGCCGACATGGGTGGTGCTGCTGCACTCGGCCTGATGGCACAACGTCGAACACGTCGCTGTCATCGAGGAGTGACCCATGACCTCCGCGCCCACCCGTGCCCGCAGGATCCGTGACCTGCTGGCCGCCGGTCGGACCCTGAGCTTCGAGTTCTTCCCGCCGCGCACCGACGAGGCCGAGCGCCAGCTGGAGAAGGCCATCCACGAGCTGGCGCCGCTGCGGCCCTCGTTCGTGTCGGTCACCTACGGCGCCGGCGGCTCGACGCGGGACCGGACCCGCGACATCGTCGTCGAGATCTGCCGCACGCAGCCGTTCCCGGCGATGGCCCACCTCACCTGCACCGGCCACACCCGGGACGAGATCACCGCGCTGCTCGACGACTACGCGGCCAACGGCGTGTGCAACATCCTGGCGCTGGCCGGCGACCCGCCGGCCGACGGCAGCGACCCCGGGGGCGACTTCACCTACGCCATCGAGCTGGTCGAGCTGGTCCGGGCCCACCCCGGCGACTTCTCGGTGGGGGTGGCCGCCCACCCCGAGCTGCACCCCCGCTCCCGGGGCGACCGCGAGGCCGACCGCCGCCACCTGGCCGAGAAGCTGTCGCTGGCCGACTTCGCCATCACCCAGTTCTTCTACGACGTCGACGACTACCTGCGGATGCTCGACGAGCTGGCGGCCCTCGGCTGCGAGAAGCCGGTGCTGCCGGGGGTCATGCCGCCGGGCGCGGCCTCGCTGTCGGGGCTGAAGCGCATGGCGGCCATGAACGGCTCGGTCATCCCGGCCGACCTGCTCGCCCGGCTCGAGGCCGTGGCCGACGACCAGTCCGCCCTGCGGGACATCGGCGTCGAGGTGGCCACCGACCTCTGCCGCCGGCTGCTCGACGCCGGGGCCCCGGGCCTGCACCTCTACGCGCTCAACCGGTCCGAGTCGGTGCTGCGCATCGTCGACGCGCTGGGCCTGGCGCCGGCCGACCGCACCTGAGGCGGGGGATCGCGCGGGCGGCGCGCGGCGCTGGCTACCCTCGGCGGGCGCCGTCCCCGGGCGGCAGCCCCGCCCGATCGTCGGGCCGGGCTCGTCAACGAGAGGGTCAGGTGGCAGAGGGCAACGGCCGCAGGCGCACACCCACGGCGACGTCCGCGTTCGGCGTCTCCCGGCGCGAGAACCACGACTCGGCCGCGTTCTACCGGCGGTTCTCGCCGCCGGTCCTCTCCGACGACGACCGGGTCGCGCCGCCCGACGTCGTCGACGAGATCTTCGTCGGCGACGCCCGGTCGATGGACGCGATCCCGTCGTCGTCGGTGGCCCTCGTCGTCACCTCGCCCCCGTACTTCGCCGGCAAGCAGTACGAGGAGGAGCTGGGGCGGGACGGCATCCCCGCGTCGTACACCGAGTACCTCGAGCTGCTCGCCGACGTGTTCCGCGAGTGCGTGCGCACGCTCGAGCCCGGCGGCCGCATCGCGGTCAACGTCGCCAACCTTGGCCGCAAGCCCTACCGGTCGCTGTCGGCCGACGTCATCGAGATCCTGCAGGACCGGCTCGGCCTGCTGCTGCGGGGCGAGGTCGTGTGGCGCAAGGCCCGGGGCGCCGGCGGCAACTGCGCGTGGGGCTCGTTCCGCAGCCCGGCCAACCCCGTGCTGCGCGACCTCACCGAGCGGGTGGTCGTGGCGTCGAAGGGCCGGTTCGACCGGGCCGTCCCCCGCCCCGTGCGCGAGCGCCGGGGCCTGCCCCACCGGGTGACGACGACCGCCGACGAGTTCATGGAGGCGACGCTCGACGTCTGGGAGCTGGCCCCCGAGAGCGCCACCCGGGTCGGGCACCCGGCGCCGTTCCCCGTCGAGCTGCCGCAGCGGTTCATCGAGCTCTACACCTACGAGGGCGACGTCGTCCTCGACCCGTTCATGGGGGTGGGGTCGACCGCGGTGGCCGCCGTGCGCACCGGGCGCCGCTACCTCGGCTACGACACCGACCCCGGCTACGTCGAGGCGGCCCGCCGCCGGGTGGCGGAGGAGCGGGCCCGGGTCGAGGCGGCCGGCGGACCGGCGACCTTCGCCGGCGACCGGGCGGTCGAGCGGGCGGCCGCCCTGCTGCGGGCGGCGGGGTTCACCGTCGACGACCGGCCCCGGCGCCGGCCGGGCGGGCTGGAGCCGGCGCTCGTGGCCACCGACGCCGCCGGCCACACCTGGCTCGTCGACGTCGTCGGCGCGTTCACGATCTCCCGCCCGGGCCTGCGGCGCACCGAGGTGCTGGAGCGGACGCTCGGGCGGGCCGCCCGGCTGTCCTCCTTCGGCGAGCAGCGCCTGCTCGTGCTGGCCACCGACATGCCGCCCCGCCGCTCGGCCGGGGCCCGGGCCCTGGCGGGCGCCCGGGGGCGGCTGCTGGTCGACGTCCTGCCCGTCGACGTCGTCGAGGGGCCGGTGGCCACCGCGGTGGCCGAGCGCCTGCGGGCCTACGCCGCCGGGCCCTCGGGCCCCGGCGGCCCCGGCTCGCCCCCGGAGCCGGTCGGCGACCTCGTCACCGTCGACTGAGCGCCGCGCCGCGGGGACGCGGGCGACCGGCACCCGGGCGCGCGACAACCGCGGCATGACCGACCGTGCGCCGGGGCCGGGCCCCGGCGCCGACCGGCTCCGCCGTGCCCTGCTCGGGGTCGCCGCGGTCCTGGTCCTGTACGACGCGGTGCCGGTGGGCGACCCGCCCGCCGGCCTCGGCGTCGCCGGCAGCGTGGTGGTGCTCGTGACGGCGACCGCCGTGCTGGCCCGGCTCATCGCTGTCCACGACGACCGACGCCCTCGACGTCGCGCTGTCGACCCTGGCGACGGTCGGCTTCGGCGACGTGCACGCCACCGACCAGGCGGCCCGGGCGCGCCGGAGCCCCGGCCGGGCCGGGGCTCCGCAGGCGGACCGTGGGCGCCGTGCGCCGTCAGGCGGCCATGGCCTTCTGGAGGTTGGTGTCGATGGCGTCGAGGAACTCCTCGGTGGTCAGCCACGGCGTGTCGCCGCCGACCAGCAGCGCCAGGTCCTTGGTCATCTGGCCGCCCTCGACGGTCGAGATGCACACGTCCTCGAGCGTCTTGGCGAACCGCTCGAGCTCGGCGTTGCCGTCGAGCTTGGCCCGGAAGGCCAGGCCCCGGGTCCAGGCGAAGATCGAGGCGATCGGGTTGGTCGACGTCTTCTCACCCCGCTGGTGCAGCCGGTAGTGGCGGGTGACCGTGCCGTGGGCGGCCTCGGCCTCGCAGGTCTTGCCGTCCGGGGTCATCAGCACCGAGGTCATGAGGCCGAGCGAGCCGAAGCCCTGGGCCACGACGTCGGACTGCACGTCGCCGTCGTAGTTCTTGCAGGCCCAGACGTAGCCGCCCTCCCACTTCAGGGCCTGGGCGACCATGTCGTCGATGAGGCGGTGCTCGTAGGTGAGGCCGCGGGCGTCGAACTCCTCCTTGAACTCGTTCTCGAAGACCTCCTGGAAGATGTCCTTGAAGCGCCCGTCGTAGGCCTTGAGGATCGTGTTCTTCGTCGACAGGTAGACGGGGTAGTTGCGCTCCAGGCCGTAGCGGAAGCAGGCCCGGGCGAAGTCCCGGATCGAGTCGTCGAAGTTGTACATGCCCATGGCGACGCCGCTGCCCTCGTAGCGGGCGACCTCGAACTGCATGGGCTCGCCGCCGTCGTCGGGCGTGTAGGTGATGGTGAGCGTGCCGGGGCCGGGCACGACGAAGTCGGTCGCCTTGTACTGGTCGGCGTGGGCGTGGCGGCCGATGACGATGGGCTTCGTCCAGTTCTTGACGAGCCGCGGCACGTTCTTGCAGATGATCGGCTCGCGGAACACGACGCCGCCGAGGATGTTGCGGATCGTCCCGTTGGGCGACCGCCACATCTTCTTCAGGCCGAACTCCTCGACCCGGGCCTCGTCGGGGGTGATCGTGGCGCACTTCACGCCCACGCCGTACCGCTTGATGGCGTGGGCGGCGTCGACCGTGATCTGGTCCTCGGTCTCGTCGCGCTTCTGGATCGACAGGTCGTAGTACTTCAGGTCGATGTCGAGGTACGGCAGGATCAGCTTGTCCTTGATGAACTTCCAGATGACCCGGGTCATCTCGTCGCCGTCGAGCTCGACGACCGGGTTGTCGACCTTGATCTTGGGCATGGGCGGACCTCTCCCGGGGTGTGGGGGCAACTGTCGGCCGGGGCGCGTGCCGGTGGTGCCCCGGCAGCGGCACTTGTATCAGACTTGTACAGCCTAGAGGAGCGGGCGCGCCAGCGCGCGGTCCGGCGCCTCGCCCTCGCGCCGCCCTCACGTTACGGTCTCGGTGGCCGCTTCACGGGCCCGTCCCGCCACGGGGGCGGGCGGCGGGTGCGCGCGGCGCCGCCCGCCGGGCCGCGCCGCCCCCGGCGACCGGCCGACGCCATGACGACAGCAGCGACGACGACGCGGCGGGGGCGCCGGTGAGCGCCGGGCAGCAGGTCGGGCCCTACCGCCTGGTCGAGCGCCTCGGTCGCGGCGGCATGGGCGAGGTGTGGCTGGCCGAGGACCACCTCGGCGCGGCCGGCGGCACGCCGCGGCGGGTCGCGCTCAAGCTCGTCGACCCGGCACTGGTCGCCGACCGCCGGGCGATGGCCCGCTTCGCCCGCGAGGTCGCCGCCGCCCGCCGCATCGACTCGCCCCGCGTCGCCCGGGTGCTCGACGCCGACGTCACCGCGCCCCGCCCGTGGCTGGCCCTGACCTACGTGGCCGGGCCGACGCTCGAGGCCCACGTCTCCCGCCACGGTCCGCTGGCCACCGGCGCGCTGCGGGTGCTGGGCACGGCGCTGGCCGAGGCGCTGGTGGCCATCCACGGGGCCGGGGTGGTGCACCGCGACCTCAACCCCCGCAACGTCGTGCTCGGCCCCGACGGCCCGTGCATCGTCGACTTCGGCATCGCCTGGGTCGACGGCGCCGAGCCCATCACGCAGACCGGCGCCTGGGTGGGCACGCCGGCGTGGATGCCCCCCGAGCGACTGGCCGGCGACGCGGTCAGCCCTGCGGGCGACGTGTGGTCGTGGGGCGCGGTCATGGGCTACGCGGCCACCGGTCGGGCCCCGGCCGCCGGGCCGACGGTCGAGGCGTCGGCGGCCCGGGCCGCGAGCGGCGACCTCGACCTGGACGGCCTGCCCGACTGGCTGGCGCCGACGGTGCGGGCGGCGCTCGCGCCCCGGCCCGCCGACCGCCCCCGCGCCTCCGACCTGTTGGAGATCATGCGCGCCCCGGGCTCCCGCCCGCCGGGCCCGCCGGGCGGCGCGGACAGGGAGGCGACCCGGACCGGCACGGTCGCGGCGACCGTCGC
>PKRH01000129.1 GCA_017577565.1 Thermoanaerobacterales bacterium | reverse complement strand
GCCGTGGGACGCGGCCACCCGGGAGGCGCTCGTCGAGCTGCTGGCGGCCGGCCCGCCGGCCGTGCCCCTGCTGGAGGCGCTCGACCAGCAGGGCGTGTGGGAGCGCTACCTGCCCGAGTGGGCGAGCGTGCGCAGCCGCCCGCAGCGCAACGCCGTCCACCGGTTCACCGTCGACCGCCACCTGTGGGAGGCGGCCACCGGCGCCGCCGCGCTCGCCGGCCGGGTGGCCCGCCCCGACCTGCTGCTCGTCGGCGCGCTGCTGCACGACATCGGCAAGGGGCAGCCGGGCGACCACACCGAGGCGGGCGTCGAGATCGTCGCCCGCCTCGCCCCCCGGATGGGCTTCGACGAGCGGGACAGCGAGGTGCTGGTCGCCCTCGTCCGCCTCCACCTGCTGCTGCCCGAGGTCGCGACCCGGCGCGACATCGACGACCCGGCCACCATCGCCGGCGTCGCCGAGGCGGTCGGGTCCCGGGAGGTGCTCGAGCTGCTCGCCGCCCTGACCGAGGCCGACGCGCTGGCGACGGGCCCGGCCGCCTGGACCGAGTGGCGGGCGGGGCTGGTGCGGGCGCTCGTGGCCCGGGTCGACCACGTGCTGGGCGGGGGCGACCCCCGGGCCGTCGCCGAGCCCTTCCCGACGCCCGCCCAGCGGGCCCTGCTCGCCGCCGGGCGGACCTCGATCACGACCGAGGAGGACCGGCTCACCGTCGTCGCCCCCGACCGGCCGGGCCTGTTCAGCCGGGTCGCCGGCGTCCTCGCCCTGCACGGCCTCGACGTCGTCCAGGCGGCGGCCGCCAGCGAGGGCGGCTGGGCGATCGAGGAGTTCCGGGTCCAGTCCAGCTTCGGCCCGACCTTCAGCTGGGACCGGGTGGTGGCCGACGTGGACCGGGCGCTGTCGGGCCGGCTGGCCGTCGGCGCCCGGCTGGCCGAGCGGGCCCGCACCTACGGCCGCCGCCGCTCGGTGGTGCCCGTCGGCGACCCCGAGGTGCTCTTCGACCTCGAGGCCTCGGACGACGCCACGGTCGTCGAGGTCCACGCCGCCGACGCGGTCGGCCTGCTCTACCGGGTGACGAGCGCGCTGGCCGACCTCGACCTCGACATCGTCCGGGCCAAGGTGCAGACCCTCGGCCCCCGGGTCGTCGACGCGTTCTCGGTGCGGTCGCCCCGGGTCGGCAAGGTGACCGACCCCGCCGTGCTGGCCGAGATCGAGCGGGCCCTGCTCCACGCCCTGGCCGAGGTCTGAGGCGGCCGCTCGGCGCGGTCGCGCCGCTAGGGTCCCTGCCGTGAGCCGGAGGTTGCCGCCCACCCGCCAGGACCTCATCCGCTGGGCCGAGGCGCTGTCGGCCATCGCCCGGACCGGCCTCGGCTTCACCGAGAACCTCTACGAGCGCGAGCGCTTCCAGGAGGTGCTCGCGGTGGCCGGCGACATCCGCGCCGCCGCCGAGGCCGACGAGGAGTTCGACGCCGAGCACTACGTCGACGAGTGGATGCGGGGCGTCGGCAAGGGCGTCGCCGGCTACGTGACACCGAAGGTCGCCGTCGGGGCGGTCGTCCACAACGACGACAAGGAGATCCTGCTCGTGCAGCGGGCGGACAGCGGCATCTGGCTCTACCCCACGGGCTGGGCCGACGTCGGCTACTCGGCCAGCGAGATCGCGGTCAAGGAGGTGAAGGAGGAGACCGGCATCGACTGCGTGCCGGTGCGCCTCATCGCCCTGCTCGACGGCCTGCGGCTCGGCTTCACCCGGGTCCCGCTCTACAGCCTGGTGTTCCTGTGCCGGGCGACGGGCGGCGAGCTGGCGGCCCACCCGCTGGAGACGAGCGACGTCGGCTGGTTCGCCCGGGACGCGATGCCCGAGCCGCTGGCCGGGGCCGACCAGTGGCTGGACCACGCCTACCGGGCCATCGACGGCGAGCCGGTGAACGTCCTCTACGACGAGCCCCGGGAGCGCCCCTGGGCGGGGAGCCCGGGCTGAGCGGGGGTCAGCCCGCCGGCTGGGGCCGGAGGGACACGGCGCAGCGCACGTAGCTCCAGCAGGCGCTGGCCAGCATTGCCAGCTTCGTCGCGTGGCCGACGACGGGGCTGGCCAGCTTCTCCTCCTTGGTGCGGTGCCACAGGCCCGGCAGCACCCGGTCGTGGCGCACCAGGCCCTGCCGGGCGACGAGGGTGTTCAGCGCCGCCTCGACCCGGTAGCCGTGGACGTCGGCCAGCTCGAGGGCCTCGAACAGCTCCCGTCGCAGCGCCCGCTGGCCGGTGAGCACCGGCAGGCTGGTCAGGAACAGCGGGTTGGCGAGGGGCCCTCGGTCGAACAGGCCGCAGGCCATGTCGGCGCGGCCCTCGAGGACGGTGGTCACGAGGTCGTCGATGTGCTCGGGCCGCAGGCCGACGAGGTCGGCGTCGAGGAAGACGAGGATCTCGGCCTCGGGGGTGGCGGCCACGCCGGCCCGCAGCGCCTCGCCCTTGCCGGGCGTCGGCTCGTGGACGACGCGGGCCCCGTGCGCGGCGGCGACGGCCGCGGTGTCGTCCGTGGAGGCGTTGTCGACCACGACCACCTCGTCGACGGTCCGCGCGTCGAGCGCGGCGTAGACGACGGCCCCGACGGTGGCCGCCTCGTTCCACGCCGGGATGATGGCGGCGACGGAGGGAGAGGAAGTATGTCGCGGAGAGTGCTCGCCCTTTGACATGCGGTGGACAACATTAACGGCGCGATCTCCGACCCCTCGAAAGCCCTGGCCACGTCGTCGGGGTCCGGCGGCCCGGCGCCGGTGCCGCGGGGCGCCGCCGGCCGGACGGGGGCGCTAGTCTGACGGTCCGTCAGATACGGAGGGGGAGAGGCTGTGACCGTCGCGGGTACGTCCACGTCCGACCACGCCGCCGAGGCAGCGCGCCTGCACCGCCCGCCGCTGCTGCCCGACCTGCTCGTCACCGCGCTCGAGCGCAACCTCGACCGGCCGGCCGTCCACATCGACGGCGACGTGCTGACCGGGCGCCAGGTGCGCGACGAGATCAGCCGCTACGCGCAGGCGCTGCGGTCGAAGGGCCTGGGCAAGGGCAGCCCCCTGGCCGTGCTGGCCCTCAACCGGCCCGAGGTGCTGTTCAACCTCGGGGCCTCGATGATCGTCGGCACCCGGACGACGCCCCTGCACCCGCTCGGGTCGCTCGACGACCACGCGTACATCCTCGAGGACGCGGGCATCGAGACGCTGGTCTACGACCCCCAGTTCTTCGGCGACCGGGCCGCCCAGCTCGCCGAGCGGGTGCCGGGCCTGAAGAACCTGCTGGCCTTCGGCCCCCACGAGGCGGGCGACGACTACATCGCGCTGGCCCAGGGCTTCGACCCCGAGCCGCTCGTCGCGCCCGACGTCGACCCCGAGGACGTGCCCGGCCTGGCCTACACCGGCGGCACGACCGGCAAGCCCAAGGGCGTCATGGGGTCGTACCGCTCGGCCGCCACCATGACCGCCATCCAGATGGCCGAGTGGGAGTGGCCCGACGCGCCCAAGTTCCTCATGTGCACGCCGCTCAGCCACGCCGGCGCCGCCTTCTTCGTGCCGGTGCTGCTGAGGGGCGGGTCGCTCGTCGTCGTGCCCTACTTCGAGCCCGGGCTGGTGCTGGAGACCATCGAGCGCGAGCGCATCACGGCCACGATGGTCGTGCCGACGATGCTCTACGCGCTGCTGGACCACCCCGACTTCGACAAGCGGGACCTGTCCAGCCTCGAGATCGTCTACTACGGCGCCGCCGCCATGTCGCCCAGCCGGCTGCGGGAGGCCATCCAGCGCCTCGGGCCGATCTTCTTCCAGTACTACGGCCAGGCCGAGGCGCCGATGACCATCTGCGTGCTGCGGCGCGACGAGCACGACGTCGACGACCTCGACCGGCTCGCCAGCTGCGGCCGCCCGGTGCCGTGGGTCCACGTCAAGCTGCTCGACGACGACCTCAACGAGGTGCCCCGGGGCGAGCCGGGGGAGATCTGCGTGCGCGGCCCGCTCGTCATGTCGGGCTACTGGAACAAGCCCGACCAGACCGCCGAGGCCCTCGCCGGCGGGTGGCTGCACACGGGCGACATCGCCCGGGAGGACGAGGACGGCTACCTGACGATCGTCGACCGCAAGAAGGACATGATCGTCACCGGCGGGTTCAACGTCTTCCCCCGCGAGGTCGAGGACGTGATCTCGTCGCACCCCGCGGTCGCCAACGTGGCCGTCATCGGCGTGCCCGACGACCGCTGGGGCGAGGCCGTCAAGGCCGTCGTCGTCCTCCGGCCGGGGGCCTCGGTCGAGGCCGAGGAGCTCATCGCGCTGGTCAAGGAGGCCAAGGGCTCGGTCCACGCGCCGAAGTCGGTCGACTTCGTCGACGAGATCCCGGTCAGCCCGCTGGGCAAGGCCGACAAGAAGGCACTGCGGGCCCGCTACTGGGCGGGCACCGACCGCAACGTGCACTGAACCGGGCGCGATCCCGGCGGCGCGCACGCTCCGATCAGGTCATTGGACGCCGGGTCGCCGTCCGCGTAACGTCCTGTCGTCTGCTGTCGGCAGCGAAGTCCGGTCCGAAACCGGCGCTGTCCCGCAACTGTGACCCCCGCTCCGGCGGGGGGAGCCAGGTCGCCTGCCGCCAGCGTGACGAACCAGCTCGCGAGGACGGGCGCGGTTCGCGACAGGGGCGTCCTGTCGTCGACTGCCCGCACCCTCGGACGACAGGAGGTTCCCATGAGAGCGAAGCGCACGTTCGGTGTCGTGTCCCTGGCCGTCGCCGCCCTGCTCGCGGCCTGCGGCGACGGCTCGTCGGACGCCGAGGGGGCGTCCGCCCCGGCCGAGGAGGCCGACGCGCCCGAGCGGATCGTGTCGGTCTCGCCGAGCCTGACCGAGACGCTCTACGCCGTCGGCGCCGGCGACCAGGTCGTCGCCGTCGACGAGTACAGCACCTGGCCGGAGGACGCACCGGTCACCGACCTGTCGGGCTACGAGCCCAACGTCGAGGCCATCGCCTCCTACGACCCCGACCTCGTCGTCGCGTCCGACCTGCCGCCCGAGGTCGTCGACGGGCTCGAGGCGCTCGACATCGAGGTCTACCAGGGGCCGGCCGCCGCCACCCTCGAGGAGGTCTTCGCGCAGATCGAGGAGGTCGGCGAGGTCACCGGTCACGCCGAGGAGGCCGCCGACCTGGTGGACGAGATGCGGGCGGAGATCGACGAGATCCTGCAGGAGGTGCCCGAGCGGGAGGTCCGGCCGACCTACTACCACGAGCTCGACGACACGCTGTACACGGTCACCTCGCAGACGTTCATCGGCGAGCTCTACGCCCTGGCCGGCCTGGAGAACGTCGCCGACGCCGCCGACCCGAACGGCGAGTTCGGCGGGTACCCCCAGCTGTCGCGGGAGTTCCTCCTCGAGGCGGACCCCGACTTCATCTTCCTGGCCGACGCCCAGTGCTGCGGCCAGGACGCCGAGACCCTCGCCGCCCGGCCCGGCTTCGCCGACCTGGCAGCCGTGCGGGAGGGCCGGGTGGTCGAGCTGGACGAGGACGTCGCGTCCCGCTGGGGGCCGCGGGTGGTCGACCTCCTGCGGACGATCGTCGACGCCACCGCGTCGTACGCGCCGTGACCGCCCTGACGACGGCCGGCGAGCCCGGCCCGCTCCGCACCGCCCGCCTCCGGGCCGGGTGGCTGGGGGTCGGGATCGCCGCCCTCGTCGTCGCCGCCGGTGCCGGGCTGCTGATCGGCCCCGTCACCATCGCGCCCGACGACGTGGTGCGGCTGCTCCTCGGGCTCGACACCGACCTGACGACGAACCAGCTCAACATCGTCCGGGAGATCCGGCTGCCCCGGGTCGTGCTCGGCCTGCTGGTCGGGGCGACGCTCTCGGCCGCCGGCGCCGGCTACCAGGGCGTGTTCCGCAACCCGCTCGCCGACCCCTACCTGCTCGGGGCGGCGGCCGGCGCCGGGCTGGGGGTCACGCTCGTCATCGTGCGGGCCGCCGAGGGCAGCGGCACCCCGGCCGCGGCGCCGGTCGCCGCCTTCGCCGGGGCGATGCTGGCGGTGGCGCTCACCTACGCGCTGGGCGCCGCCGGGTCGGGGCGGACCTCGACCGCGTCGCTGATCCTGGCCGGCGTGGCGGTGACGTCGTTCCTCACCGCGGCGCAGACCTACGTCCAGCAGCGCAACCTCGACACCGTCCGCCAGGTCTACGTGTGGATCCTCGGCCGGCTGAGCACCGCAGGCTGGAGCGAGGTGCGGCTGCTGCTGCCCTACGCCGTCGTGTGCTTCGCCGTGCTGCTGTCCCAGCGGCGGACGCTCGACGTGCTGGCGGTCGGCGACGACGAGGCCAGCACGCTGGGCCTGCACCCGCAGCGCAGCCGGCTGCTGATCGTCGTGGCCGCCTCGCTCGGCACGGCCGCGGCGGTGTCGGTCTCGGGCCTGATCGCCTTCGTCGGCATCATCGTCCCCCACACCGTGCGGCTGCTCGTCGGGGCCAGCCACCGGGTGGTGGTGCCGCTGTCGATGCTGTTCGGCGGCGCGTTCCTCGTCCTGGCCGACCTGCTGGCCCGGACGATCGCGTCGCCCGCCGAGCTGCCGATCGGCGTCGTCACCGCCTTCTTCGGGGCGCCGTTCTTCGTCGTCGTGCTGCGCACCTCGCGGCGGGGGGTCCTGTCGTGATCCGGGCCCGGGGCGTCTCGGTCGACCTCGGCGGCAAGCCGGTGCTGCGCGACGTCGACCTCGCCGTGGCCGACGGCGAGTGGCTGTCGATCGTCGGGCCCAACGGGGCCGGCAAGACGACGCTGCTGCGCTGGCTGGCCGGTCTCACGCCGGGCGCGGGCGAGCTCGTGATCGCCGACCGGCCAGCCGGCGAGCTGCGCCGGCGCGAGCGGGCCCGGCTGGTGGCGCTCGTGCCCCAGACCCCGGTCGTGCCCGAGGGCGTCACGGTGGCCGACTACGTGCTGCTCGGCCGCACCCCCCACATCCGCCCGCTCGGGGCCGAGGGGCCGCAGGACCTGGCGGCCGTGCACGACGCGCTGGCCCTGCTCGACCTCGTGCCGATGGCGGGCCGGGTGGTGTCCAGCCTCTCGGGCGGCGAGCGCCAGCGGGTGCTCATCGCCCGGGCGCTGGCCCAAGGGGCGCCGATCGTGCTGCTCGACGAGCCGACGACCGCGCTCGACGTCGGCCACCAGCAGCAGGTGCTCGAGCTGGTCGACGAGCTGCGGCGGAGCCGGGGCCTGTCCGTCGTGTCGACCATGCACGACCTGACCCTCGCCGGCCAGTACGCCGACCGGCTCGTGCTGCTCGACGCCGGGCGGGTGGTCGTCGACGGCCCGGCGGACGAGGTCCTCACCGAGGAGATCCTGGCCCGCCACTACGGTGCCAACGTGCGTGTCATCCACGACGGCGGGCACCCGGTCGTCCTGCCCCGCCGCGAGAACCGGGAGGTGGCGGAGCCGTGAGCCCGCGGCGCGACGACCCGACCGTGGTGCCGACCGAGCACACGGGCCCGCCCCGGCGGCGGGTCGGCTCGGTCGTGCTGGTGCTGACCGGCGACGGCAAGGGCAAGTCGAGCTCGGCCTTCGGGGTCGTGCTGCGGGCGGTGGCCCGCGGCTGGCCGGTGGCGGTCGTGCAGTTCGTGAAGAGCGGGCGCTGGCGGGTCGGCGAGGAGAAGGTCTGCCGCGACCGCCTGGGCGTCGACTGGTTCGCCATCGGCGAGGGCTTCACCTGGGAGTCCGAGGACCTCTCCGAGGACGAGGCCGCGGCGAGGGCGGCGTGGCGGCACGCGGCCGCCCTCATCGCCGCCGGCGAGCACCGCCTGGTCGTGCTCGACGAGGTCACCTACCCCATGAACTGGGGCTGGATCGACACCGACGAGGTCGTGGCCGCCATCGCCGGCCGGCCGCCGACGGTCAACGTGGTCTGCACCGGACGGGACGCGCCGGCACCGCTGGTCGAGGTCGCCGACACGGTCAGCGAGGTGCGCAAGGTGAAGCACGCCTACGACACCGGTGTCCACGCCATGAAGGGCATCGACTACTGAGGGTCGAGGTGCCCCCGCCCGCGGTGCCGCCGCCCGAGCCGCGCCGGGCCAGTTGGGCCGACGGCGACGGGGAGCGGCCGGTCCTCGTCTGGTGCGCGGACCGGCCGCTCCGCTGCGCCTCCTCGGGCCCCCTCGGCGGGGGCGTCGGCGAGCGCCGCTGGGTGATCAACGCCGAGGTGGCGCTCGACTACGGGCGCCTCGACCCCGAGGTGCACCTGGCCGAGATCGCCGGCGCGCTCGGCCTGCCGGCCGGCGCGGGGACCGGGCTGCTGACCGCCGCCCGGGTGCTGGACCTGTCCACGGGGGAGGACGGCGGGGCCTGGTGCGCGGCGACCGTGGGCCTGACCCACCCGACGTGGGCGGCGGCGCCGGACGGCACCTGGACCCGGTGGCGGCCGGGGACCGTGAACCTGGTCTGCGCGGTGCCGGCGCCGCTGACCGACGCCGCGCTGGTGAACGCGGTCGCCACCGCCACCGAGGCGAAGGTGCAGGCGCTGCTGGAGGCCGGCGTCCCCGGCACCGGCACCGCCTCGGACGCGATCGTCGTCTGCTGCCCGCCCGGCGGCACCGAGCCGTTCGGCGGGCCCCGCTCACCGTGGGGCGCCCGGCTGGCCCGGGCGGTGCACGCCGCGGTGGCCGAGGGCACCGCCCGGTTCCTGGCCCGGTCCTCGGTCCCGGGCGGCTACAGCAGCTCGAGCACGAGCGCGGCGCCCGTGCGGGGGTCGGAGGACACCGCCACGCAGGCGGCCCGCGCCCCCCGGCGCCGCAGCTCGTAGACGGCGCTGACGACGAGGCGGCCGGCCTCCCGCCTGCCCGCCCCGGCGCGCGCCCAGGGGGCGCCGGGCCCGCGTAGCCGCCCGGGGGGGGGGCGGAGCGGGGGCCGTCTCTTATATACATCTCCCAGCCCCCACGAGAGGCAGAAAAAACGCATCGCCGCTTCTGCTTTGAAAAAAAAAATAAACAATGCAGT
>PKRH01000128.1 GCA_017577565.1 Thermoanaerobacterales bacterium | reverse complement strand
CTCCGCTACTATTGAATCATTGTGCTTCTGTGATTCTTTAGTAGTATACTAGCTTCGACTCTGCTCCTGTCAGATATCTGTTGTTCTTGTTTTTTTTTGTAAACATAAACACGACATACGAGTGGCGCGTCCGTCCGGGGGCTCGGAAACTTTATAAAGGAAGCAGCCCTCCTGTCCCCTGGACAGGCGGGCCCGCGACTTCGCCCGCCTCGGCCTGCTCTACCTGCGCGAGGGCCGGTGGGGCGACGAGCAGGTCGTGCCCGAGGAGTGGGTCGAGGCGTCGCTGACGCCCGCCCCGACCAGCGACGGCTACGGCTACCAGTGGTGGCTCGGCGGCATCGAGGGCCTGCCCGAGGACACCTTCTCGGCCCGGGGCCACGACGGGCAGTACATCATCGTGGTCCCCAGCCTCGACCTCGTCGTGGTGCGCAACGGCACCTACGCCAAGGACCCCGGTGAGCCGGTGGCGGACCCGAACCTGTTCAGCCGCTACCCGCCCCAGGGGCTCGTGCCCGACAAGGGCACCCGCCCGCCGGACGACTGGGACAACGCCGAGTTCCTGCGCCCGATCGTCGAGTCGATCGAGGAGCCCTGACCGGGCCGGCCGCGGCTCACGCGAAGGTCCGCGCCAGGTTGGCCAGCGCGGCCCGCCGGTAGCGCTCGTCGCCGGACCGGACGCCGTAGGCCAGGTCCTCCAGCAGCGCGCACCGGGCGTAGAAGGCCACGCGATCGAGGTCCTCGTCGCCGATCAGGCCGTCGTCGCGCCGCCGGATCGCCTCGGCCGCGGCCGGCCCCAGGTCGCGGTGGAGCCGGGCCAGGTCGACCGCCGGGTCGCCGAGCGCGGCATCGCCCCAGTCGATGACGCCCGTGACCACCACCGCCGGCGGCTCGCCGTCGACGAGCAGGTGCTCGGCCCCGAGGTCGTTGTGGCACAGCACCGCCACCGCCGGCGGCGCAGGTGGCGGGGCGTCGAGGAACGCCTCGACCCGCTGCCGGTCGGCCCCGGGCAGGCCGGGTGCCACGACCTGGTAGGCGTCCCGGGCCTCCGCCAGCCACTCGGCGGGCGGCGTGGCGTCCCGGGGTGCGATGCCCTCGACCCGGTCGACCGGCGTGGCGTGGAGGGCGCGCAGGAACCCGGCGAGCGGCGCCACCAGCGGCGCGGGATCGGCGAGCGGCCGGTCGAGCAGCGGACGCCCCGGCAGCTCGCGCAGGACGAGCACGCCGGCCTCGGGGTCGGCGGCCACGACCTCGGGCACCGGCAGGGGCGAGACCCCGGCCACGACCTCCAGCAGCGCCGCCTCGCGGCGGACGGCCGCGGCGCGCTCGTCCGGGTCGCCGGTCCGGCGCCGGCGGACGACGAGCTCGCCGTCGACCTCGTGGGCCTCGTGGTCGAGACCCCCGCCGAGGCGCACGACCGTGCGCACCTCGCGGCCCGGGAGCAGCCGCTCGACCAGCGCGCGCACCTCGTCGCCCATCGGGCCATCCTCGCACGCTCACCCGTCGCCGCCGGGCTCGCCGTCGGCCCAGCTGCCCAGCGAGCCCGGCGTCACGAGCACCGGCTCGGGGTAGCCGGCCGCCCGGCGGGCCGGCGCCGCGTGCCGGGCCCGCTCCAGCAGCCCCCGCACCGCGCCGACGAGCGGTCGCACCAGCGCCGCGGGCGGCGGGAGCCCGTCGTGGAACGCCTCGGCGACGCGGCGGCGCTCGGGGACGAACACCGGCGTCGACGCCAGCGCCGCGCCGGGCGCCGCGGCCCCCAAGAGCGTGGTGAACGCCCCGGCCAGCTCGGCCCGCAGGCGCGGCGAGCGGGGCGCCCGGTTGACCACCGGGACGATGCGCTCCGGAGGGACGCCGAGCTCCAGCAGGTCGCGCACCACCCGGAGGTGGGCGTGCACCCCGGTGATCCCCGGCAGCCCGACGGCCAGCACGAGGTCGGCGCCCCCGAGCGCCTGGCGGGCCAGCACGTTGCGGTCCTCGACGTCGGTCGACCCGCACTCCCGCTCGCCCTCCACGTCGGCGTCGACGTCGGCCACCACGTAGCGGTAGGTGCGGCACAGCGAGTCCAGCGCCGCGGCCGTCGCCCGGGGCCGCAGCGCCGTCCAGTCGCGGTGCCGGCGCAGGCCGGCCAGCAGGTCGACGCCCCGGTCGGCCAGCGCGAAGCACAGCGCCCGCACCTCCTCCGGCGCCAGCTCGCCGGCCCGGTGGGCCTCGACGAGCTCGAGCAGCCCGGGCACGACGTCGCCGGCGTCGTGGAGCAGCGCCTGCTGCGCGTGCAGCGCCAGGTCGGCGAGGACGACGAGGCCGCGGTCGCGCGGATCGCCGGCCAGCCCGGCGGCCAGGGCGGCGGCGAGCGTCGAGCGGCCGGTGCCGCCGGCGCCGGTCACGGCGACGAACCGGCCCCGCCAGGCCGGGGCGACCTCCGCCGTCGCCGGGCCCGGGGGCGCCGGGCCCGGCTCGCCCCGCGGGATGGGGGACGCCACCGCCCGCAGCGCGGCCCGCAGGTCGTCCGGGCCGAAGGTGGCGGGCAGCACCGCCTGCACGCCGAGGTCGGACCACGGGCGGGCGGTGCGGCCGTCGTCGACCGCGACGACCGCGACGCCGTGCGCGGCGGCCACCTCGACGAGGTCCCGGTCCAGCGCGGCCAGCCCGCCGTCGACCAGCAGCGCCGAGAACGGCCGGCCGGAGCGCAGCCGGGTCCTCGCCTCCTCGGCGGAGACGACCTTGACGAAGTCGACGGGCACGACGGCGGTCGTCGCCCACCGGGCGACCTCGCCGAACCACCGGGCCCGCACGCCGGCCAGCCCGAGCAGCACGTAGCGGTCGGCGGCCACTCACCCGCCCCCGGGAGCCAGGTGCGTCGTCCGCACGAGCGTCACCTCGCCGGCCCTCGCCGCGTGGACGAGCGGCACCCGGTCGGTCCCCGGCGGGAGCGCCAGGGTCACGGTGAGCACGCTGCCGTCCCCGAACCCGCCCCCCTCGGTCACCGCCACGACCTGCACCCCCTCGGCCACCAGGAGGGTCTGGTCCTGGTCGGTGGCGTAGACGTCGACGGTGTCCCCGCCGGCGAGGCGCCCGTCGACCGCCAGCGCCCGATCGAGCGCGATCGACACCTCGGCGGCCCGGCCGGCCGGGCCCTGGTCGCTGAGCGCGCCGGCCTGCAGCAGCTCCCCCTCGCCCACCGGCGCCAGGGCGACGCGCCCGTCCACCTCGGCGACGGACGAGAACGCCCCGCGCGCCACCTCCGGCGGCAGGTCGACCGGCACGAGGCGGACGTCGGCGGCGGTCACCGGCTGGCCGGGCTCGAGGCCCCGGGCCGCGACCGCGTAGGCGGTGTCGGGCACGCCCGAGGCCTGGCGCCAGGCGACGAACGTGCCGACGCCGGCCAGGGCGACGAGCAGGCCGCCGAGGACCGCCCGACCCCCGGGCAGCCCCGGCGAGCGGACGACGACCCGCCGGTGCGGTGGCCCGGGCTCGTCGGTGGGCGTGGCGGTCGGCGGGCGCGTCGTGGTCACCATCGGTCCCTGTCACCTCTCCCCCGCGTGGTCTCCCCCAGTGGTCACCGTCCGTCACCACCCGCCCGGGCCGGCCACCCGCCGAACGGACGTGGCCGGACCGACACCTTACGTGGTGGTCACAGTGCAGCCCGAGTTGACCGAAAAGTGCCCAAACAACACACGAGTTGGTAATGTGGCCGTGTGAACACAGACGAGACCGAGTGGCTCTCGACCCAGGAAGCGGCACGTCGGCTCGGCATCACGCCCCGGACGCTCTACCGGTTCATCGACCACGGCGAGCTCCCCGCCTACCGCTTCGGCCGGGTCATCCGGCTGCGCAGCCACGAGGTCGACGAGTTCATCAACCGGTCGCGCATCCAGCCCGGCGAGCTCGAGCACCTCTACCCCGAGCCGGCCGCTCGCGGCGACGAGCCCAGCTGACCGCGGCGCCGGCCTGCGCCTGGCGCTGTGGACAACTTCCGCAATCCACAGGGTTGGCCCTCTCGTAGCGCACAGGGTGGTCGCCGTACGGTGACCGCATGCCGACGTTCGAGGTGATCCTGCGGGACGGCGCCGTCGAGGTCGTCGAGGGCGCCGACACCTACCAGCAAGAGGGCCCCATGACCACCTTCTTCCGGCGCGGCGAGGGCCGGGAGGTCGTCGACTCCTGGAGCGAGCGGGTGGCGAGCTTCCGGACCTCGGAGCTCATGATGATCCGGCGCCGCAGCGCGGTCGCGGCCGTGCACGCGCTGGCGAGCTGACCGCCGCCCCGCCGAGGGCCCGCCGCCGGCGGGGGTCGCCGGCCGGCTCAGCGGCCCGCGGCGCTGAAGTGCATGTGGTCCTTCGGGTCGTCCCAGGCGCCGCCCCAGCCCCAGCCGATCTCGGCGAACGCCTCGACCACGCCGGCGCCGGGCACGATCATCCCCGGCCGCACGTCGGACCGGTCGGTGTACGACGTCGCCAGGCCGGGCGTGACGTCGCCGTCCTTCACGTAGGGGTTCTGGAACGGGTTGACGTCCACCGCCAGCCCGTAGGCGTGCTCCGACCACCGGGACGAGCCCCGGGTCGGGCGGCACACGAAGGCGGCGGTGGCGTTCGCGTCGCCGGTGTTCGGGGCGTTCAGCTCCTCGACCGAGGTGACCCGCATGTCCTCGATCGGGAACCGCAGCTCGAAGAGGCGGCGGAAGACCCGGGTCAGCGGCTCCGCCGCGTCCCGGTGGACCAGCATCTCGCCGGTGTGGGGGCGGTCGTCGAAGCCCCAGAAGGTCACCGTGACGTAGCGGAGGTCCTCGAGGGCGACGGGGCACCCCGGCTGCCACGTCGAGCGGGCGGCCACCTCCGGCGGCACCGGCTCGATCGTCGCGTGGAAGGCCCCGTCCTCCGGCGGCGGCAGGACGTCGACGGTCGGCAGGCGCCGGGGGTCCAGCTCCGGTGGCGTGGGGTGGGGGCCGCCGGGCGGGAGGACGCGGGTGCCGAGCCAGTCGGGGCGCGTCAGCGGCGGGGTCGGCGGGACGGCCGTCGTGGTCGTGGTGGGCTCGGCGCTGGTCGTCGTCGTGCCCTCGGCCCGCTCGGCGGCCGGCCCGGTCGTCTCGGCGCGCCCGGCGTCGTCGGCCGTGCCCCCGCCGCCGTCGCCGCAGGCCGCCGCGACCAGCAGCCCCAGGCCTGCGACCACGCTCAGCACCCGCCGTCCACTCACAGTCGCCGACCCTACAGAGGACCACCGGCCCTCCCACCGTCTGTGACCGACGCGACGCGCCGGGTCCTCAGGCCGGCCCCGGCGACCCGACGGCCACCTCGGCCACGGCGCCCAGGGCCACGTAGGCGGCGCCGCCGCCGCTCGGCGCCACGACGAGGACGTCCCGCCCCACCGCCCGCAGCTCGCCGGCCACCGCGTCGCCGCCGACCGTGACGACGCGCACCGCGGCCCGCTCCGCCGCCAGGTCGGCCAGCAGGTCGACGAGGGTCGGGCCGTCGCCGGTCGGCCGGTCCCCCACCACCGGCCCGTCGCCGGGGCCGGCCCGCAGCGACGTCACCGCCGCCAGCGGCACCAGCACCTCGCCCCCGGGCCCGGGGCCGGCCCCCAGCACGACGACGTCGGAGCCCACCGCCCGCACGACCCCGGCGTGCCGCCCGCCGGCCCGGGTGTGGACGGTCACCGGCGCGCCCCGCTCCAGCACGTCGGCGACGACCCCGGCCAGCGAGGCGCTCTCCTCGGCCTGCCGGCGGAGCCAGCCCTCGCGGGCCCGGGCCCGGGCGGCCTCCTCGACGCGGGCCTCGGCGGCCCAGCGCGCGAACCGGTCGCCGCCCTCCCCGAGCAGGGGCGACGGGCCGGGATCGGGCCCGGGCGGCCCCGGCGGGTCGGGCGGGCGGCCGGCGCGGTCCACCGGCGAGAACGTAGACGCGGCATCGGGCGCCGGGCTCGGCGCGGTTCTGCCTAACCTGGAGGTCCCGTGGCATCCACCCAGGTCAAGATCTCCGTCCCCGGCAACCACCTGATGGCCGACCTCCTCGGCCATCGCGACGAGCTCCTCCGCCTCGTCGAGGAGGCGTTCCAGAGCGTCCAGATCCACGTCCGGGGCAACGAGATCGCCATCGTCGGCGACGAGGCGGACAAGGTCGGCCACCTGTTCGAGGAGCTCGTCCTGCTGCTCGAGCAGGGGCAGCGGCTCGAGCCCGCCAGCGTCGTCCGCACCATCGACATGGTGCGCCAGGACGAGCGCCCCTCCGAGGTGCTGACCGCCGAGGTGCTCCGGTCCGCCCGCGGCCGCACGATCCGGCCCAAGTCGGCCGGCCAGAAGCGCTACGTCGACGCCATCCGCGAGAACGTCATCACCTTCGGCATCGGTCCGGCCGGCACCGGCAAGTCCTGGCTGGCCGTCGCCATGGCCGTCCAGGCGCTGCAGACCAAGGAGGTCGAGCGGATCATCCTGACCCGCCCGGCCGTCGAGGCCGGCGAGCGGCTGGGCTTCCTCCCCGGCGACCTCGCCGCCAAGATCGACCCCTACCTGCGGCCGCTCTACGACGCCCTCTACGACATGGTCGAGCCCGAGGGGGCCCAGCGGCTGATCGAGCGGGGCATGGTCGAGGTCGCGCCGCTGGCCTTCATGCGGGGCCGGACGCTCAACCGCAGCTTCATCATCCTCGACGAGGCCCAGAACGCGACCCCGGAGCAGATGAAGATGTTCCTCACCCGCATCGGGTTCGGGTCGCGGGCCGTCGTCACCGCCGACATGACGCAGATCGACCTCCCGACCGGCCGCAGCGGCATGACCTCGCTGGAGCGCATCCTCGCCGGCATCGAGGGGATCGCCTTCGTGCACCTGGGGGCCAAGGACGTCGTGCGGCACCGCATCGTGCAGGACATCGTGAACGCCTACGAGCGAGCAGAGCGGGGCGGGCAGCCCGACCGCCTCGACGACGGGGCGGCGACGGCGCCCGAGCGGTCGTGAAGCCGCCACCCGACGCCCCCGGCGGCTCGTCGCACCCGTCCGACGACGCCGACGTCCTGCGCCCCCGCCAGGGGCCGCGCCGCCACGGGCCCGAGGGCGAGGTGCAGGTGTTCGGCGCCGACGAGCAGGAGGCGGTCGACGTCGACGTCGACCGGTGGGTCCGGCTGGCCCGCGACGTGCTCGTCGCCGAAGGGGTCCGGGGCGACGCCGAGCTGTCGCTGCTCTTCGTCGAGGAGGAGGCCATCGCCGAGCTGAACCGCCGGTTCATGGGCGCCGACGGCCCGACCGACGTGCTCGCCTTCCCCATCGACGACCCGGCCGTGGCCGGCCGGTGGCCCGACGCCGGCACCACCGGCCCCGACCGCGACGACCCCGACCCCGGCGACCTGCCGCTGCTGCTCGGCGACGTCATCGTCTGCCCGGCGGTGGCGGCCCGCCAGGCGCCGGACCACGCCGGCACGCTGGAGGACGAGCTGGCGCTGCTCGTCGTCCACGGCGTGCTCCACGTGCTCGGCCACGACCACGCCGAGCCCGAGGAGGCGGCCGTCATGCAGGCGCGCGAGCGGGCGCTGCTCCAACGGTTCCACCAACGGCGGTGACCAGGTGAGGCCCGCGCCCGCACCGCTGCTCGCCGCGACGAGCGCCCCGGACGCCTGGATCCTCGTCGCGATCCTCGTGCTGCTGGTGCTGGCGATGGTCCTCGCCGGCGCCGAGACGGCGCTCACCCGCATGACCCGGCCCCGGGCCGAGGCCCTGGCCAACCAGCACCGCCGCGGCGACGACCCCGACCGCCGGCCGTCCCGCCGCGCCGAGGCCCTCGTCGAGCTGGTCGAGCACCCCGAGCGGTTCGTCACCCCGGTCGTCCTGCTGCTGCTCACCTGCCAGCTCGTCCAGGCGACCCTCGTCGGCGTGCTGGCCAACCGCCTCTTCGGCGTGCTCGGCATCGTCGTGGCCATCACGCTCGACGTCGTCGTCGTGTTCGTCGTGGCCGAGGCGGTGCCGAAGACCTGGGCGCTGCTCCACGCCGACCGGGTCGCGCTGGCCGTCGCCGTGCCGGTCCGGGCGCTGGCCCGGTTCCTCCCGGTCCGGCTGGCGTCGAGGGCGCTGATCGTGCTGACCAACCTCGTGCTGCCGGGCAAGGGCCTGCGCCAGGGGCCGTTCGTGTCGCCGGACGACGAGCTGCTGGCGGTGGCCGAGCTGGGCGTCGAGGAGGGCGTCATCGAGGAGGACGAGCTCGCCCTCATCGAGTCGATCATCGAGTTCGGCGACACCGTCGTGCGCGAGGTCATGGTGCCGAGGCCGGACATGGTGACCGTGCCGGCCGACTTCCGGATCGCCGACGTCATGGAGGTCCTGCTGCTCAACGGGTTCAGCCGCGTCCCGGTGTGCGGCGACGACCTCGACGACGTCGTGGGGCTGGCCTACGCCAAGGACCTCATGGCCGCCGAGCGGGACGGCAAGCGCGACCTGCCGGTCACCGAGGTCGTCCGTCCCGCCCGCTTCGTCCCCGAGACCAAGCGGGTGCCGGACATGCTGCGCGAGATGCAGCGGGAGAAGTTCCACATGGCGATCGTCGTCGACGAGTACGGCGGCACGGCCGGCCTGGTGACGCTCGAGGACATCATCGAGGAGCTGGTGGGCGAGATCGTCGACGAGTTCGACGTCGACGACCCCATCGTCGAGCCGCTGCCGGGCGGCGGCATCCGGGTCCACGGGCGCACGCCGCTCGACCAGGTCAACGACCTGCTCCGGGCCTCGTTGCCCGAGGGCGACTGGGACACGATCGGCGGCCTCGTCTACGACCGCCTCGGCCACGTGCCCGACGAGGGCGAGTCGGTGACGATCGACGGCTGGCGGCTGACCGCCCAGCGCATCCAGGGCCGCCGCATCAGGCGGGTGAGCATCACCCCGGCCGACCGCGAGCCCGCGGACGACGCCACGGCCGACGGCGCCGAGGCGAACGGGCGGAGCGCCGGCGGGCCCGACGGCACCGCCGAGGGTGCCGGGGCCAACGGTGTCGCCGGCAACGGCACGGCGGCCGCCGCCCCGGCGCCCCCGGCCGCCCCCGACGAGCGGCACGGCCGCTGACGGGGCTCCCCGCGGGGG
>PKRH01000127.1 GCA_017577565.1 Thermoanaerobacterales bacterium | reverse complement strand
CGGGCGACAACACCGAGATGACCGTGGAGCTGATCGCGCCGATCGCCATGGACGAGGGCCTGCTGTTCGCCATCCGCGAAGGCGGCCGCACCGTCGGCTCCGGCCGCGTCACCAAGATCATCAAGTAGGAGCACTGCGATGGCCAAGGCCGGTGAGAAGCGGGTGCAGGTCACCCTCGAGTGCACGTCGTGCAAGCGGCGCAACTACATCACGACGAAGAACCGGATGAACGACCGCGAGCGCATCGAGCTCAAGAAGTACTGCCGCTGGGAGCGGCGCCACACGGTGCACAAGGAGACCCGCTGAGCCCGCGCCGGCCCGCGGGTGCCGTCGCGGGCAGCCGTGCGACGGACGCAGACCGACAGCCCCGCCCTGCGGCGGGGCTGTCGCCGTTCCGGCCCGGCCTCGCCCCCGCCCCCGGGATCGTCACCGGATCGTCTCGTAACCCGCCCGGACCCGGCGAGGTCGAAGCCGGCGATGCCACGTGAGAGCGCGCGCGACGTCAGCGAGCTCGTCGCGGCCGCCCGCGACGGGGACCGGTCCGCGTTCGAGGAGCTGGTGCGCGCGACCCACGCCGACACCTACACGCTCGCCTACCGCCTGACGGGCGACGAGGAGGACGCCCGCGACGTCGTGCAGGAGGCCTACCTGCGGGCCTACCGGGGCCTGCGGCGGTTCCGGGGCGACGCGCAGTTCACCACCTGGATGTACCGGATCACCGCCAACTGCGCGGCGACGCACCTGGGGCGGCGCAGCCGCCACCGCCACCACGACCTGGACGAGGCGGCGTCGGTCCCCGACGGCCACCCCGACCGCGACCCGCAGCTGCGGGCCGACGGCGACGACCTGCGCGACCGGCTGCTCGCCGCCCTCGACGGGCTCCCGCCCCGCCTGCGGGCCGTCGTCGTCCTCCGCGACGTCTACGAGCTGCCGCACGAGGCGATCGCTGCCGAGCTGGGCATCTCCGAGTCGGCGGCGAAGGTGCGCCTGCACCGTGCCCGGAAGAAGCTGCGCGACGAGCTCTTCCCGCGCCGGGAGGGACGGCGTGCGGTCTGAGATGCCCAGGGGAGGTGAACGACGTGCTGTGTGAGGAGCTGTCCGAGGCGCTGGCCGCCACCGTCGACGGCGACGCGCGGCTCGGCCGGGCCGAGCGGCGCCACGTCGAGCGGTGCCTGCGGTGCCAGGCCGAGGTCGTGCAGTACCGGAAGCTGCTCCGGGCCATGCGCCAGCTGCGCACCGAGGTCATCGAGCCGGCGCCGGGGCTGCTGGCCGAGATCCTCGCCGGCATCGAGGAGGCGGGCGAGCGCCACGCGATCCGGTCGGTGCTGTCGGGCCGGCGCATCGCCTATCTTGGTGGCCTCGCGGCGGCCACGGCCGCCGGCGCTGCCGGGGCGCTGGTCTTCGCCACCCGCAGCCGGCGCACCCGCCTGGCGGGCTGATCCGGGCCCTGCCCGGCGGCCCGGCGGGTCGGGGGCCGCATTGTCCCGCGGCGCCGGCCTCGGGATAGGCTGGCGCGGTTTCAGACCGAGGGCAGTAGCTCAACTGGCAGAGCAGCGGTCTCCAAAACCGCAGGTTGGGGGTTCGAGTCCCTCCTGCCCTGCTCCCTCCCCGTCCCCGACGTCGTCCCCGAGGGCCTCGCCATGGCGATGAACCGACAGCAGAAGCGCATGCTGCAGAAGCAGGGGCAGCTCGGCGCCGACGGCGCGCCGGCCCCCCGCAAGCGCCCGGCGCCGCAGGCCCCTCGGCCGGCCCGCTCGCGGGACGAGCGCACCGGACCGGTCCAGTTCCTGCGCGAGGTGCGGGGCGAGCTGCGCAAGGTCGCCTGGCCCACCCGCCCCGAGGTCATCAACTACTCGGTCATCGTCCTGATCACGGTGGTCGTGTTGACCGCCTACATCGCTACCCTCGACTTCGCCTTCGGCGAAGCTGTCTTCAAGCTGTTCGAACGATGAGCGAGATCGACACCGACGACACCCTCCAGAGCGCCCCCACCGCCGACGCGGGCGAGGTCGCCGGCGCCGAGCCGGCCGAGGACGAGCCCGCCGCCGCGGTCGACGAGGGCGCCGTGGAGGGCGAGGCCGCCGAGGCCGCGACCGGCGAGGCGCCCGGGGAGGGCGGCGACGCGGCCGGCGAGGCCGAGGTCGTCAGCGACGAGCAGCTCATCGAGGAGCAGGCGCAGGTCGACAACCCCTGGCTCCGGCCGGGCCGCTGGTTCGTCGTCCACACGCAGTCGGGCTACGAGAAGAAGGTCAAGCAGAACCTCGAGGCCCGCATCCGGTCGATGAACGCCGAGGACGCCGTCTACGAAGTCGTCATCCCCATGGAGGACTACGTCGACTTCAAGAACGGCAAGCGGGTGGTCAGCCAGCGGAAGATGTTCCCGGGCTACCTGCTCGTGCGGGCCGAGCTCGACGACAAGGCGTGGACGGTCATCCGCAACACGCCCGGCGTCACCGGCTTCGTCGGCCAGGGGGCCAAGCCGTCGCCGCTGCCCCGGCGCGACGTCGAGGCCTTCCTCATGCCGAAGGCCGGCGAGGAGCAGGCCGCCGCCCGGGCCAAGCCCCGGCTCGAGTACGAGCTGGGCGACACGGTCCGGGTCAAGGAGGGGCCGTTCGCCGACTTCTCCGGCGAGGTCATCGAGATCAACGAGGACCAGCTCCGGCTCAAGGTGCTGGTCAACATCTTCGGCCGGGAGACGCCGGTCGAGCTCGAGTTCTCGCAGGTCGCCAAGCTCTGATCCCGGCGGGCAGGCGCCGGACTGGCAGGTCGCCGCCCGCGCCGGGCAGACTTGTCGGTCGCGTCTGACGCCCGCGTCCACCCTCCGGCGCCGTCGGCGTCGGGTCCCACGCACTCCCGAGAGGAACCCCCATGGCCAAGAAGAAGGTGCTGGCCGTCGTCAAGATCCAGATCCCCGCCGGCCAGGCCACGCCCGCGCCGCCGGTCGGCACCGCGCTGGGCCCGCACGGCGTGGCCATCATGGACTTCTGCAAGGCGTACAACGCGCAGACCGAGAGCCAGCGGGGCACGATCGTCCCGGTCGAGATCACCATCTACGAGGACCGCTCGTTCAGCTTCGTCCTCAAGACCCCGCCGACGCCGGTGCTGCTGCGCGAGGCCGCGGGCATCGACAAGGCCTCGACCGCGCCGGGCCGCGAGCAGGTCGGCACGGTCACCGAGGCGCAGATCGAGGAGATCGCCAAGATCAAGATGCCCGACCTGAACGCCTACGACCTCGAGTCGGCCAAGGCCCAGGTCATCGGCACGGCCCGCTCGATGGGCATCACGGTCGCCTCCTGATCGCACACCCACCATCCGGCCGCGCCGGGAGGACCTCGCCCGCCGGCCGCCGACACCACGAGGGAGCCACCATGGCGAAGCACGGCAAGAAGTACCGCGACTCGCTGCAGCGGTTCGACCGCCAGCGGCTGCACACGCCGGGCGAGGCGCTCGAGCTCGTCCGGTCGCTGGCCAAGGCCAACTTCGACGAGACCGTCGAGATGGTCGTCCGCCTCGGCGTCGACCCCCGCAAGGCCGACCAGGTCGTGCGGGGCACGGTCGGGCTGCCGGCGGGCACCGGCAAGGAGGTCCGCGTCGCGGTGTTCGCGGCCGGCGAGGCGGCCGCCGCGGCCCGCGAGGCCGGGGCCGACATCGTCGGCGCCGACGACCTGGCCGCCGAGATCGAGGGCGGCATGCTCGACTTCGACGTCACGATCGCGACGCCCGACCTCATGCCGGTCGTGGGCCGGCTGGGCCGGATCCTCGGCCCCCGGGGCCTCATGCCCAACCCCAAGACGGGCACGGTCACCCCGGACGTGGCCAAGGCGGTCGCCGACTTCAAGGGCGGCAAGGTCGAGTTCCGCACCGACCGCTACGGCAACGTGGCGGTGCCGATCGGCAAGGCGTCCTTCGACACCGCCGCCCTGCTCGAGAACTTCCGGGCGGTCGTCGACGAGCTGAACCGGGCCAAGCCGGCGGCGGCCAAGGGCCGCTACATCCGGAAGATCACGGTCAGCTCGACGATGGGGCCCGGCGTCAAGGTCGACCCCGGCCGCCTGCGGCCCGGGGCCGACGAGGTCGCCGCCTAGGGGCGGCCTCGGGGCGGCCGGTAGGCTGCCCGTTCGCCGACAACAACCGACTTCGCTCGCCGAAGACCTCCGGTGCCCACCCCCGCGAGCCGCGGGACGGGCTGAAAGGGCCGCTGCGGCCCGCCTGAGCAGGCGGACTCTCCGACACCTCCCCGGCGTGGCCGGTGGCGTGGGCGCGGGGCGTTCGCAGGTGCGAGCGTCCGAGCACACGGAAAGGAGGTGTCAGTGGAGAACCCCAGACCGGAGAAGGTTGCCGTGGTGGAGGAGGTGCGCGAGCGCCTCAGCCGCTCGAGCGCGGCCCTTCTGACCGAGTACCGCGGCCTCGACGTGGCGGCGATCAGCGAGCTGCGCCGCGCCCTGCGCGAGGCGGGCGGCGAGTACAAGGTCTACAAGAACACGCTGGTCCGGTTCGCGGCCCGTGAGGTGGGCCTCGACCTGGACGAGCTGCTGACCGGGCCGACCGCCATCGCGTTCGTGCCCGAGACCGACGACGGCAGGCCCGGCGACCCGGTCACGGTGGCGAAGGCGCTGCGCGACTTCGCCAGGAACCACCCGGCGCTGGTGGTCAAGGGCGGGGTCATGGACAACGCCCTGCTGTCCGCCGAGGACGCCCGGGCCCTGGCCGACGTCGAGCCCCGCGAGGTGCTGCTCGCCAAGCTGGCCGGCGCGCTGGCCGCGCCGCTGCAGCAGTTCGCCGGCCTGCTCCAGGCCCTGCCGCGCAACTTCGCCTACGGGCTGTCCGCCCTCATCGAGAAGGGCGGTGCCGCTCCCGACGGCGCCACACCGACCGACACGAACGATGCCCCGGCCGCGGACGCGGCCGAGCCCACCACGGAGGAGAGCTGAACATGGCGACCAAGGACGAGATCCTCGACGCGATCTCCAACATGACCGTCCTCGAGCTGAGCGAGCTGCTCAAGGAGTTCGAGGAGCGCTTCGGCGTGACCGCGGCGGCCCCGGTGGCCGTGGCGGCGGCGCCCGGTGCCGGCGCGCCGGGCGAGGAGGCCCCGGCCGAGGAGGAGAAGGACGAGTTCGACGTCGTCCTCACCGAGGCCGGCGGTCAGAAGATCGCCGTCATCAAGGAGGTGCGCGCCCTCACCAACCTCGGCCTGAAGGAGGCCAAGGACCTGGTCGAGTCCGCGCCCAAGCCGGTCCTCGAGAAGGTCAGCAAGGAGGAGGCGGAGAAGGCGAAGGCGGCCCTCGAGGGCGCCGGCGCCACCGTCGAGCTCAAGTGACCGGGGCGGCCACGCGCCGCCCACCGACCGTCGAGGGGAGCCCGGCCCGCCGTGGGCCGGGCTCCGCCGCGCCGGGCCGCCGCCGGGGCCGGCGTTCGCCCGGGCCGACGGCCCGCACGGTGCGTACCGGCCGCGCCACGCTCCCGGCGCCGGGGTTGACCGCGGCGGTGCCGGGGCTTACCCTCCGACCAGCCGTGACGGCCGGACCCGAGGCGCACTCGTGTCGGGTGGCCCTGCCGTTCCGCGGGGTTGTGCGGTAGGCACCGACGGCCTAGCATGGTCGGTTGCCGTGCGTCTGTGGTCCCGCCTCGCCGACTCTTCGAGCGGCTTCGGCGCGCCCGCGCACAGCAGGCTCGTCCCCGGCTTGGCCATGGCGTGCGGGCGCGCGTGCGCGACCCGGTTCAGGGCCGACCGAACCCACTGAGGAGTGATTCGTTGTCCACTCGCATCCGGGATCGGTACTCGTTCGCGAACATCGAAGAGGTCCTGCCGCTTCCCGACCTCATCGCGATCCAGCGGGAATCCTTCAAGTGGTTCCTCGAGCGGGGCCTGAAGGAGACCTTCGCCGACATCTCGCCCATCAAGGACTTCACCGAGACGCTGCAGCTCGAGCTGGAGTTCGACCCCGACGACGAGGACCTCCGGCCGCCGCCGAAGTTCTCGGTGGAGGAGTGCAAGGAGAAGGACATGACCTTCTCCGCGCCCATCTTCGTCCGGGCCCGCTTCATCAACGCCACGACGGGCGAGATCAAGGAGCAGACGGTCTTCATGGGCGACTTCCCCATGATGACCGAGAAGGGCACCTTCGTGATCAACGGCACCGAGCGCGTCGTCGTGTCGCAGCTCGTGCGGTCGCCCGGTGTCATCTTCGAGCCCGGTGAGCGCTACCGCCTGCGCAACCTGGCCAAGCACCAGCTCGTCAAGGGCACGATCCACCCCTACCGGGGCGAGTGGATCGAGTTCGACGTCGAGCAGAAGCCGGGCAAGGACGTCACCGCCGGCACCCGCGTCGCCCGCAAGCGCCGCCTGAGCCTGTTCGTGCTGCTCCGGGCCCTCGGCTACGACGAGGAGAACGCGCCCGGGTTCCTCGACGCGTTCGTCCGGCAGTTCCCCTTCCTCGAGGGCCAGTGGGAGAAGGACCGCGACCTCGCGCCCACCCAGGACGAGGCCCTGGTCGAGATCTACAAGCGGGCCCGGCCGGGCGAGCCGCCCTCGGTGGAGTCGGCCCGCCTCTACTTCCGCAACGCCTTCTTCGAGCCGCGGCGCTACGACCTGTCCCGGGTCGGGCGCTACAAGCTCGACCGCAAGCTCGGCCCCGAGATCGAGAAGCTGGCCGAGATGTTCCCGATGCTCGAGGAGCGGGGCCTGCTCGACCGCCCCGAGCCCGGGCAGTCGGTCCTCAGCCGGTGCGAGATCCTCGCGGCCTGCACCTACCTGCTCCACCTGGTCAACGCCGAGCCCGGCTACCGGCTCGACGACCAGGACCACTTCGCCAACCGCCGCATCCGCTCGGTCGGCGAGCTGATCCAGAACCAGGTGCGGATCGGCCTGTCCCGCATGGAGCGGGTGGTCCGCGAGCGCATGACGACCCAGGACGTCGAGGCCATCACGCCGCAGACGCTCATCAACATCCGGCCGGTCGTCGCCGCCATCAAGGAGTTCTTCGGCACCAGCCAGCTCTCGCAGTTCATGGACCAGGTGAACCCCCTGTCGGGGCTCACCCACCGCCGGCGCCTGAACGCCCTCGGGCCCGGCGGCCTGTCGCGGGAGCGCGCCGGCTTCGAGGTCCGCGACGTCCACTTCAGCCACTACGGCCGCATGTGCCCGATCGAGACGCCCGAGGGCCCGAACATCGGCCTCATCGGCGCGCTCTCGACCTACGCGCGGGTCAACGACTTCGGCTTCATCGAGTCCCCCTACCGCAAGGTCGTCGACGGCCGGGTGACCGACGAGATCGTCTGGCTGACGGCCGACGAGGAGGAGGACTACGTCGTCGCCCAGGCCAACGAGCCGCTCGACGAGAACGGCCGGTTCGTCAACGACCGGGTGCTCGTCCGGCGGTCGCCGCAGGCGGCCACGCTCGAGAACCTGCGGGCCCAGCTCGAGCGGGAGAGCTACTTCGCGGCCACCACCGACATCTCGACGGTGCCGCCGTCCGAGGTCGACCTCATGGACGTGTCGCCCAAGCAGATCGTCTCGGTGGCCACGTCGCTCATCCCGTTCCTCGAGCACGACGACGCCAACCGGGCGCTCATGGGCGCCAACATGCAGAAGCAGGCCGTGCCGCTGATCCGGGCCGAGGCCCCGTTCATCGGCACGGGCGTCGAGGCCCGGGCCGCCCGCGACGCCACCGACATGGTCATCGCCGAGGACGACGGCGTCGCCACCGAGGTGTCGGGCGACCTCATCACGGTCGAGTACCGCAAGCTCGGCAAGCGGGTCTACAAGCTGCTCAAGTTCGAGCGGTCGAACCAGGACACCTGCATCAACCAGAAGCCGCTGGTGCGCGAGGGCGAGTCGTTCAAGAAGGGCGACATCCTCGCCCTCGGGCCCTCGACCGACAACGGCGAGCTGGCGCTCGGCAAGAACCTCCTCGTGGCCTTCATGCCCTGGGAGGGCTACAACTTCGAGGACGCCATCATCCTCTCCGAGCGGCTGGTGCGGGACGACGTGCTCACGTCGATCCACATCCACGAGCACGAGATCGACGCCCGCGACACCAAGCTCGGCCCCGAGGAGATCACCCGGGACATCCCCAACCTGTCCGAGGACATCCTCAAGGACCTCGACGACCGGGGCATCATCCGCATCGGCGCCGAGGTCGACGCCGGCGACGTGCTGGTCGGCAAGGTCACGCCGAAGGGCGAGACCGAGCTGACCCCCGAGGAGCGCCTGCTGCGGGCCATCTTCGGCGAGAAGGCCCGCGAGGTCCGGGACACCTCGCTCAAGGTGCCCCACGGCGAGTCGGGCAAGGTCATCGACGTCAAGGTGTTCACCCGCGAGGACGGCCACGAGCTGCCGCCCGGCGTCAACCAGCTCGTGCGGGTCTACGTCGCCCAGCGCCGCAAGATCTCGGTGGGCGACAAGCTGGCCGGCCGCCACGGCAACAAGGGCGTCATCGCCAAGATCCTCCCCATCGAGGACATGCCGTTCCTCGCCGACGGCACGCCGGTCGACATCATCCTCAACCCGCTCGGCGTCCCGTCCCGCATGAACGTGGGCCAGGTCATGGAGGCCCACCTCGGCTACGCGGCCCGCTGGGGCTGGGAGCACAACGGCGAGGTCGTCGGGGACGAGCCGGTGCGCGGCACCGAGCGCAAGACCCGGCCCACGACGCAGGCGTCGACGCTCATCGCCTCGCCGGTCTTCGACGGCGCCAACTGGGACGAGGAGGAGGCGTCGGGCAAGCACCCGACGATCAAGCAGATCCTCTCGAACATCCGGCCCGAGTCGCCCGACGGCAAGCGGCTGATCCGGCCCGACGGCAAGGCCATCCTCTACAACGGCCGGACCGGCGAGCCCTACGACCAGCCGATCACGGTGGGCTACGTCTACATCCTCAAGCTGGCCCACCTGGTCGACGACAAGATCCACGCCCGGTCGACCGGCCCGTACTCGATGATCACCCAGCAGCCGCTCGGCGGTAAGGCCCAGTTCGGCGGCCAGCGGTTCGGCGAGATGGAGGTGTGGGCCCTCGAGGCCTACGGCTCCGCCTACTGCCTCCAGGAGCTGCTGACCATCAAGTCGGACGACGTCCTCGGCCGGGTCAAGGTGTACGAGGCCATCGTCAAGGGCGAGAACATCCCCGAGCCGGGCATCCCGGAGAGCTTCAAGGTGCTCATCAAGGAGATGCAGGCGCTCTGCCTCAACGTCGAGGTCCTGGCCCAGTCGGGCGAGGAGATCGAGATGCGCGAGCTCGACGAGGACGTGTTCCGCGCCGCGGAGGAGC
>PKRH01000126.1 GCA_017577565.1 Thermoanaerobacterales bacterium | reverse complement strand
GGGCGAGGTAGTAGCCGACGTTCTCCGACATGGCGAAGCCCAGGCCCACCATGCTCGCGTACATGATCCCGTCGGTGGGCCCGTCGAGCTCCTGCCGCCGGAACCGCAGCAGCCCGAGGAGCACCAGCCCCTTGAGGGTCTCCTCGACCGGGGGCGCCCCGAACGTGGCGACCAGGGCGCGGGCGTCCTCGGCGTCGCCGATGTGGCGCGTGACCAGGATCAGGTTGAACGTGTTGAGCAGGCCGGCGAAGAGCACCGCGACGCCGGCGCCCCAGGCGAACGCGAAGATCAGCTGGGCGCGCGGCTCCGGCTCCAGGCGGTCGAGCGCGAGCACGAGGGCCAGCAGCAGCGGGACCGGCGCCACCGCGAGGCCGAGCGCGATCGCGAAGTGCACCGGGTCGCCGTTGAGGATGTCGATGGAGAACGACACCAGGGCGCAGATCCCGGCCGCGATCAGACCGCCGATCACACCGGCCGATGGGCGTTCCTTCAGAATCGAACGAGGATCATGGCTCGCCACTGGGTGAATCTAACCGAATTCCCGGGTCACTATCCCACTCTTGCTTGATAACGATCCGTCACCGGGCCGGCCGGCACGGCGGACCGGGCCGGCGGCCCGTGGTGGCCCGTGGCGGCCGGGACCGCCGGCCGGGGCACGCCCCGCCCGGATCCGCCCACCGCCCGCCGGTCGCGGCCCGGATCGTGCGGCGGGCGCTGCTGTCGGCCGTCCTCGAGCAGCTCGTCACCGGGGCCCCGATCGGCGACGAGCTCGGGCGCGACCTCGCGGCCGCGCTGCTCGGGCCCCGCTGACGCCGCGGGTCAGAGGCCGATGACGGCCGGCCGGGGGTGCCCCGCGCTCTCGCAGGCGGCGAGGTAGAAGTCCCGCACCACCCCGGCGTCGATGACGCTGGTGACGTTGCCGTCGGCGTCGAGGTTCAGGTTGGCGCCACGGATGGCGAACCAGACGTCGGTCACGCCCTCGTCGTCCTCGGGGACGACGAGCGTGTGCACCGAGCCCGCCGGCTCGTAGAGGTACGACCCGGCGGTGTTCACCTCCGGGTACTCGGCGTAGCGCCACCGCCCCGTGATGGTGAAGGCGAACACCTCGCCGGTGTGCTTGTGCGTCTGCACGACGTAGCCGGCCGGGAACCGGGTGCGGATCACCCACAGGCCGGCCTCGACGTCGCACTGCAGCAGCTGCAGCTCCGACCCGTCGCCCAGGTCGACGAAGGGCAGCTCGTCCTCGCCCCGATGGAGGGCCCGGGGGATGTCGATGGCGGTCATGGGCCCATCATCCCCCGCGGCCGCGGGGTGTGCCCAGCGTCACCCGGCGTCCTCGTAGGCCTCCCGCAGCCAGCCGTCGACCTCGTCGTCGAGGTCGGCGACGTCCCGGACCGCGAGGTGGTGGGCCCACTGCCGGCCCGGGTGGACGACCTCCGTGAAGCGGGGCGAGGGGTCGTGGCGGTCGAGCACGAGGGTGAGGACGACCTCGGCGTCGGGGTCGGCGAGGTACTGGTCGGGCCGCCACAGGAAGGCGAACCCCTGGCGGCGGCGGAAGGCGACCTGGCTCGCGGTCACCCGGACCTCGGCGCCGCCCAGCTCGGCGACCCGGGACCGGATCCACTCGTAGGTCGCGAGCCCCAGGGGTTGCCCGGCGAAGAACTCCTCCGGCGTCGTCGGCTCGGTCACGCCACGCAGCATGCCGCGCCGACCACGGTCCGCGACAAGGCGGCCCGGCTCAGGCGAAGGTGACCTCCACGTCGTCCCGCCCCCGGAAGGGCGCCACCACCGCGGCCGCCTGCTCGATCGCCTGGCGCTTGCGGGGGTTCAGCTCCCCGAAGGGCTCGACCGTCACCCGCAGGCGCGCCCCGGCCTGCCGGGCCCGCCAGATGCCGACCGGCCGCCCGGTCATGAGCACGAGGCCAGGGCTGCCCGCCGGCCGCCACAGCGCCCGCTGGTGCGCCTTGTCGGGCAGCAGGGTCGACCGGTCCCGCTGGGCGAGGAACGGGTCGCCGGCGGGCAGCAGCCGGGCCCCGACGGCGAAGGGCGGGTCGGCGAGCAGCTCGCGGTCGGCGGCCAGCACGACGGCGTTGGCGCCGTCGAGCTTCACGTCCACCAGCTCGTCGCCGAGCTCGAGGAACCGCTCGCGGGCCTCGTCGGGGGAGATGCCGGTCCAGGCCGCGAAGTGGCGGGCGGTCACCGGGCCGTAGGCGTGGACGAACCGCCGCACCAGCTCCAGCCGGGCCGCGGCGAGGCCGCCGCCCAGCGGCGACCCCAGCCAGATGTCGGTGGCCATGAGCGTCTGGCGGCCGCCCTGCGGCCAGCCGTAGACGAAGGCTCCCGCCGTGCCGGCCAAGCGGAGCAGCTGCTCGGGGACGTGGTGGACGTCGCAGACGTCGCACCAGGGCAGCAGCTCGGCGGGCAGCCGGTCGTGCAGCGCCTCGCTGAGCTGCCCCTTGGTGCGGGGCTCGGCGTCGGCGAGCACCGCGGCCACGACACCGACGACCGTGCCGAGCGCCTCCCGCGCCGACATGCCGGCGGCGTCGACGGCCTCGACGGCCGGGCCCAGCTGCTCGCGCAGCGAGGCCTCGTCGGCCGCCAGCGCCCCGGGGCCGAAGACCATGCCGTCCCGCCGGGGCACGACGTGGGCCGCGCCCCGCAGGCTGAGCATGCGCAGCAGCGAGCGCTCGTCGAGCAGCGCGGACTCGAGGTCCTCGGGGCGCAGCCCCCGGACCCGGGCCGCCAGGGCGACCCCGGCGTTGCCCGGCGGCGTGTCCTGCACGCCGGCCACGGCGGCGGCGTCGACGAGGCGGTCGGGGGGCAGCGGCTCGTGGAGGTTGTGGGCGGCGACCCGGTACGCGATCGCCTGGTCCGCTGTCACGCTGGCCCGGCCCGTTGCCGCCATGGGGCACGAGGGTAGGACCGAGCCGGGACCCGCCGCGGCGCCGCCGCGCACGGTGCCCGGGTCGCTCCGGTCCGAGGTCACACCTCGGCGGCGATCGCCGGCGCCGTCGGTCGTGTCCGGCGGCAGGCGGTGCGGCTCGGCGCGGCGGGCGGGCGCCGGTGCGGCGCACCGGACGGCGATCGGCGAGACTGTCTGCAGTGCAGCTGCAATCGGGAATGCGGGCGGACTAGGGTCTAATGCACATGCATGACAGCGCGCCGACGACGGACAGGTTGATCAGCGCGGCCGAGCGCCTCTTCGCCGAGCACGGCATCGACGGCGTCAGCCTGCGCGAGATCAACCGGGCGGCCGGCGCCAAGAACGCGTCCGCGCTCCAGTACCACTTCCGGGACCGCGACGGCCTCCTGCGGGCGCTCATCGCCAAGCACCGGCGCGACGTCGAGGCCCGGCGCCACGCCATGCTCGACGCCTACGAGGCCGAGGGCCGCGACGACGTGCGTGCCCTGGCCGGCGCCCTGGTGCGGCCGATGGCCGCCAAGCTCGCCGACCCCGACGGCGGGCCAGAGTACCTGCAGATCATGGCCGACCTCATGAACCGGCCCCGGGCGGTCGTCGACCCCGCCGACCTCGAGAACCCCGCCTCCAGCATCAACCGCTGGCGGCAGCTCGCCGGCCGGGTCCTGGGCGAGGACGCCAGCCGGCTGCACCGCCGGTTCGCCGCCATCCGCTTCGCCGCCATCGAGGTCGGGCGGCGGGCCCGGTCGGGCCCCCACACCGACGACCGGCTGTTCGTCAGCGACCTCGTCGACCTCGTCACCGGCCTGCTCTCCGCCCCCGTCGCCGAGGAGACCCGGCGCCTCATCGCCGAGCGGGAGCGGGGCCGGGCCGCGGCCGGCGACGAGCCGGCGTCCTCCGACACCGCCGAGGCGGCGCCGTGAGCCCCCCGGCGGGCACGGACACCGGCGCCGACCTCGTCGACCTGGCGGCGCTCGCCCGGTGGATGGACGCCCGGGGCCTGCCGGACGGCCCGATCACCGGGGCCACGGTCCTGCCGGGTGGCACGCAGAACCTGCTGCTGCGGTTCGAGCGGGGCGGCCGGTCGTACGTGCTCCGCCGCGGCCCCCGCCACCTGCGCCGCTCCAGCAACGAGGTCATGCGACGCGAGGCCCGGGTCCTGCGGGCCCTGGCCGGCACCGACGTGCCCCACCCGGCCTTCGTCGCCGGCCCGGGTGAGCCCGACGAGGGCGTGACCGACGCGGTCTTCTACCTCATGGCGCCCGTCGACGGCGTCAACCCCACCGTCGAGCTGCCGGCGGCCGTCGCCGACGACCCCGACGGACGCCGCCGGTTAGGCCTCTCGGTCGCCGACGCCGCCGCCCGGCTCGGCTCGGTCGACCACGTCGCGGTCGGGCTCGCCGACTTCGGCCGGCCCGAGGGGTTCCTCGAGCGCCAGGTGCCCCGGTGGATGGCCGAGCTCGAGGGCTACGGCGAGCTGCCCGGCTACCCGGGCCCCGACATCCCCGGCCTCGACGAGGTCGCGTCCTGGCTCGAGGCCAACCGGCCCACGTCGTGGCGGCCGGGGATCATGCACGGCGACTTCCACGTGGCCAACGTGCTGGTCGCCCCCGACCGGCCGGAGGTGGCGGCGATCGTCGACTGGGAGATGTGCACGATCGGCGACCCGCTGCTCGACCTCGGCTGGCTGCTCGCCACCTGGCCGATCGGCCCCGCCGACGACGGCAGCCGGGTGTCGCCGGGGGCGCCCGACGACAGCCTCGCCTCGCTCGTCGCCGGCAGCCTCGGCTCCGGCGACGGCCTCCCCTCCCCCGCCGAGCTCGTCGCCCGCTACGCGGCGGCCTCGGACCGCGACACGTCCGCCATCGCCTGGTACACGGCCATGGCCTGCTTCAAGCTCGGGATCGTGCTCGAGGGCACGCACGCCCGGGCCTGCGCGGGCCGTGCGCCCCGGGCCACCGGCGACCTGCTCCACGCCATCACCCTCGGGCTGTTCGCCCGTGCCCGCATCGTCATCGCGAAAGGTTGACCACCATGGCCATCGACTTCACCCTGAGCCCCGAGCTGGAGGAGATCCGCCTCCGGGTCCGGACGTTCATCGACGAGGTCGTCCGCCCCGGCGAGGAGAAGATCGGCAACCGGGAGGAGATCGACCGCGAGGAGTACGTCCGGATCCTCCTCGGGATGCGGGAGGAGGCGAAGAAGGCCGGGCTGTGGCTCCCCCACATGCCGAAGGAGTGGGGCGGCATGGGCCTCGGCCACGTCGAGCTCGCGATGGTCCAGGCCGAGGCGGCCAAGACCCGCTACGGCCCCTGGGTGCTCAACTGCCAGGCCCCCGACGAGGGCAACATGCACACCCTCCTGCACTGGGGCACCGACGAGCAGAAGGAGCGCTACCTGCGCCCGCTCTGCGAGGGCCGGATCATGAGCTGCTTCGCCATGACCGAGCCCGAGGTGGCCGGCTCGGACCCGACCCTCATCCGCACGTACGCCTACCAGGACGGCGACGAGTGGGTCATCAACGGGCACAAGTGGTTCATCTCCAACGCCCACCGGGCCAGCTTCGCCATCCTCATCGCCCGCACCGAGGACGACCCGGAGATCCCGCAGGCCGCCAACACGGCCTTCATCGTCGACATCCCCTCGGAGGGGTGGAACGAGGTCCGGGAGATCGAGACCATGCACGGCTCGACCGGGCACTCCGAGATCCTCATCGAGGACCTGCGGGTGCCGGCCTCGAACATGCTCGGCGGCCGCGGCCAGGGCCACCTGCTCGGCCAGTACCGGCTCGGGCCGGCCCGCCTCGCCCACTGCATGCGGTGGATCGCCCAGGCCGAGACGGCGCTCGACATGATGGTCGACCGGGCCCTGAACCGGTACTCGCACGGCTCCCTGCTGGCCGAGAAGCAGGGCATCCAGTGGATGATCGCCGACTCCGCCATGGAGCTGTACCAGGCCAAGCTCATGGTGCTGCACGCCGCCTACCGGATCGACAAGGGCCTGGACTTCAAGTCCGAGGTGTCGATGGCCAAGCACTTCGTGGCCAACATGCTCAACCGGGTCATCGACCGGTCGATCCAGGTCCACGGCGCCCTCGGCTACTCCACCGACACCCCGCTCGCCAGCATGTACCAGCACGCCCGGTGGGCCCGGTTCGCCGACGGCGCCGACGAGGTGCACCAGATGCGCATCGCCGAGCGCACCATCGCCGCCTACCGGGACCACGGCACGACCCGGGCGGCGACGGGCGACCTGCCGATCTGAGCCGGCGAGCGGCCCGCCCGCTCAGCCCTCCGCCGCCCCGGCCGGGTGCAGGCGGCGGCGGAGGAACCCGGCGAGGCGGGTCAGCGGGCCCCGGCGCCGGCCGCCGTCGACGATCCCCTCGTCGAGCTGCCCCCGCCGGTCGAGGTAGACGGCCTTGACGGCGCCGAGCAGCGGCGTGGCGACGAGGGCCCCGGGCACGCCGGCGGCGGCCGCGCCGGCCAGGGCGGCGAGCATGGTCGTGGGCGGCGACAGGTTGACGGCCCGGCCGACGATGGCCGGGCTGATCACGTTGTTCTCCAGGTTCTGGTAGGCGCTGAACACGGCGAGGGCGACGACCGCCTGTACGGGCCCCTCGGTGAGCGCCAGGAGCACGAAGAACGACCCGCCGAGCAGCCCGCCGATCTGCGGCACCAGGTTGGTGAAGGTGACCCACAGCCCGGCGACCGGGGCGAGCGGGATGCCGAGCAGCAGGCCGGTCGAGAGCGTGACGAGGCCGGCCAGCACGGCGACGAACAGCGAGCCGGCGAAGTAGCTGCCGAAGGTGGCGTAGACGATGCGGCCCAGCCGGTCGGCGCCCGCCCGGCGCCCCTCGGGCACGAGGGCGCGGAATCGCCGCACCACGACCTCGCCGTCGACGAGCACGCCGAGCGCCGTGACCAGCACGATCAGGGCGCTCAGCACGCCGCCGAGGAGCCGCTCGCCGAGGTCGGCCAGCGTGGCGTCGTCGATGTCGGCCGGCGCGTCCTCGATCCACTCCTCCACCGCGCCCGCGGCGTCGGCCTCCTCGAGGCGGGGCCCGACGATCGGCCACGAGTACATCTCCCGCACGGTGCGGGGGAGCTCGTCGCTGAAGTCGCGCGACTGCTCGACCGCCGCCGGCGCGACGAGCACGACGACCGCGGCGACGGCGAGGGTCAGCGCGAAGCCGACGACGACCACCGCGAGGCCCCGGGAGGCGCCGGTCCGCTGCTGGACCGCGCCGACGACCGGGGACAGCGCGACGCCGACCAACACGCCGACGCCGATGCCGGTGAGGACGTCGGCGGCCGCCGTGGCGACCGCCATCACCGCGGCCGCGGCGAGGGCGACGCCCGCCACCACGACCAGCGACCAGGTGTCGATCTCGACGACGATCCGACCGCCGCCGTCGGCGGGCCCGGCGCCGCCGGCCTCGCCAGCAGGCGGCCCGGCCGCGGTCGAGGGACGGTCGAGCGGGACCGTGGGGGTCGCCTCGTCTGCCTCGTGGCCCACGGGCCAACCGTAGGCGAACGGCGGCCCGTCCCGGCCCGGTACGGTACGCGCCCGTGACCGCACCGTCGCCGCGACCGCCCGTCCGCGTCGTACGGATCACCGCGGGCACCGCGGTCACGGCGATCCTCGTCGCCGTCGCCGCCCTCGCCGCCCGGCGCATCTTCGTCGCGGCCCACGCGCCGCTGTCGTGGGCGGCGGCCGCGGCGGTCGTCGCGGTGATGATCGACCCCATCGTCGACCGGCTCGACAAGCGCATCCCCCGCCTGCCGTCGGTCGTCATCGCCCTGCTCGTCACCGCGCTCGCCGTGTGGGCGGCGATCTACGTCGCCCTCGACGACCTGTCGCACGGCATCGACCAGCTCTCCGAGGCCGCGCAGGAGGCGGCGGACGACCTCGAGGACCGCGACGACCGCATCGGCGAGCTTGCCCGCGACGTCGAGGCCTCCCGGCGGGTCGACATGTTCGTCCGGGCCCTGGACGAGCGGGTCACCGGCGGCGACGACGTGCTCGCCTCGACGCCCGGCATCGCGCCCACCTACTTCGTCGGCGGCATCCTCACGCTGTTCCTCATGTCCTACGGCCCGGGCCTGGCGCAGGCGGCGCTGGACCAGGTGCCCGACCGGGCGCGGCGGGAGGAGGTCGCGACGATCGTCTCGAGGGCGCTGCGGCGCGCCCGGCTCGCCCTCTACTTCACGCTGGCCGAGGGCGCGCTCGCCGGCGTCGCCGTCGGCGGGGCGGCCGCCCTGCTCGACCTGCCCTCGCCGGCCGCCATGGGGCTGGCCGCGGGCGTCATGGGGCTGCTGCCGCACGTCGGCCTGGTGCTCGGCACGCTGCCGCTGGTTCTGCTGGTGGCCGCCCAGCGCACGGTGTGGGCGCTCGTGGCCACCATCGCGGTCATCGTGGCGGCCCAGCTCGTCGACTCGTTCTGGCTGCGCCGGCGCATCGCCCGGCGGAGCGTGCACGTCGGCCTGCTCGTCCCCTGGGTCGTCGCGCTGGTCGGCTACGCGGTCTACGGCGTCGGCGGCACGGCCTACGGGCTGGCGCTCGCGGTGTTCGTCGTGGCCGTCCTCGACGAGCTCAGCCGGCGCACGCGCAACCCGGTCCCGCTGGAGCGGGCGCTCGGCGAGGGGACGATCGGCACCGACGGCACCGACGAGCCGGGAGCCGCCGACCGTCCGGGCGGCCCCGGCGACGAGCCGCCGCCGGACGCGGGCCACGACCCGGCGGCGCCGCCCGAGGTCGAGGGCGACGCCGAGGTGGTGCCAGGGTTGTCCCGTGCGGACTGACGACGAGGGCACCGAGCCCGACTACCGGTTCACGCTGGCCAACGAGCGCACGTTCCTGGCCTGGATCCGCACAGCGCTCGCCCTGCTCGCCGGCGGGTTGGCGATCGCGCAGTTCCTGCCGCCGCTGGCCGTGCCGTACCTGCGTGAAGCTGTCGCCATCGCGCTCATGGCGCTCGGCGCGGCGTGCGCGGTGCGGGCGGTCGACCGGATCAGCTTCGAGGTGCGCCGCGGCGAGTCGGTCGCGATCATCGGGCCGTCCGGCTGCGGCAAGTCGAGCCTCCTGAACATCCTCGGGTGCCTGGATCGGCCGACGGAGGGCACGTACCGGCTCGGGGGGCGCGACGTGGCGGAGCTATGCCGGAGAGCGGCAGAGCAAAAGGGGCTTCACCTCACGTGCAGCGCGCAAGGGGAGTACCCCGTGATCCGTGCAGACGAGGGCCTCGTGCGGCAGGCGATCCTCAACCTCATCGACAACGCCGTCAAATACACCGAGCCCGGAGGGCGCATCCACGTCTCCGTCGACCGCGACGGGGACGGGGTGAGGCTCCTGGTCAAGGACACCGGGGTGGGCATTCCCCGGGACTCGCTCACGCGCGTCTTCGAGCGGTTTTACCGGGTCGACAAGGCCCGCTCGCGCCGGGAAGGCGGCACCGGCCTCGGCCTTTCCATCGTGAAGCACATCGTCGAGTCGCACAAAGGG
>PKRH01000125.1 GCA_017577565.1 Thermoanaerobacterales bacterium | reverse complement strand
GCCATGATCCGCGAGGCCGCCCGGGTGCCGGTGGTCCTCGACGCCGGCATCGGCACCGCCTCGGACGCGGCGATGGCCATGGAGCTGGGCTGCGACGCCGTGCTGCTGGCCACCGCCGTCACCCGCGCCCGCCACCCGGTGCGGATGGCCCGGGCCATGCGGCACGCCGTCGAGGCCGGCCGGCTCGCCCGGCTGGCGGGGCGCATCCCCCGGCGCCTGTACGCCCAGGCCTCGACGAGCTTCGAGGGGATGCCCGAGCTGTGACCGGTGGGACGGTCGGCCGGCTGGTGGTCGTGACCGACCGGGTGCAGGCCGAGCGGGCCGGCCACCGGCTGCCCGACGTCGCCGCCGCCGCCGTCGACGCCGGGGCGCCGGGCGTGCTGCTGCGGGAGAAGGACCTGCCGGCCGCCGAGCGCCGGTGCCTCGCCGAGGCGCTGCGGGCGGTGACGGCCCGGCGGGGTGCGGCGCTGTGGGTGGCGAGCGACGCCGCGCTCGCCCGGGACGTCGGGGCCGACGGCGTGCACCTGGCCGCCGCCGACCCGGCGCCGGACGGCGACGGCGTGGCCGCGCTGCCGTGGCGGCGCCCGTGCCACGGTGTCGGGGAGCTGCGGGTGGCCGCGGCGGACGGCGCCGCCTGGGCGACGTGCTCGCCGGTGTTCGCCACCGACTCCAAGCCCGGCTACGGGCCCGCGCTCGGCGTGGCGGGGCTGGCCGCCGCCTGCCGGGCGGTGCCGGGTCTGCCGGTCCTGGCGCTCGGCGGGATCGGGCCGGGGCGGGTCGCCGCCTGTCTCACCGCCGGTGCCGCCGGGGTGGCGACGATGGGCGCGGTCATGCGCGCCGAGGATCCGGCCGCCGTCGTGCGCCGGATGCTGGAGGAGGCCGAGGAGGCCGAGGTGAGGGACGTGGTGGACGAGAGGGGAGAGGGCAGATGAGCGAGACGCCGTCGGTGGCGCTGACGATCGCCGGTTCCGACTCAGGGGGCGGCGCGGGGATCCAGGCCGACCTCGTGACCTTCGCGGCGCTGGGGGTCCACGGCGCCAGCGTCATCACCGCGCTGACCGCCCAGAACACCCGGGCGGTCACCGCCGTCCACGTGCCGCCGGTCGACTTCCTGCAGGCCCAGCTCGACGCCGTGCTCGACGACCTGCCGGTGGCGGCGGTCAAGACCGGCATGCTCGCCACCGAGAAGGTCGTGCACGCCGTCGCCGAGGCGGCGGCCGCCGGCCGCCTGCCCAACCTCGTCGTCGACCCCGTGCTCGTCAGCGCCAGCGGCGCCCGCCTGCTCGACGAGGGGGCCGAGCGGGCCTACGTCGAAGCGCTGTTCCCGCAGGCCCTGGTGGTCACCCCCAACAGCCGGGAGGCGACGGCCCTGCTGGGGCGCCCGGTCGAGACCGTCGACGACGCCCGGGCGGCCGCCCGCGACCTGGCCGAGCTCGGCCCCCGGTGGGTGGTCGTCAAGGGCGGCCACCAGCGGGACCCCTCCGGCGAGCCGTCGGCCGAGGCGGTCGACGTCGTCTACGAGGCCGCCACCGGCGCGGTCACCGAGCTGCGCCGGCCCCGGGTCGCGACCGGCAACGACCACGGCACCGGCTGCACCTTCGCGGCGGCCACCGCGGCCCGGCTGGCCTCGGGGGACACGGTGCCCGAGGCGCTGGCCGCGGCCAAGGACTTCGTCCACGAGGGCCTGACGGCCTCGGCCGGCTGGCGCCTCGGCGCCGGCCACGGCCCGGTCGGCAAGCTGGGCGCCTGGGCGCGGCGCGGCTAGCCGGCGGCGTCGCCCTCCTCCAGCGCGAGCGCGTAGGCGCGCAGCTCGGCGTTCTCGTCGAGCTCCAGGTGCGACCGGGCCGGCATGTCGGCCTCGAACGCCCGCAGGTGTCGCTGCAGCGGCTCGACCTCCTCGGGCGTCGTGGCGAAGAACACGATCGAGTCGCTGACGCCGGTCACCGGCTCGCCGTCGATCCGCCACGTGCCGGCGAGGATCCAGTCCTCGGGGACGTCGAAGCCGGCCGCGAGGTCGTAGAGCACGACCACCCGGAAGCCCCGCTCCCGGGCCAGGTCGGCCCACAGCTCGGCCCGGGGCTCGCCGTCGCGCTCCAGCACCTCGCGGTCGCCGAGGCCGGCGAAGTCGGTGATCGGCCCGCCGTGGAACCAGCTGATGTAGCCGAGCTGGTCGGTGGCGACCGGCTCGCCCTCGTAGTAGCGCTCCAGGAACAGGGCGGCGTGGTACTGCTGCCGGTACATGTCGTCGGCGGCCAGCGGGGCCTTGACCAGCAGGTTGGCCTTCACGGCGCCCAGGACCAGGCCCAGGCCGGCGACCGCCCACAGCAGCCGGGTGCGCAGGTGGCGGGGCGCCTCGGCGAGCACGCCCAGCAGGACGTACACGCCGAGCGCCACCAGGTAGGCCTGGTAGCGCTCGTACCAGCCGACGTCGGCCAGCGCCGCGTGCAGGGCCGCGGCGACGACCAGCGCGACCGCCGGCAGCGCCGTGCGGCTCCGGCACCCGGTGAGCACGAGGTGGAGGACGGCGACGAGGAGGAGCGCGAGCAGGACGCGGTCGTGGGTCAGGCGGAGCGTCACGTCGACCGGCCCGAGGCCGTCGGCGCTCGCGCCGGTCGCCTGGCCCTTGGCCAGCACCGAGTTGGGCAGCCACCCGCCGCCGGCCGCCCGGTTGGCGACGGCGAAGCCGGCGACCGCCGCGCCCGAGGCGCCGGCGAGCGCGACCGCCCGGCGGGTCTGCGCCCGCCCGCCGGCGACGAGCAGGCCCACGGCCAGGCCGAGCGCGACGAAGGTCGTCTCGAAGCGGACGAGCGTGGCCAGCGCCGCCAGGCCGGCGACGGCGGCGACCGGCGGGCCGGGCGGGTCGACCACCCACCGGTGGGCCCCGAGCACGAGGGCGAGCGCGAGGGCGACGTGCAGCGTGTGCTCCATGCCGACGACGGCCAGCCCGGGCAGGAACAGGACCACGGCCACGAGCACGACCGTCGCCGTGGCGTCGGCCGGCCGGTCCCGGGCCGGCCGCAGGACCTGCGGCGCCCGGCCGAGCAGGAGCACGACGGCGACCCCGGCGGCGACGTTCAGGGCCAGCGGGACGACGTGCACGACCGGCCCGGCGACGAGCGTGGCCCCCGCGAGCAGGGTGGTCCAGGCCGGCGACGACGACGCCGACTGGAACTCGCCCGGGGTGACGCCCCAGGTGGCGTCGTGCACCAGGCGGTCGGCCATGCTCAGGTGGATGGCCGGGTCGTCGAGCACGTAGGCGAAGGCGCCACCCAGCCGCCAGACGATCCCCCCGACGACGAGCGCCGTCACCACGAGGTGGGTGGCCAGGCCCCAGCGCACGAACGGCGCCGGCCGCCGGGCGCCGGCACCCCGCGGCGCGTGCTCGTCGGTCGACGTGTCGGCAACTGCGGCGACCGCCACGTGACATCCTCCCGGCCCCAGCTGCTCGCCGCGGCCGGACGGTAGCAGACGGTGGTGCACGCCGGCCGGGACGGCGGTGCCCGCCGCCCGTCAGCCGGGGGCGAGGACGGGCAGCCCGCCCCGCCACCGGCCGGCCCGCGCCAGCCAGTCGCGGCCCGGCCCGCAGCCGTCGGCCACCTCGCACCAGCGGCAGGCCGGCGAGGGCCGGGCGTCGGCGGGGTCGTGCCCGCGCTCGACGGCCCGCACCCGCTGGCGCACGACCTCGACGACCATCTCGCCTCCGGCCGCCAGCAGGGCCTCGTCGACGGGCACCCGGACCCGCTCGCCGGTGTCGCCGGTCGTCACGACCACCTCGGCGGCCGCCACCCGGTGCACCAGGGCGCCGGCCGCCGCCTCGAACGCGGCCCGCCGGCGCAGCTGGCCGTCGTCGCCGGCGACCGGGCGGTGGACGACGAGGCGGTGCCCGCCGGCGCCGACGATGCGGCCGATGCGGGCGTCGGCCCCGCTGCGGACCCGGACCGGCGCGCCCCGGCGGGGCGACCAGCGGGCGACCGGCGCGTCGTCGCGGGCGACGTTGAGCAGCGCCAGCCGCTCGGGCAGCGGCCAGCCCAGCGTGCGCACGAAGCCGGCGATCCAGCGGGCCGCGCCGGCGGCCGTGGCGGCCAGGGCCGGCCCGTCGCCGTCGGCCCGCAGCTCGGCCACCCAGCCGGCGACCCCCCGGGCGCCGATGCTCGTCGCCGTGCGCATCCAGTCCCGCACGGCCTCGAGCGGGGCCGGCGGGCAGTCGGGATCGGGCCCGTGGAGGTGGTGGTCGAGCGCCGACCGGGCGACCGCCCCGGCGGCGGTGGCCGGCGTCCAGCCGGGGAAGCCCCAACCGGTCTCGCCCTGGCCGCGGAACCGGGCGGGGCAGGCCGTGGCGTCGAGGGCGGCGACCCAGCCGACGTCGACGTCGCCGGGTGGTGCGGGGGCGGCGTCGAGGGCGGCGTCGATCCCCGCGGTCACCGCGGCGGCGAGCCGGTCGGCGGCGCCGACGGCGTCCCCGAGCGGCGGGGTCGCGGTCATCCCGCCAGGGCCTCGGCCCGCACCCCGGCCGCCGGGCAGCCGGCTCGGGCCGGGCAGTGGTCGCAGTGGGGCCCGGGCCGGGTGGCGGGGGCCTCGCCGGCGGCCAGCGCCGCGGCCGTCGCGAGGGCCCGTTCGACCCGGTCGGCCGCCGTGGCCAGCACGGCCGGGCGGACGGGCTCGACCTGCGTCGTGCCGTCGGCCACGACGGTCACCACCGCGGCCGGGGGGCGGCCGTCCCGCAGCGCCACCACCAGGGCGTAGAGGTGGGCGTCGGCCCGCATGCCGTCCCACCACCGACCGCCCTTGACCTCGACGAGGACGGCGGGCCGCTCGGTCGGCGCGCCGCCCAGCACGACGTCGATCCGCCCCCCGACGGTCACGGCCCCGTCCGCCAGCCGCACCCGCACCGGGTCCTCGACCCGCGGCCACCAGGCGGGGTCGATGCGGGGCCAGGCGGCGACGAGGCGCTCGACCCGGGCCCGCAGCTCGGCCCGCAGCGGCTCCGCGGCCTCGCCCCGGTCGGCCAGGTGGTCGTCGACGGTGGTGTCGCCGAGCGCCCGCAGGTAGGCGCAGGCGTCCTCGACCGTGGGCGGGCGGTGGGGCACGAGCGTCGCCAGCTTGGCGGCGGCGTCGACGACCAGGCCGGCGACGACGTCGTCGGTCACCCCGCCCTCGGCGGGCGCCAGCGCCCGCCGAGGGCAGCGCAGGAGGTCGGCCACCACCGCCTTGGTCAGCCGCAGCGGGTCGTCGGGGTGCCAGCCGCCGACGGCGGCGGCGTCGCGCGCCGCGGCCTCGAGCCCGGCCCGCAGCCCGGGCAGGTCGGCGTCCGCCGCGGCGCCGGCGGGGGCGGCGGCCAGCACGTCCACGAGCGTCCGGGCGGTCCGGAGCGGCACGGACCGCATCGTAGGGAGGCGCCCGCCCCGCCCGGGGGACCGGCCGGGCGCCCGGGGTCAGCCGTGGCGCTCGGCCAGCCAGTCGGCCTCGGCCTTGCCCATCGGCGTCGAGGGCGGGCCGTCGATCCACGGCCACAGCTCCTCGGCGATGCGGCGGAAGTTGGCCGTGGCCCGCAGCTCGCCGAGGATGGCCATGAGCCCCAGGTTGATGCGCTGGATGATGACGAAGCTGGGCGGCAGGTTGGCGGCCTTGACGATGGGGCCGTGGGGGCCGGTGGGGTCGAAGTAGCGGGCGACGGCGTCGGCCGACCACTGCGGCGTGATCGTCATCTCCTCGTCCCGCAGGACGAACTCGTAGAAGTGGCTGAAGTACTCGTGGACCTGCTCGTCGGAGACCGGCGTGCCCGGCCGCAGCAGCCCGATCTGCTCGACGATGCGCCGGTAGCGGGCGGTGTCGCCCTCCATCACCATCGCCCGGATCATGTCGCCGAACACGTCCATCTCGTCCGGCGTGAAGTACTTGACCAGGCCGAAGTCGAGGAAGGTCACCTGCCCGCCGGGCCGGAACAGGTAGTTGCCGGGGTGGGGGTCGCCGTTGAAGGCCCGCAGCCGGTAGAGGCTGCGGAAGACGAACCGGTAGATGGCCTCGGCGGCGAGGTTGCGCTCCTCCTGGTCCCACCCGGCCATGACCTCGAAGCGCACGCCCTCGGCCAGCTCGGTGGTCAGCACCCGGCCGGTCGACAGCTCGGGCACCACGTCGGGCACGTGGATGAACGGGTGGCCCCGGTAGAAGTCGGCGAACAGCTGCTGGTTGCGGGCCTCGCGCCGGTAGTCCAGCTCCTCCAGCACCCGGGCCCGGACCTCCTCGACGAGCGGCCCCGGGTCGAAGCCGTCGAAGGCCAGGCCCAGGGCGCCGAACACGAGCCCGGCCGAGTCCATGTCGGCGGCGATCGCCTCGTCGACCCCGGGGTACTGGACCTTGACCGCCACCGCCCGCTCGTCCCGGGTGATGGCCCGGTGCACCTGGCCGATGGACGCCGAGGCCAGCGGGACGGGGTCCCACTCGAGGAACAGCTCCTCGGGCGGGGCGCCCAGCTCCCGCTCGACGACGCTCGCCGCCAGCTCGGCCGACATGGGCGGCGCGTCCCGCTGCAGCTCGGCCAGGGCGGCCCGGGTCGACTCGGGCAGGCCGACGTCGAGGTACGACGCCATCTGGCCGATCTTCATGAAGGCGCCCTTCATGTTGCCGAGCACCTCGGCCACCTGCTCGGCGGTGCGCATCTCGAAACGCTGGTCGAGCTCGGCCTGCCGCTCGGCCGAGGCGAAGATGCGGCGGGCCCGGTGCAGCGCGTAGCCGGCACCCGCACGGCCCCCCAGCCGGGCCAGCTCGGCCCGGCGCTGGGCGCGCGAGCGGGCCCGCACCGCCGGGCCGGGGCCGTCGGCCGCCGTGCCCGCGGCCCGGCCGCGCCGGCGGCGGGCGAGCACGAGGGCGGCCGCCGCGGCGACGGCGACACCGGTGAGCAGCGCCCGGGTTCCCCTGCGAGGCACGGGCCGAGCGTACCGGCGGGCCCGCGGGGGCCCGGCAGCGGCCCGGGTCACCAGCCGAGGTACTCGGGGTCCCGCCGCTCGACGAACGACCGGACGCCCTCGTTGGCGTCGCGGGTCGTCATGTTCAGCTCCTGGGCCAGCGCCTCCTCGCGGAAGGCGGTGGCCCGGTCGCTGTCCAGCGAGCGGTTGAGCAGGGACTTGGCCAGCCCGAGGGCCCGGGTGGGACCCGCGGCCAGGCGGGCGGCCCACTCGCCGGCCACCGCCTCCAGCTCCTCCGCCGGCACGACCCGGTTGACGAGCCCCAGCCGCTCGGCGGCGGCGGCGTCGAGCGCGTCGCCGAGGAAGACCAGCTCCTTGGCCCGCTGCAGGCCGACGAGCCGGGGCAGCAGCCAGGCGCCGCCGCCGTCGGGCACCAGCCCCCGGCGGACGAAGACCTCGATGAAGCGGGCGCCCTCGGCGGCGATGACGAGGTCGCAGGCCAGCGCCAGGTGGGCGCCGATGCCGGCGGCCGTGCCGTTGACCGCGGCGAGGACCGGCTTCTCGCAGTCGAGCACGGCCGACACCAGGCGCTGCGAGCCGGTGTGGAGCATGCGGGCCACGTCGCCGACGACCTTCTCCGGCGCCCCGGCGGGCCGCTCGGGCCCCGGCCGCTGGGCCCGCAGGTCGGCGCCGGTGCAGAAGTGGCGGCCGGTGGCGGTGAGGACGACCGCCCGCACCTCGACGCGGGCCGAGGCGTCGGCCAGCAGGTCGATGAGCCGGTCGCGCTGGTCCGGGGTGAGGGCGTTGCCCGCGTCGGGCCGGTGGAGCGTGATCCACCGCACGCCGCCGGCCTCGCGCACCAGGAGGTCCTCGTCGCTCATGGTGCCACGGTAGCCAGGGTCTGACGCACCGTCAGATCCACCGTCAGCCGTCGAGCACGTCGGCGGCGATCAGCTCCTCGAGGTCGCGCTCGCCCCACCAGGAGAGCTGCAGCGCCTTGGCCCGCCGGAAGAAGAGCTGCACGTCGTACTCCAGCGTGAAGCCGTTGCCGCCGTGGACCTGCTGGGCCGTGGCCGTCAGGTCGCGGAACATCCGGCAGGCGAACAGCTTGGCCATCGGCGCCAGCCGGCCGGTCGGGCGGCCGGTCGCCCGGGCCCAGGCGGCCTCGTGGACCAGGGTGCGGGCGCCGTCGAGCTCGGTCTGGCGGTCGGCCAGGTAGTGGGCGATGGCCTGGAACGCGCCGATCGGCTTGCCGAACTGCTCGCGGTCCTTGGCGTACTGGACGGTCATGGCCTGGGTGTGCTCGGCCGCACCGACGGCCCAGGCGGCCAGCATGATCAGCGCGTCGTCGCGCACCGCGGTCCACGTCGCCCAGCCCGAGCCGGGGGCGCCGAGGCGGTCGGCCGCCGGCACCCGCACGCCCTCCAGGTCGACCCGGTACTGGGTGTCGGAGGCGACCGAGCGCTGCTGGGTCAGGCGGACCCCCGGCGCCTGCGGGTCGACGAGGAACAGGTCGATCTCCTCGGGCCCGTCGCCGGTGCGGGCGAAGACCAGCAGCCGGGTGGCCGCCGCCGCGAACAGCACGTGGCGCTTGACGCCGGTGACGACGTAGGTCTCGCCGCCGTCGTCGCTCGTGGCCCGGGTCTGCACGCCCTCGGGGCCGAAGCCGCGGTCGGGCTCGAGCCAGGCCGGCGTGAGCACGGCCTCGCCGGTGGCGATCCGGGGCAGCCACCTCGACCGCTGCTCGGCGTCGCCGCCCCGGGCGATGGCCAGGCCGCTGGCCACGCAGCTCACGAAGTGCGGCGTGGGGGCGAGGCTGCGGCCGAGCTCCTCGTAGAGGACGACGCCCTCCAGCGCCGTCATGCCCGAGCCGCCGTGCTCCTCGGGCAGCAGCAGGCCGAGGAGGTCGAGCTCGGCCATCCGCTTCCACAGCTCGTCCGGGTAGCCGACGGGGTCGTCCTCCATCTCCCGGGCGACGGTGAGCGGTGCGTGCTCGGCGAGCAGGCTGCGCACGGTGTCGCGCAGCATCTCCTGCTCCTCGGAGAAGGTGAGGTCGAGCATGGCGTCAGGTCCTCCGGCGGTCGGCGGGTCGGGGTCGGTGGGCCGGTCGGCGGGCGCGGGTCACGGCACCCACGCCTCCCCGGTGCGGCGCCACGGGTTGTCGTCGGGCGAGACGGGGAGGGCCACCCGCAGCTCGGCGGTCGTGCACAGGCGGTCGGGCGGCGCGGCCCGCACCTCGACGGCGACGGTCACCCAGCCGCAGCCGGTGCCGTCGACGGTCGCGTCGGTGACCGTGCCGGTGAAGGTCATGGTGTCGCCCGGGTAGATCGAGTCCCGCATCCGGAACCGCAGCCGGCCGAGCCGGCCCCGGGGGCCGGTCCAGTCGGTGACGTAGCGCTCGAGCCACGCCTGCTGGTTGGGCGTGTTGAGGAAGATGTCGCGGGCGCCGTTGCGGTGGACGGCGAAGTCGCGGTCGTGGTGCATGGGCCGCCAGTCCCGGGTGGCGAGCGCGCCGAGCACGACCGTCGTGGCGGTCACCGGGTGGGCGAGCGGCGGCAGCGCGTCGCCGACGGCGACGTCGCCGAAGAGCAGGTCGCGCCGGGCCGGCTCCCCGTCCGCGGCGGGCTGCCCGCCGCCCGTCGCGGGCCCGGCC
>PKRH01000124.1 GCA_017577565.1 Thermoanaerobacterales bacterium | reverse complement strand
CGGTCGAGGAGAGCTTCACCGCCTACGGGCTGCTCGACCACCGCCACACCCCGGAGATCGAGCAGGGCCTGACGGCGGTCGCCGGCGAGCTGGCCCAGGTGCTGTTCACGCCCCACCTGGCGCCGATGAACCGGGGGATCCTCGCCACCTGCTACGCCCGGCCCCGCACCGACGGGCTCACCACCGACGACGTGCTCGGCGTGCTGCGCGAGGCCTGGGAGGACGAGCCCTTCGTGGTCGTCACCCCCGACCCCCCGGCCACCAAGCACACGCTCGGGGCCAACAGCGTGCACGTGACCGCGGTGGCGGACGCCCGCACCGGGTGGGTCGTCGCCATCGCCGCCCTCGACAACCTCGTCAAGGGCGCCTCGGGCCAGGCGGTGCAGTGCGCCAACCTCGTGCTCGGCCTGCCCGAGACCACCGGGCTGCCGGCGGTGGGGGTGTACCCGTGAGCGTCGTCGCCCCGGCGGGCTTCGTCGCCGCCGGCGTCGCCTGCGGCATCAAGGACGGCGGGGCGCCGGACCTGGCGCTGGTGGCGACCGACGACGGCCGGCCCGTGCCCGCCGCCGGCGTGTTCACCCGCAACCTCGTCGCGGCCGCGCCCGTCGTCGTGTCCCGGCGCCACCTCGAGCGCACCGGGGGCACCGCCGCCGCGGTCGTCCTCAGCAGCGGCAACGCCAACGCCGGCACCGGCGCCCGGGGCGAGGCCGACGCCGAGCGGATGTGCGAGCTGGTCGGCCGGGAGCTCGGCGCGCCGGCGGAGGCGGTGCTCGTCTGCTCGACGGGCCTCATCGGCTTCCCGCTGCCGATGGACCGGGTCGAGGCCGGCATCCCGGCGCTCGTCGCGGCCCGGGGCGGCGAGGCCGCCCACGCCACCGCCGCGGCCCGGGCGATCATGACGACCGACACGCGGACCAAGCAGACGCTGGTCGAGGGCCCCGGCTTCACCGTCGGCGGCGTGGCCAAGGGCGCGGCGATGCTCGCCCCCGACATGGCGACGATGCTGGCCGTGCTCACCACCGACGCCGCGGTCGACCCGCCGGCGCTGCGCACCGCCCTGCGGGCCGGCGTCGCCGACTCGTTCAACGCGGTCTCGGTCGACGGCTGCACCTCGACCAACGACACCGTGCTCCTGCTGGCCAGCGGGCGCGCCGGTCGGCCCGCCCCCGAGGCGTTCGCCGCCGCGGTGGCCGAGGCCTGCCTCGACCTGGCCCTGCAGATGGTCCGCGACGCGGAGGGCCACACCAAGGTCGTCACCGTGCGGGTCACCGGCGCGGCCTCCGACGAGGAGGCCCGGCGGGCCGCCCGCAAGGTGGCCGACAGCCAGCTGGTCAAGTGCTCCTGGTTCGGCGCCGACCCCTACTGGGGGCGGGTGGCGAGCGACCTCGGCACGGCCGGCGTGGCGCTCGACCCCGCGGCGCTGACGATCGCCTACGGCGGCACCGTGGTCAGCCGGGGCTGCGCCCCCGTCGACCACGACGCCGCCGCCGTGGCCGCCCACATGGCGGGGGAGGAGATCGACCTGCACTGCGACCTCGGCGTCGGGACCGGCCAGGCCCGGGTGTTCACCAACGACCTGACCTACGGCTACATCGACGAGAACAAGGGGACGTCGTGACCGGCCCCGTGACCGACACCGCCGCGACGGAGACGGGCGGGACGCCCCCGGCGCCCGGCGCCGCCGGGGTGGGCTCGGCCGAGGCGGCGCAGCGGGTCGCCGTGCTGCTCGAGGCGCTGCCCTACATCCACCGCTTCCGGGACGCCGTCGTCGTCGTGAAGTACGGCGGCAACGCCATGGTCGACCCGGCCCTCGGCCGGGCCGTCGCCGACGACGTCGCGCTCCTGCGGGCGGTCGGCATGCGGCCGGTCGTCGTCCACGGCGGCGGCCCCCAGATCAGCGAGCTCATGGCCCGCCTGGGCAAGCAGCCCGAGTTCCGCGACGGCCTGCGGGTGACCGACGCCGAGACCGTCGAGATCGCCCGCATGGTGCTCGTCGGCAAGGTCAACCGCGAGATCGTCTCGGCGGTCAACGTCCACGGGCCCCTCGCGGTCGGCCTCTCCGGCGAGGACGCCGGCCTCATCCTGGCCGGGGCCCGCCACCCGGACCTCGGCTACGTCGGGGACGTGCGCTCGGTCAACCCCTCGATCCTCGAGAAGCTGCTCGCCGAGCGCCTCGTCCCGGTCGTGTCGACGATCGGGTCCGACCCGACCGGCCAGCCCTACAACATCAACGCCGACACGGTGGCCGGTGCCATCGCCGAGGCCCTCGGCGCCGAGAAGGTGCTGTTCCTCACCGACGTGCCCGGGCTGCTCGCCGACGTCGACGACCCGTCCTCGCTGATCAGCCGCATCGACGCCGACGAGCTGCAGGCCATGGTCGACGAGGGCCGCCTGGCCGGCGGGATGATCCCGAAGGTGGCGGCCGCCCTCCACGCGGTGCGCCACGGCGTCGCCTCGGCCCACCTGCTCGACGGCCGGGTGCCGCACGTGCTGCTGCTCGAGCTGTTCAGCGACGAGGGGGTCGGGACGATGATCACCGCCGGGGCGGCCGGCGGGCCGGCCGGGGAGGGGTCGCCGTGACCGCGCCCGGTCCGCTCATGCCCACCTACCCGCCGCCGCCGGTCACCTTCGTGCGGGGCGAGGGCACCCACCTCTACGACGACCGGGGACGTCGCTACCTCGACCTGCTGTCCGGGCTCGCCGTCACCTCGCTGGGCCACGCCCACCCGGCGGTCGCCGAGGCGCTGGCGGCGCAGGCCCGGACCCTGCTGCACGTCTCCAACCTGTTCGGCAACGAGCTGGCGCCCGAGGTGGCCCGCACCCTCGACCGGCTGGTGGGCGACGGCGTGCCGGCCGGCGGCCAGGTGTTCTTCTGCAACTCGGGCGCCGAGGCCAACGAGTGCGCGATCAAGCTGGCCCGCCGGTTCGGCGGGCGGGGCCGGCACGTCGTGGTGTCCGCCTACGGCAGCTTCCACGGCCGGACCCTGGCGACGCTGCACGCCACGGGCCAGCCGGCCAAGCACGAGCCCTTCCAGCCCCTCCCCGAGGGGTTCCGCCACGTGGCCTGGAACGACCTCGACGCGCTGGCGGCGGCGCTGGACCCGTCGGTGGCGGCGGTGCTGCTCGAGCCGGTCCAGGGGGAGGGCGGCGTCGTGCCGGCCGCGCCCGGCTACCTCGCCGGCGTGCGCGAGCTGTGCGACGAGCGGGGCGTGCTGCTGATCGTCGACGAGGTCCAGACCGGCCTCGGCCGCACCGGGCGCTGGTTCGGGTTCCAGCACGACGGCGTCCGCCCCGACGTGGTGACCATGGCCAAGGCGTTGGGCAACGGCGTGCCCGTCGGGGCGTGCTGGGCCCGGGCCGAGGTGGCCGGCGTGTTCCGGCCCGGCGACCACGCGACGACCTTCGGCGGCCAGCCGCTGGCCATGGCGGCGGCCCGGGCGGTGCTGGCGACGATGGAGGCCGAGGACGTGCCGGGGCGGGCCGCGAAGGCGGGCGCCCGCCTGGCCGACGGGCTGGCCCGGCTGCCGCGGGTCGCCGAGGTGCGGGGCCGCGGGCTGCTGCTGGCGGTCGAGCTGGACGGGCTCGACGCCCACGCGGTCGTCGCCGCGCTGCTCGAGGCGGGGGTCGTGGCCAACGCCGTGACCCCGACGGCCCTGCGCCTGGCCCCGCCGCTGCTGATCACCGACGACGAGATCGACGCCGCCGTGGCGGCGATCGGCGAGGTGCTGGCCGCGATGCCCGCGGGGGGAGGCGACGACCGGTGACCGTGCGCCACGTGCTGGAGATCGACGACCTGCGCGCCGAGGAGCTCGACGAGGTGCTCCGGCGGGCCGCCGAGCCGCCCGGTGGCGACCGCCCGCTCGCCGGGCGCACGGTCGGCCTGTACTTCGAGAAGCCGTCGCTGCGGACCCGGCACTCGTCCGAGGTGGCGGTCGTGCAGCTCGGCGGTCACCCGGTCACGTTCCGGCGCGAGGAGGTCGGCAGCGGCGAGCGCGAGCCGGTCGCCGACATCGCCCGGGTGCTGTCCGGCTACCACGCGGTCCTCGGCGCCCGGGTGTTCGACCACCGGCTCCTCGAGGAGCTGGCCGCGGCGGCCACCGTCCCGGTCGTCAACCTGCTCTCCGACCGCGGGCACCCCTGCCAGGCGCTCGCCGACCTGCTGACCATGCGCCAGCACCTGGGCGAGCTGGAGGGGGCGACCGTCGCCTGGGTCGGCGACTTCAACAACGTGGCCCGCTCGCTGGCCCTGGGGGCGACGATGATGGGCATGAAGGTCCGCCTGGCCTGCCCGCCGGGCTACGGGCCGACGGACGAGGACCTCGACCGGCTGGCCGCCCTGGGCGCCCCGCCGGTGGTCACGACCCGCCCGACCGAGGCCGTCGCCGGCGCCGCCGCCGTCCACACCGACGTGTGGGCGTCGATGGGGCAGGAGGACGAGGCCGAGGAGCGGGCCCGGGCCTTCGAGGGCTTCCAGGTCGACGACCGGGTGATGAACGCCGCCGCGCCCGGCGCCGTGTTCATGCACTGCCTGCCGGCGCACCGGGGCGAGGAGGTGACGGCCTCGGTCGTCGACGGCCCCCGGAGCGTCGTGATCGCCCAGGCCCACAACCGGCTGCACAGCATGCGAGGGCTCCTCTCGTGGCTGGTCGAGGAGGCGCAGCGATGACCGACCGCTCGACGACCCGCCCCGCCGCGCCGTCCCCGGACGGGCCGGCGCCGGCCGAGGGGGACGAGCCCCGCCCGCTGGCCAAGCCGCAGCGCCAGCACCGCGTCGCCCGCCTGCTCGCCGAGCACGCGGTGACGAGCCAGCAGCAGCTGGTCGAGCTGCTGGCCGCCGAAGGCGTGGCGGCCACGCAGGCGACGGTGTCGCGCGACCTCGAGGACCTGGGCGCGATCAAGGTGCGGGTCGCCGGGGGCGAGAGCGTCTACGCCATCCCCGAGCTGCCCACCCAGCAGCGGGCCCCGGAGGACCACCTGCGCCGGGTGTTCGGTGACTGGGTGGTCGAGGTCGCCCGCTCGGGCAACCTCGTCGTCCTGCGCACGCCGCCGGGCTCGGCGCACGTCGTCGCGTCGGCGCTCGACCGCTCGGGCATGCCCGGCGTGCTCGGCACCGTGGCCGGCGACGACACGCTGATCGTCGTCGTCGCCGAGGACGCGGACGCCGCCCAGGTCGCCGACCGCCTGGCCGACATGGCCGGTCTGCGGTGACACCCCCCGCCCGGTCCACCGGGCCCGACCCCATCCCCATCCCCGTCCGACCTGCGGCCGGGCAGCGCCCGGCCCGGCGGAGCCGCAGCTCCGCCCCCGACCGAGAAGGAAGCGTCCAATGGTGAAGCGAGTGGTCCTGGCCTACAGCGGCGGGCTCGACACGTCGGTGGCCGTTCGCTGGATGACCGACGAGCTGGGCGTCGAGGTCATCGCCCTGTCCGTCGACGTCGGTCAGTCGAGCGACGACTGGGACGTGGTGCGCGAGCGTGCCCTGGCGGCCGGCGCCGTCGAGGCCCTGGTCGTCGACGCCCGCGAGGAGTTCGCCCGCGACTACTGCATGCCGGCCCTCAAGGCGAACGCGCTCTACGAGGGTCGCTACCCGCTGGTGTCGGCCCTGTCGCGCCCGGTCATCGTCAAGCACCTCGTGGCCACCGCCCGCCTGCACGGCGCCGACGCCGTGGCCCACGGCTGCACCGGCAAGGGCAACGACCAGGTGCGCTTCGAGGTGTCCACCCGCGCCCTGGCCCCCGACCTCGAGGTGCTGGCCCCGGTCCGCTCGTGGGGCATGACCCGGGAGGACTGCATCCTCTACGCCTACGACCACGGCATCCCGATCACGGCGACGAAGGAGAAGCGGTACTCGATCGACGACAACCTCTGGGGCCGGACGATCGAGTGCGGCGAGATGGAGGACCCGTGGGCGGTCCCGCCCCGGGGCATCTGGCTGCTGACCGAGCCGACGGCGACCGAGCCGGTCGACCTCGTCGTGAGCTTCCGGGAAGGCGTGCCGGTGGCGCTCGACGGCGAGGAGATGACCCCGGCCCAGCTGGTGACCGCCCTCAACGAGCGGGTCGGCGCCTACGGCTGGGGCCGCATCGACATGGTCGAGAACCGTCGGGTCGGCATCAAGAGCCGCGAGACCTACGAGTGCCCGGGCAGCCTGGCGCTGGTCATGGCGCACGCCGACCTCGAGGCGATCTGCCTCGAGCGCGACCTGCAACGGGAGAAGCTCCGGCTCGAGACGCGCTACGCCGAGCTGGTCTACGACGGGCTGTGGTTCAGCCCGCTCAAGCAGGCTCTCGACGCCTTCGTCGACGAGAGCCAGCGCTTCGTCACCGGCGACGTCCGGCTGCACCTGTCGCCGGGGTCGTGCCAGGTGACGGGCCGACGCAGCGACCACAGCCTCTACGACTACTCGCTCGCGACCTACGACAGCGGCGACCGGTTCCGCCACGAGGACGCCGCGGGCTTCGTGCGGCTGTGGGGCCTGAACATCGAGACCTGGGCCTCGGTGCAGGGCGGCGACCGGTGGTGATCCGGCGCGGGGGCGACCGATGAGCACCCTCTGGCACGGCCGGTTCGAGGAGGGGCCGTCCGACGAGCTGCTCGCCTTCACGGTCAGCCTCGGCTTCGACCGCCGGCTCGCGGCCGACGACCTCGCCGGCAGCCGGGCCCACGTCCGGGGCCTGGCCCGTGCCGGCATCCTCTCCGACGAGGAGGCCGAGGTCGTGCTCGCCGCGCTCGACCGGGTGGAGGAGGAGCTCCGCACCGGCGTCTTCCAGTTCGAGCCGACCGACGAGGACATCCACACGGCGATCGAGCGCCGGGTGACCGCGCTGGCCGGTGAGGCGGGGGCCAAGCTCCACACCGGCCGCAGCCGCAACGACCAGGTCGCCACCGACCTGCGCCTGTGGGCCCGGCGCGAGCTCACCGGGGTCGCCCGCCGTGTCCTCGCCCTGCAGCGCACGCTGCTCGAGCGGGCCCGCGAGGCCGGGCCCGCCTACCTTCCCGGCTACACGCACCTCCAGCGGGCCCAGCCGGTGCTGCTGGCCCACCACCTGCTGGCCCACGGGTGGGCGCTGGCCCGCGACGTCGACCGGCTGCTCGACTGCCGGCGCCGCCTCGACGTGTCGCCGCTCGGCGCCGGCGCCCTGGCCGGCTCGTCGCTCCCGCTCGACCCCGACGCGACGGCGGCCGACCTCGGCTTCGCCGCCCGCTTCGAGAACAGCCTCGACGCGGTGAGCGACCGCGACTTCGTCGCCGAGGCCCTGTTCGCGCTCAGCCTGCTGGCCGTCCACCTGTCGCGGATGGGGGAGGAGGTGATCCTGTGGTCGACCGACGAGTTCGGCTTCGTCCGGCTGGACGACGCCTACGCCACGGGGTCGTCGATGCTCCCCCAGAAGAAGAACCCCGACATCGCCGAGCTGGCCCGGGGCAAGGCCGGGCGGGTGATCGGCGACCTCACCGGCATCCTCGCCACCATGAAGGGCCTGCCGCTGAGCTACAACCGCGACCTGCAGGAGGACAAGGAGCCGCTGTTCGACGCGGTCGAGCAGACGTCCCTGGGGCTGGCCGCCATGACCGGGCTCTACGCCACGATGACCTTCGACGTCGAGCGCATGCAGCAGGCCGCCGACTCGCCCTACGCGGCCGCCACCGACCTGGCCGAGCTGCTCGTCGAGCGGGGCAAGCCCTTCCGCGAGGCCCACGCGCTGGTCGGCGGGCTGGTGCGGGACAGCCTGGAGCGGCACGTCCCGCTGGCCGAGCTGGTCGAGGCCCACCCCGAGCTGGGGGCCGAGGCGGCCGAGCTGCTGGCGCCCGGCCGGTCGGTGACCCGGCGCACGACGCCGGGCGGGGCCGGCCCCGACGCGGTGGCGGTGCAGCTCGAGCGGTTCGCTCGGCGGCTGGAGGCCGACGCCGAGCGCATCGGGCCGGAGGGCGACGGCCGGTGAGCACCCCGACGCCCTTCCGCCACGAGATCCGCGTGCGCTACGGCGAGGTCGACATGCAGCGCCACGTCTTCAACGCGCACTACCTCGCCTACGTGGACGACGCCTGCGACGCGTGGCTGCGCTCGGCGCTCGGGGACGACTACCTGACCTCGGGCGCGCTCGACATCGTGCTCAAGCGGGCCGACATCACCTGGCACGGCGCGGCCGGCCACGGCGACGTCCTCGCCATCGACGTCGCGGTCCGGCGCTGGGGGCGCACGAGCTTCGACGTCGGCTTCGAGGGGTCGGTCGGCGAGCGGCCGGTGTTCAGCGCGGTCGTGACCTACGTGGCGGTGGCACCGGGGACGACCGAGCCGGCCCCGGTGCCCGAGGCGGTGCGCTCGGCGCTGTCGTGACCGGTCGGCCGTCCCCGGCCGCGCCCCGCGGCGCCCTCCCCGCCGGCTGGGGGACGGTGGTGGACCGGGCGCGGCTGCGCCGCGACCCCCGCGAGGTGGCGCCCGAGCTGCTGAACAAGCTGCTCGTGCGGCTCGGTCCCGAGCGGGACGGCGGGGAGCCGGTCGTCCGGGTGGGGCGCATCGTCGAGGTCGAGGCGTACTGCGGGGCCATCGACCCGGGCAGCCACGCCTACCGGGGGATGACGCGCCGGAACCGCACGATGTTCGGCCCGCCGGGCGGCCTGTACGTCTACTTCACCTACGGGATGCACTGGTGCGCCAACGTCGTCTGTGGCGACGAGGGCGTCGGGGTGGCCGTGCTGCTGCGGGCGCTGGCGCCGGTCGCCGGGCTGGAGGAGATGTTCGCCGCCCGCCCCCGGGCCCGCCGGCCGACCGACCTGTGCAGCGGCCCGGCCAAGCTCTGCCAGGCGCTCGGGCTCGACGGCAGCTTCGACGGCGCCGACCTGGTGACCGGGGACCGGGGCGTGTGGCTGACCGACGACGGCACGCCGCCGCCGGCCGACCCGGTCCAGACCACCCGCATCGGGCTGACGGCCGGGGCCGAGCACCCGTGGCGGTGGTACGTCCCCGGCGACCCGCACGTGTCCCGCAAGCCGCCGAGCGGCGGCGGGGCGCGGGCCGGCGGGGCCGGGCCCCGCCCCTGACCTCGCCCGCCCCGGCGGAGCGGGCTCAGACGTCGGTGGGGGTGGCGCAGGAGGGCATGCGGTTGGCCTTGGCGAACTCGTCGATCCACCCCGTGACGTGGCGGCCCTCGCCCTCCTTCTCCGAGACGAGCAGGCGGGCCTCCGGGTCGACCCGCAGGGCCTCGGCGTAGGCCCGGCGGTCGCCGAGGTAGGTGCGCCAGTCGGACAGCCACGCCTCGGCCCGCTCCCGCTGCTCGCCGGCGGGCACGAGGTCGAGCATGCCCTCGAGGTCGTCGAGCATGTCCTCGAAGATGTCGTTGGCCTCGTCGAGCACCTCGGCCCGCTCCGCGGCGGTGTCGACGGCGGCGGCGACCGGCAGCTCGTCCACCGCCTCGACCGCGGCCGCGCACCGGGGCTCGGCGGCCTCGGCGAAGGCCGGGTCGTCCAGCCGGTCGATGGGCGGCTGCCGTCCGGGCCCGACGGCCAGGTACACGACGTAGGCCCACATGGCGACGAGGCCGACGACCGCGCCGAGCACCGCCAGCCGGCCGAGCCCCCACCGCCGCCTCTCGCGC
>PKRH01000123.1 GCA_017577565.1 Thermoanaerobacterales bacterium | reverse complement strand
ACGACAATCACCGCCGCTCCCCCGTGGGGGCGGGGTAGGCACAGCAGGTTAGGGTCGCCGCCCATGACCGAGCCCTCCCACGAGATCCAGCAGGGCGCCGTCGAGGCCAACGGCCTGCGCTTCGCCTACCTCGCCGCGGGCGCGCCCGGCGCGCCGCTCGCCCTCTGCCTGCACGGGTTCCCGGACTCGGCCTGGACGTGGCGCCACCTGCTCCCGGCGCTGGCGGCCGCCGGGTTCCGGGCCGTCGCCCCCTGGATGCGGGGCTACGCGCCGACGGAGGTCCCCGCGGACGGCCACTACCAGACCGCGGTGCTGGGGCTCGACGCCTGCGCCCTGCACGAGGCCCTCGGCGGCGGGGACGACGCCGTGCTGGTGGGCCACGACTGGGGCGCCCTGGCCGGCTACGCCGCCGCCCACCACGCCGGGACGCCGTGGCGGCGGCTCGTGGCCCTGGCGGTGCCGCCGGCGTCGACGATGGCCGCCGGCTTCCTCTCCTACGAGCAGCTGAAGCGGTCCTGGTACATGTTCTTCTTCCAGCACCCGCTGGCCGAGCTGGCCGTGCCGGCCGGCGACCTGGCGTTCGTCGACCGGCTGTGGGCCGAGTGGTCGCCCGGGTACGACGCCGCCGAGGACCTGCCCCGGGTCAAGCAGTCCCTGCGCGACCCGGCCAACCTGACGGCGGCCCTCGGCTACTACCGGGCGACGCTCGGCGGCGTCGGGCTGGACGACAGCCCCGAGGTCACGGCGCTGCAGCAGGCGGCCGACGGCGGCGCGCCCCCGGTGCCGACGCTGTACCTCCACGGCCGCACCGACGGCTGCGTGGGGGTCGAGCTGGCCGAGCAGGCGGCCGACGGCCTGACCCACCCCGGCTCCCGGGTCGAGGTCGTCGACGGCGCCGGCCACTTCCTGCACCTGGAGCGCCCCGACGAGGTCAACCGGCTGATCGTCGAGTTCGTCACGAGCTGAGCCGGCCCGTCAGGGCAGGCGCAGGACCGGGCCGTCGCGCACGGCCAGGCCGTCGGTCACCACGCCGGCGGCCACCCGCTCGGCCCGGTCGGGGTCGTCGGGCCAGCCCATCACCGCCGGGAGGTCGGCGACCGCCACCGGACCCCGGCACAGGGCGTCGACGAGCCGCCCCCGCCCCTGGCGGTCGGAGCCCTCGAAGGCCGGCTGCCGGGCGCTCACACCGGCGGAGCCGTCCGCCGGGTCGGGCGGGGTCAGCCCGGTGGCCAGCCACCCGCACCAGGCCCGTACCGGGCAGCCGGCGCAGCGGGGCCGGCGCCGGGCGCAGACGCGGCCGCCCAGCTCCATGACCGCCTGGTTCCACCGCCACGGGCGGCCGTCGCCCGCCGGCGGCACCAGGCCGTCGGCCAGCGCCTGCGCCTCGGCCGGCCGGAGGCGCCGCCCCTCCCAGCGGGCCAGCACCCGGCCGACGTTGGTGTCGACGACCCCGACCCGGCGCTCGAACGCGAAGGCCAGCACCGCCCGGGCCGTGTAGGGGCCGACGCCCGGCAGGGCCAGCAGGGCGTCGAGGTCGTCGGGCACCGCGCCGCCGTGCCGCTCGGTCACCGCGACGGCGCAGCGGTGCAGGTTGACCGCCCGGCGGTTGTAGCCCAGCCCGGCCCATCGGCGGACGACCTCGGCCACCGGGGCGGCGGCGCAGGCGGCGGGCGTGGGGAACCGCTCCAGGAAGGCGAGGTAGTGGGGCACGACCCGGTCGACGCCGGTCTGCTGGGCCATGACCTCGGACACCAGCACCGCCCACGGGTCCCGGGTCGCCCGCCAGGGCAGGGCGCGGAGGTTGGCCGCGCCCCAGGCGAGGACGGCCTCGTGCAGGCCGTCGAGGTCGCGCCGGGCCCCGTCGCTCACCGGCGCCGGCAGCGGTAGACGCGGGTGACGTACGGGAACGGGAACGACGACCGGCCCGCCAGGTCGGGGTGGGTCTCGGTCAGCCGGCGCACCCGGTCGAGCACCCGGCGCCGGTCGCCCTCGGGGAGGGCGGCGACCACGCTGACCGATGCGGCCCGGGCGACGAGGAGGTCGGGCGTGCAGGGCTGCTCCCACTCGTGGGTCCACAGCTCGACCGGGCCGAACCCCGTGCTGTCGGCGACGACCTGCGCGTAGTCGACGTCGTAGTAGCTGTCGTAGGGGCGCTCGGCCTCCGGGCCGTCGACCAGCAGGTCGCCGAACCGCCGCACCCAGTCGTGGCGCCGGTCCCGCAGGTTCCAGACGAGGAACAGGTGGCCGCCCCGCCGGAGGACCCGGCGCATCTCGGCGAGGGCGACGTCGGGGTCGAACCAGTGGAACGCCTGGGCGGCGGTGATGACGTGGACGGAGCGGTCCGGCAGCGGGATCGCCTCGGCGGTGCCGTCGAGGATCGTGACGTCGCCGGGCAGCGCCCGCAGGTGCTCCCGCATGGCGGCCACCGGCTCGACGGCGACGACCTCGGCGCCGGTCGGGACCAGCAGCCGGGTCAGCTTGCCGGTCCCGGCCGCGAGGTCGAGCACCCGGCGGCCGGGCCCGATGCCCCCGTGGCCGACGATGTGGGCCACCGCCTCGGCCGGGTAGGAGGGGCGGGCCGCCTCGTAGGCGGCCGCGCCGTGCTCGAACCCCTCGGCGGCGGCGGGGATGCGACCGGCCACCTGCGCCCCCTCGCTGGACCGTCCCCCCGACCGGCCGTCACTCCTCGGCGAAGACGTCGTCGCCGTAGGGGAAGCGCCGCTCGGGGGCGAACTCGCGCTTCCACACCATCAGCTTGCGCCGGAAGTAGCAGACCTCTTCCTCGCGCTGGTTGATGCCCTTGGTCTCGACCGTGATGATCCCCCGCTTGCCGTCGGAGGTCTCCTTCTTGTCGAGCACCCGGGTCACGGCGTAGATCGTGTCGCCGTGGTAGGTCGGGCGGGCGTGCTTCAGCGACTCGACCTCCAGGTTGGCGACGGCCGCGCCGCTGACGTCCGGCACCGACATGCCGAGCACCAGCGAGTAGACGAGGTTGCCGACCACCACGTTCTGCTTCTGCGGGGTGTCGTTCTCCGCGTACCACGCGTTCGTGTGGAGCGGGTGGTGGTTCATCGTGATCATGCAGAAGAGGTGGTCGTCGTACTCGGTGATCGTCTTGCCCGGCCAGTGGCGGTAGACGTCGCCGACCTCGAAGTCCTCGTAGTGACGGCCGAAGGGGCGGTCGATCGTTGCCATGGGCACCACGGTACGGAGCGGTCCGGCCGCCGAGCCAGACGGTCCGGCCGGGCCCCGACCCGGCCCGACTCCTTCGTCCCGGCGTTCGACCGGTAGCCGGGCACGGCCGGCCGGCCGGGGTTCGGGGGCGGACCGGGGTCATCCCCGATGCGCGGCGGTCCGCCGTCTGCCACGATGCCCGCCCCACGAGCCGTCGCCACAGGAAGGACACGATGCACGCGACCCGCCGTCCCACCCGCCCCGGCCGCCGCGCGCTCGGCGCCGCCACCCTCGCCCTGCTGCTCGCCGGCGCCGCCTGCGCCAGCGAGGCCGACGACGCCGCCGACGTGGTGGTCGACATCCCCGAGGGCGACACCGTCGCCTTCCTGCAGGAGGCCGGCCGGCGGACGTCCGAGGGCAGCTACCGGATGGAGCTGCGACTGTCGATGTCCGGCGAGGTCGACGACGACTCGACGACGGTCGCCACGGGCGTCGTCGACGGCGCCGACTCCTACATGGAGATGGACTTCGGCGCCATGTTCGAGGAGATGGCCGGCGAGATCCCCGGCGGGATGGGGCCGATGCCGCCGGAGGTGGCCGACCTCCTGGGCTCCACCATGGAGTTCGCCCTCGTCGACGACCAGCTCTACCTGCGGGCCCCGATCCTCGCCGAGGCGGCCGGCATGCTCGGGCTCGACGAGCTCGAGGACCTCGAGGCGCTCCGGGACGGGTGGGGCGTCATCGACGTCTCGGCCCTCGAGGACGCCCTCCCCTCCGAGGTCGCCGCCCAGATCTCCGGGCAGAGCGGCCCCGACCCGCAGGCCCTGATCGAGGTCGTGCAGGGCGCCGACGACGTCGAGGACCTCGGCACCGGCCAAGTCCAGGGTGAGCCGGCCCACGGCCTGTCCGCCGAGGTCAGCATGGCCGACCTGATGGAGGCCCAGGGCACCGACCCCGGCGCGTTCGCCGCGGGGGGCATCGGCCGGGACGACGAGGAGGCGATGGCCGCCATGTTGGAGATGGCCGTCCCGGTCGAGGTCTGGATCGACGGCGAGGGCTACCTCGTCCGGATCTCCTACACGTTCTCGGTCTCGGCGGTCGCCGAGGCCATGGGTGAGCCGTGGCCCGCCGGCATGCCGGACATGGCCTTCCCCTACGCCGTCGACCTGTTCGACCACGGCGAGGCCACGCTCGACTTCGAGCCGCCCGCCGACGCCGTCGACGTGACCGACGCCTACGCCGCCCTCCTGGAACTGTAGCCGGGCACGCGCCGGATGTGGGCCGGTCGGGCGGGCGGCGTCTAGTTTTCGGCGCCATGAGCGCCCCCGACCTCAAGGCCGCCGCGTCCGCCGTCGAGACCGCCCGCGCCGTCGTCCAGCAGGGCTGGGCCCACCTCGCCGCCACCGGCTCCGTCGACGACGACCAGGTCGTCGCCTACGACCTGGCCCACGCCGCCGCCGCGGTCGAGACGGCCCGGACGATGCTCGACTACGGGGCCAAGGGCGACGAGGAGGCCCGGGTCACCACCGCCTTCACCGCCGAGGCGATCGCCGAGGTGGCCGCCAAGCTCTACGGCCGCGAGGAGGCCTGGGGCGTCGAGCCGGGGGCGCTCGACGGGGTCCGCGACTTCGTCGCCGCCCACCGCGACCCGGCGTTCCTGGCCTCCATCGACGGCCCCGGCCCCCGCCACCTCGACGACGAGTTCGAGATGGTGCAGGACACGTTCCGGCGGTTCGCCGAGGACAAGATCCGGCCGGTCGCCGAGCACGTCCACCGGCACAACGCCGACATCCCCGAGGAGATCATCGCCGGGCTGGCCGAGCTCGGCGCCTTCGGCCTGTCGATCCCCGAGGAGTACGGCGGGTTCGCGGCCGGCGGCGAGAGCGACTACATGGGCATGGTCGTCGCCACCGAGGAGCTGTCCCGGGGCTCGCTCGGCGTCGGCGGCTCGCTGATCACCCGGCCCGAGATCCTCACCCGCGCCCTGGTCAAGGGCGGCACCGAGGAGCAGAAGCAGCGCTGGCTGCCCCGCCTGGCGAGCGGCGAGGAGATGGCCGCGGTCGCGGTCACCGAGCCCGACTACGGCTCGGACGTGGCGGGCATCAAGGTCACCGCCACCCGCACCGACGGCGGCTGGCTGATCAACGGCGTCAAGACGTGGTGCACCTTCGGGGCCCGCGCCACCGTGCTCATGCTGCTCGCCCGCACCGACCCCGACCGGTCGAAGGCCCACCGGGGCCTGTCGCTGTTCGTCGTGCCCAAGCCGGTCGCCGACGGCGAGGGCTTCCAGCTGACGCAGGAGGCGGGGGCCGACGGCGGCGCGCCGGGGGGCGGCCGCATGGAGGGCCGGCCGATCGACACGATCGGCTACCGGGGCATGCACTCCTACGAGATCGCCTTCGACGACTGGTTCGTCGCCGACGACAACCTGGTCGGCGGCGAGGAGGGCCTCGGCAAGGGCTTCTACCTGCAGATGGCCGGCTTCGAGAACGGCCGGCTGCAGACCGCGGCCCGGGCCATCGGCGTCATGCAGGCCGCCTACGAGGCCGCCCGCGACTACGCCCAGGAGCGGGTGGTGTTCGGGCACCCCATCGCCGACTACCAGCTCACCAGGGCCAAGCTGGCCAGGATGGCCGTCACCATCCAGGCGGCCCGCCAGTTCGCCTACGCCGTCGCCCGCATGATGGCCAAGGGCGAGGGCTCGATGGAGGCGGCCATGGTCAAGGCCTACGTCTGCAAGGCCGCCGAGTGGGTCACCCGGGAGGCGATGCAGATCCACGGCGGCTACGGCTACGCCGAGGAGTACGCCGTGAGCCGGTACTTCGTCGACGCCCGGGTGCTGTCGATCTTCGAGGGCGCGGACGAGACCCTGTGCCTCAAGGTCATCGCCCGGCGCCTCGCCCAGCAGGCGGCGGGCTGAGGCCGTGACCGAGCCCACCGCGCTCCAGCCGTTCCCCGAGGACTGGGAGCGCGCGCTCGCCGTCGTCCCCCACCCCGACGACCTGGAGTACGGCGGGGCGGCGGCGGTGGCGGCGTGGACGCGGGCGGGCAAGCACGTGGCCTACCTGCTGCTGACCCGGGGCGAGGCCGGCATCGACTCGATGCCGCCCGAGGAGTGCGCCCGGGTGCGCACGGCCGAGCAGATCGCCAGCGCCGCGGTGGTCGGGGTCACCGACGTGGAGTTCCTCGACCACCGCGACGGCATGCTCACCTACGGCCTCGACCTGCGGCGCGACATCGCGGCGGCCATCCGGCGCCACCGGCCCGAGCTGGTGGTCGCGGTCAACCACCGGGAGACCTACGGGGGCACGTTCCTGAACATGGCCGACCACCGGATCGCCGGCCAGGCCACCATCGACGCCGTGCGGGACGCCGGCAACCGCTGGGTGTTCCCCGAGCTGCTCGACGCCGGCCTGGAGCCGTGGGGCGGCGTGCGCCACCTCGCCGTCATCGCGTCGCCGCAGCCGACCCACGCCGTCGACGTGACCGACACCTTCGACCTCGGCGTGGAGTCCCTGCGCCGCCACGCCGCCTACCTGGCCGGCCTGGGCGACCCCGACCCCGAGGCGTTCCTGCGGGCCAACGCCGAGGCGACCGCCGAGCGGTTCGACGGCCGGCTCGGCGTGGCCTTCGAGCTGCTCGGCATCTGACGGCGCCCACCCGGGTGCCCTAGCGTCCCCGCTCGATGGACGACTTCGCGGGGAAGGTGGCGGTCGTGACGGGCGCGGCGTCGGGCATCGGCCTGGCGCTCGCCCGGCGGTGCGCCGAGGAGGGGATGCGGGTGGCGCTGGCCGACGTCGAGGCCGGCCCGCTCGAGGAGGCGGCGGCCGAGCTGGCCGGCGCGCACGGCGAGGACCGGGTGCTGGCCGTGCCGACCGACGTGCGCGACGAGGCCGCGGTGGCGGCGCTGGCCGACGCGGTGTTCGACCGCTTCGGCACCGCCCACCTGGTGTGCAACAACGCGGGCGTCGGCGTCGGCGGGCTGACCTGGACCGTGCCCGCCGACCGCTGGCGCTGGATCGTCGACGTCAACCTGCTCGGTGTGGCCCACGGCATCCGGGCCTTCGTGCCCCGCCTGATCGAGCAGGGCGAGGGCCACGTCGTCAACACCGCCTCGGCGGCCGGCATGGTCACCGGGCCGGGGATGGCCCCCTACTTCGCGACCAAGCACGCCGTGGTGGCGCTGTCCGAGTCGCTGTACTTCGACCTGCAGCTCGTCGGCGCGCCGGTCGGCGTGTCGGTGCTGTGCCCGGAGTGGGTGCGGACCCGCATCGCGGAGTCGGAGCGCAACCGGCCGCCGGACGTCTCCGCCGTCGACCTGGCCGGCAACCCGGTCGACCCCGAGGCCGCACCGGACCGGAGCGGCGGGGCGAGCATCGTCCAGGGCCTGGTCGAGGGCGGCATCGACCCCGCCGAGGTGGCGGACGCGGTGCTCGACGGCGTGCGCCGGGGCCGCTTCTGGATCTTCACCCACGACACGACCGTCCCCCACGCCCGCAAGCGCTGGGAGGCGATCGCCTCGGACGGCTCGCCGGTGTTCTGGGACCTCGGCCTGGTCTGACGCGTCAGCAGGCGACGACCGGGGCCACGAGCACCAGGTGGTCGACGGCCACCTGGAACGGCCCGTCGGCGGTGTCCAGCCGGACCGTGCCGGCGGGCCCGTCGACGGGGGTGCCGCAGCCGGTGTTGCCCATCCGGTCGACCAGGCGCACGGCCGTGGCCGGGCCCCGGGCCCCCTCGTCCCCGGCGCCGCGGGCGTCGCCGTCCGACCACCACGGCCCGACGACCGCGGCCACGACGATCGCCAGCGCCGCGACCGTCAGCACGCCCGCGAGCAGCAGGTCACGGCGGGCCCGAGCCTCGTGACCGGGGGGGGAGGCGTCCACCACCTCCAGTGAACGCCGTCCGAGCCCCCCGGTCCACCCCGATCAGCCGGTGCCGAGCGCCGCGATGGCCTCGGCAAGCGCGAGGGTGCGCCGGGCCTGCTCGACGTGCAGGTTCTCGACCATCCGGCCGTCGACGGTGACGACGCCGCGCCCCTCGGCCTCGGCCTCCTCGAAGGCCTCGATGATGCGGCGCGCCCGGTCGACCTCCTCGGCGGTCGGCGCGAAGACCCGGTTGCAGGGCTCGATCTGGCTCGGGTGGATGAGGGTCTTGCCGTCGAAGCCCATCTGCCGGCCCTGCACGCACTCGGCCTCGAAGCCCTCGGGGTCCTTGATGTCGTTGTAGACCCCGTCGAGGATCACCTTGCCGGTGGCCCGGGCGGCCAGCAGGGACAGCCCCAGGCCGGTCAGCAGCGGCTGGCGGCCGGGCACGTGCTCGGCCTGCAGCTCCTTGGCCAGGTCGTTCGTGCCCATGACCAGCACGGTCAGCCGCTCCGAGGCCCCGCAGATCTCCTCGGCCCGCAGCATGGCGATCGGCGTCTCGATCATCGCCCACACCGCGGTGTGGTCGGGCGCCCCGGCCTTCTCTAGCGCCTCGACCACCTGGTGGACGGCGGCCGCCGAGTCGATCTTCGGGACGACGACGGCCGCCGGCCCCGCGGCGGCCACGGCCCGCAGGTCGTCGTCGTGCCACGGCGTCCCGATGCCGTTGATGCGGATGGTCACCTCGCGCCGGCCGTAGCGGTCGGAGGCGGCGGCCTCGCAGACGCGGTCGCGGGCCTCGGCCTTGGCGTCGGGCGCCACGGCGTCCTCGAGGTCGAGGATCAGCGCGTCGGCCGGCAGGGTCTCGGCCTTCGCGAGCGCCCGCTCGTTGGCGCCAGGCATGTAGAGGACGGACCGTCGGGGGCGGAGCGCCTCAGCCATCGAGGACCCCCGCCTCCCGGTAGAGCTCGGCCAGCTCGGGGTCCTTGGCGGCGAGCTGCTCGGCCAGCTCGACCATGACCTTGCACTGCTTGACCGAGGCGTCGTCCTCCATCTTGCCGTCGAGCATGACGGCGCCGGTGCCGTCGCCCATGGCGGCGATGACCCGCCGGGCGTGGGCCACGTCCTCCGGCGAGGGCGAGAACACCTTCCGGGCGATGTCGATCTGCACAGGGTGCAGGCTCCAGGCGCCGACGCAGCCGAGCAGGAACGCGTTCCGGAACTGGTCCTCGCAGGCGACGGTGTCCTTGATGTCGCCGAAGGGGCCGTAGAAGGGCAGGATGCCATGGGTGACGCAGGCGTCGACCATGCGGGCGAGCGTGTAGTGCCACAGGTCCTGCTGGTAGATCGCCCGCTCGGCGTGGACGTCGTCGCCCGGCGGGTCCTGACGCACGAGGTAGCCCGGGTGCCCACCGCCGACCCGGGTGGTCTTCATCCGGCGGTTGGCGGCCAGGTCGGCCGGGCCGAGCGACAGGCCCTGCATGCGGGGGCTGGCGCCGCAGATCTCCTCGACGTTGGCCACGCCCCGCGCGGTCTCGAGGATGGCGTGACAGGGCTGTCTCTTATACCAATTTAGGACTTCCCACACAACTCTCAGT
>PKRH01000122.1 GCA_017577565.1 Thermoanaerobacterales bacterium | reverse complement strand
GCGGTGGCCGGGGGCGGTCGTGCTCGTCCCGCCGGCGGGCCGGGGGGCCCGCCCGACGGCCGACGGCCTCGACGCCGTCAGCCCGCCCCGGGGCGCGGTCGTCGCGGTCGGCGGCCTGCGGCTGACGGTCGCCGAGGCGGCGCCCGACCGCCTGGCGGTCGTCGTCACGGCCGGGCCGCCCCCGGCCCCCGCCCGGTGCGCCGGGGGCGCGTCCGGCCCCCCTATCCTCGGCGCCCGTGCCGCACCCCCGACCGCCGCTGCCGCGCCCCGACGCCGCGCTCTCGCTGGCCGGCGAGCGGGTCGATCTGGGCACGCGGGTGCTCGTCGCCGGCGTCGTCCCGTCGCCACGGTTCGGCCGGGAGGCCGAGGTGGCGGCCGGCGCCGCGGCGATGCGGGCGGCGGGGGTCGACCTCGTCGACGTCCCGCTGCCGCCGCGCCTCGTCGGTCCGGTGGCGCGCGGCGAGGGGGCGCCGGTGGCGGTGCGGGCCGGGACGGTGGACGAGGCGCTGGCGGCTGGTCACGCCGGCGCGGCCGTCGTCCTCGTGCCGGCCGAGCTGGTCGCCGACGTGCTCGCCGCCACCGCGGCGCCGGGCGGCCCGTCCCCGGCGACGGTCGCCGTCGTCGACGACCTGGGCGGGCTGGGCGCCGCGCGCGATGCCGCCACGGCGCACGGGGTGCCGCTGGCCTTCGACGCCACGCCGTGGGCGGGCGCCGAGGCCGTCGCCCGCGAGTCGGCCGCGGTCCTGGAGGGGTGCCGGCTGCTCCGCACGACGGACGTCCGGCGCAGCCGCCGGATCGCCGCCGCCATGACGGCGCTGCTGGAGGCCCGCCGACCGGCGGTGTGGGCAGCCGGCGGCCGGCCGGGGGAGGATGGGGCGTGACCCGCGTCCGGCTGAACGCCCCCGTCTACCTCGTCAAGGGCGACGACGACGTCCTGCTGCGCGACGCCGCCCGCTCCCTGGTCCACGAGCTGACCGGCGACCTCGACCCCAACCTCGCGGTCGAGGAGGTCGGCCGCGACCGGCTCTCGCCGCCCGACGGCGAGGCCTCGATCGTGCCGCTCGTCGACGCCGCCCAGACGCCGCCGTTCCTCACCGAGCGGCGGGTCGTCGTCGGCCGGGACCTCGAGATGTTCACCCGGCAGGCGCAGGTCGCCCCGCTGGTCGACTACCTGGCCGACCCCCTGCCCACGACCTCGCTCGTGCTCGTGTGGAGCGGCGGGCGGGTGCCGAAGCCGCTCCTCGACGCGATCCGAGCGGCGAAGGGCGAGGTCGTGGACACCGGCCCGGGCCGCAACAAGGTCGACGACTGGGTGAAGGAGCAGCTGGCGGCCGCCGGGCTGACGCTGGACGCCGGGGCCCGCAAGGCGGTCGTCGCCTGGCTGGGCGACGACCCCCAGCGGCTGGTGGGCCTCGTCGAGACGCTGGTCGGCACCTACGGCGCCGGCGCCCGGCTGACGGCCGCCGACGTCGAGCCCCACCTGGGCGAGGCGGGCGGCGTGCCGCCCTGGCACCTGACCGACGCGATCGACGAGGGCAGGATCAACGTGGCGCTCGAGATGCTCGGGCGCATGATGGCCGGGGGCGGGCGCCACGCCTTGGCGGTCCTGGCCACGCTCCACACCCACTTCGCCCGCCTCCTGCTGCTGGACGGCGCTCCCGTGTCCGGCGAGCGGGACGCCGCGCAGCTGCTCGGCGTGCACCCCAAGGCCGCCCGCCGGCTGCTGGCCCAGGCCCGGAAGCTCGGCCACGCCCGCATCGTGCGGGCCCTGGACCTGCTCGCGGCCGCCGACATCGACCTGCGGGGCGGCAAGGCCTGGCCGAGCGAGCTGGTCATGGAGGTGCTGGTCGCCCGACTGGCCCAGCTCGCCCGCTGAGCCACCGACGCCCGACGGCCGGGCGCCGCCCCGACGCGACGGTGCCGGGCCGTCGGGCCCGGCACACGAGAGCAGCGCCGCGGGCAGCGCCCGCAGGACGAGGTCAGGAGGACTCGGCGGCCTCCAGGGCCCGCCGCACCCGGGCGACGAGGCGGGACTTGCGCCGGGCGGCGGTGTTGCGGTGGATGACGCCCTTGGCCGCGGCCTTGTCGATGCGCTTGATGGCGATCCGGAGGCGCTCCTCGACGTCGTCGGCACCGGCCTCGGCGGCCTGGACGGCCCGCTTGGCCCGGGTCTTGATCTCGGAGCGCACGGCCCGGTTGCGCTCACGACGACGGAGGTTCTGCCGGTTCCGCTTGATCTGGCTCTTGATGTTCGCCACGGGGCTGCTCTCTCACTCGACTCCTGCGAACGGAATAGCCGGGACAGGCTATCGGCCCGTGTCGCTCGATGTCATCTCGGCCCCGGCCCGGCGGCCTGCGGGGCGGCGGGGGTGCGCCGCTACGCTCACGCGGCCCCCCTATGGACCTGGACCGCATCCGCAACATCTCGATCATCGCCCACATCGACCACGGCAAGTCGACCCTCGCCGACCGCCTGCTCGAGCTGACCGGCGCGGTCGATGCGCGCGAGATGCGGGACCAGTACCTCGACTCCATGGAGCTCGAGCGGGAGCGGGGCATCACGATCAAGCTCCAGTCCGTCCGGCTCGACTACCGCGGCCACGTCATCGACCTCATCGACACCCCGGGCCACGTCGACTTCGGCTACGAGGTGTCGCGGTCGCTCGCCGCCTGCGAGGGCGTGATCCTCCTCGTCGACGCCGCCCAGGGCATCGAGGCCCAGACGCTGGCCAACTGCTACCTGGCCCTGGAGCACGACCTCGAGATCGTCGCCGCGCTGAACAAGATCGACCTCCCGGCGGCCGACCCCGACCGCTACGCGGCGGAGATCGAGAAGGTCCTCGGCATCCCGGCCGACGAGATCCTGCGGATCAGCGCCAAGACCGGCGAGGGGGTGCCCGAGCTGCTGGAGGCCGTCATCGAGCGGGTGCCGCCGCCCTCCGGCGACCCGGACGCCCCGCTGCAGGCGCTGATCTTCGACTCCCACTACGACCCGTACCGGGGCGTCGTCTCCTCGGTGCGGGTGGTGAACGGCCGGCTGCGCACCGGTGCCCGGCTGCGGTTCATGCAGGCCGGCACGACGCACGTCGCCGACGAGGTGGGGGTCCGCACGCCGGCCGACGTCCGCGTCGACGAGCTGGGGCCGGGCGAGACCGGCTACCTCATCGCCGGCATCAAGGACGTGGGCGAGGCCCGCTCGGGCGAGACGGTGACCGAGGCCGACCGCCCGGCGCCCGAGCCGCTCGCCGGCTACCGGGACCCCAAGCCGATGGTGTTCTGCGGGCTCTACCCGGTCGACGGCGACGAGTTCAGCGACCTGCGGGACGCCCTGGAGCGGCTGCGCCTCAACGACGCCAGCTTCACCTTCGAGCCCGAGACCTCCGGCGCCCTCGGCTTCGGGTTCCGCTGCGGGTTCCTCGGGCTCCTGCACATGGAGATCGTCCGCGAGCGGCTGGAGCGGGAGTTCGACCTCAGCCTCATCGCCACGGCGCCGTCGGTCGCCTACCGGGTCCACACGACCGACGGCAAGGTGCTCGAGATCGACAACCCCTCCGCGATGCCGCCGGCGGGCTCGATCGAGCGGATCGAGGAGCCCTACCTGACCTGCACCATCCTCTCCCCGAGCGAGTACACGGGCGCGCTCATGGAGCTGTGCCAGTCGCGGCGGGGCGAGATGCTGCGGCTCGAGTACCTGTCGCCGGAGCGCATCGAGCTCGTCTACCGGTTGCCGCTGGCCGAGGTCGTGCGCGACTTCTTCGACCAGCTCAAGTCCCGCACGCAGGGCTACGCCAGCCTCGACTACGAGCCCGCCGGCTACGCCCCGTCCGACCTGGTCAAGGTCGACATCCTGCTGAACGGCGTGGCCGCCGACGCGTTCAGCGCCATCGTCCACCGCGACCGGGCCTACGACTACGGCCGGCGCATGGCCGAGAAGCTGCGGGAGCTCATCCCCCGGCAGCTGTTCGACGTCCCCATCCAGGCCGCCGTCGGCGGCCGCATCATCGCCCGGGAGACGGTCAAGGCCAAGCGCAAGGACGTGCTGGCCAAGTGCTACGGCGGCGACATCACCCGCAAGCGCAAGCTGCTCGAGCGCCAGAAGGAGGGCAAGAAGCGGATGAAGAGCATCGGCCGCGTCGAGGTGCCCCAGGAGGCGTTCATCAGCGCCCTGCGGATCGACGATTGACACCCGCCGTGACCTTGCGCGGACGTCCTCCCCGCCATTAGCACTCGGTAGACTCGACTGCTATCTGGGGGCTTCAGCAGCGCGGGACTGCTGGTCCGCCAGGTGATGACGATGCTCGACGAACGCAAAGCGGCGATCCTCCGTGCCGTCGTGGAGGAGTACATCGAGACAGCGCAGCCGGTGGGCTCCAGCCACGTCGCGTCGGCCCCCGGCGTCGACGTGTCGTCAGCCACCGTGCGCAACGAGATGGCGGGGCTCGAGGCCGAGGGCTACCTCCGCCAGCCGCACACCTCGGCGGGCCGGGTGCCGACCGAGAAGGGCTACCGGTTCTTCGTCGACCACCTCCGCCCGCCGACGCAGCTGGGCGACCGCTCCCAGAGCCAGGTGCGCGAGTTCTTCGACCGGGCGCACGGCGAGGTCGAGGAGATGCTCGCCCAGACGAGCCGCCTCCTGTCCAACCTCACGAAGCTGACCAGCGTCGTGGTCGCCCCCGGGCCGGCCGAGGCGACGGTGCGCTCCGTGCAGGTCGTCTCCATCAGCACCACCCACGCGGTCGTGGTCGTGGTGCTGAACGACGGCACGGTCGAGAAGCACACCTTCGAGCTGCCCAGGGAGGCGGGCGACGAGCACGTCAACACCGCCAGCGCCCACCTGGCGCGCCACCTCAGCGGCATCCGCCGCGACCAGGTGGGCAGCGTCCCACCGACCGGCAACGCGCCCACCGACGCCGTCAGCCAGCGGGCGATCGACGCCCTCACCTCGCGGCGGACCGACGAGACCGACCAGGTCTACGTGGGGGGCACCGCGCACATGGCCCAGGCCTTCGACGCCCTGGAGACCGTGCGCGAGGTGCTGGCGGTCCTCGAGCAGCAGTACGTCGTCGTGTCGCTGCTGCGAGACGTCATCAACCGGGGCCTGGACGTGGCCATCGGCACCGAGACGGGCATGCCGCCGCTGTCCGAGTGCTCGCTGGTCGTCGCCCCCTACGAGATCGACGGGGAGCGCGCCGGCACCATCGGCGTGCTCGGCCCCACCCGCATGAACTACCCGCAGGCACTCGCGGCGGTCGCCGTCGTGAGCGACCGCCTGTCCACCAGGCTCACCGAGGGCTGACCGCATCGTGCCCACCAGCGAGCCCGACTACTACGAGCTCCTCGGGGTCCCGCGCACGGCGACGCAGGACGAGATCAAGCGCGCCTTCCGGCGCCTGGCCCGGGAGCTGCACCCGGACACGGGCCACAACGACCCCGAGGCGGAGGCGAAGTTCAAGCAGGTCGCGCGCGCCTACGAGGTCCTGTCCGACCCGGAGAAGCGCCGCCGCTACGACGCCTTCGGCCCCGAGGGGGTCGAGGGCACGGTCCGGACCGGCAACCCGTTCGACTTCGGCGGCCTCGGGGACGTCTTCGAGGCGTTCTTCGGGACGAGCCCGTTCGGCGGGGGCCGGCGGCAGTCGGGCCCGCCCCGGGGCGAGGACCTCGAGGTCGTGGCCGACCTCGACTTCACCGACGCCGTGTTCGGGTGCGAGCACGCGGTGTCGGTGCGCACGGCCGTCGCCTGCCAGGAGTGCAACGCCACCGGCGCCGCCGAGGGCACCCAGCCGGTGACCTGCTACGAGTGCCAGGGCACCGGCCACGTGCAGCGGGTGCGCCAGTCGCTCATCGGCTCGGTGGTGCAGTCGTCGCCGTGCGCCCGCTGCGGCGGCGCCGGCGAGGTCATCCCCAGCCCCTGCCAGCGCTGCGGCGGCGAGGGCCGCGTCATCGAGGAGCGCACCTACACGGTCGACATCCCCGCCGGCGTCGACACCGGCTCGACGCTGCGGCTCTCGGGGCGGGGCGCGGCGGGCCCCCGGGGCGGCCGGCCGGGCGACCTCTACGTCCACCTGCGGGTCCGGCCCCATCCCCGCTTCACCCGCGACGGCGTCGACCTGCACACGACGATCGAGCTGCCCTACACGCAGGCGGTGCTGGGCACGACGCTGGAGCTCGAGACGCTCGACGGCGTCGAGCAGCTCGAGGTGCCCCGGGGGACGCCGTCGGGCACGACCTTCCGGCTGCGGGGCCGGGGCGTGCCCCACCTCGAGCGGCGCAGCCGCGGCGACCTGCTCGTCACCGTCGTCGTCGAGGTGCCGACCGAGCTCAGCGAGGAGGAGGAGGAGCTGCTGCGCCGCTTCGCCGAGCTGCGGGGCGAGCCGGTGGCCCCACCGCCCAACGGGCTGATGTCCCGCCTCCGCTCGGCGTTCAAGTAGCGGCCGTGGCCGGCCGGGGTGAGGGGCCGATGACGGCGGCCGCCGGCGACGGCGGTGCGGTCACGCCGGCCACCGCCGAGGTGCACGTCTTCGTCGACGACCTGGCGGTGCCCCGGCTCGCACCGGAGGACCGCCACCACGTCGTGCGCGTGCTGCGGCTGCGGCCGGGCGCGGCGGTGACGGTCGCGGACGGCCACGGACGGTGGCGGGCCGCCCGGTTGACGGGGGACGGCGAGGTCGAGCCCGTGGGCGACGTCGTCGCCGACCCGGCGCCGTCGCCGCCGCTCACGGTCGCGTTCGCCCTGGTCAAGGGCGATCGGAACGCGCTCGTCGTGCAGAAGCTCACCGAGCTGGGCGCCGACCGGATCGTCCCCTTCGTCGCCGAGCGGACGGTCGTCCGCCCCGACGCGGCGAAGGCGGAGCGGCTGCACCGGCGCCTCGTCGAGATCGCCCGCCAGGCGGCCATGCAGTGCCGCCGGACCCGGCTCCCCAGGGTCGAGCCGGTGGCCACGTTCGCCGCCGCGGCCGCCCTGCCCGGCGCCGCGCTGGCCGACGCCGCCGGCGGACCGCCGAGCCTGGCCCGGCCCACGGTCCTGGTGGGCCCCGAGGGCGGGTGGTCGCCGGCCGAGCGGAGAACCGGGTTGCCGACGATCCGGCTCGGTCCGCACACGCTGCGCGCTGAGACCGCGGCCATCACCGCGTGCGCCCTACTTGCTGCGCTTCGTGACGGTTCGATCGCGGAAATCGCGCAAGATCCCACTACGGGTGGCATCGAACCCGTCGAACCGTCATGATCGACACCAGCGCGACCGGGGAGGTGCACTCGCAGTGATTGTCGGGGGCCCGATTCGGTGCGTAGAGTAGGCACTTGCTTGCCCTGAGTTCTCGGGGCGGGGTGCCTGGGTCAAGGCCGTGGTTCTGGGGAACGGCCGAGGGAGGAACACAATCAATGGACACCGACGCCGAGGTCGAGCGCGACAACGGCTACGCAGCCAAGGTCGGCGCCCGACTTCGTTCGATCCGCCGACAGAAGCACCTCTCGCTGCAGGACGTCGAGGCTGCATCGGATCACGAGTTCAAGGCATCGGTCCTGGGGGCCTACGAGCGTGGCGAGCGGGCGATCTCCGTACCGCGCCTGCAACGCCTCGCTCGCTTCTACCGGGTCCCCGTCGACCAGATGCTGCCGAGCGACGACGAGCTCGGCATCCGGTCGAGCGGTGACGAGCAGATCGTCGACCTGACCGACCGCTCGCGGTCGCGACGCGACGACCGGCCGGTCACCATCGACCTCGGTGCGGTCGAGCAGCTCGGCGGCCAGGAGGGGGAGATGCTGGCCCGCTACCTGCGCATGATCCAGGTGCAGCGGGGGGACTACAACGGCCGGATGCTGACCATCCGGCGCGAGGACCTGCGGGCGGTCGCCTGCATCCTCGACTGCCATCCCGATCAGGTGCCGGCCCGGCTCGACAGCCTGGGCCTCTGCCTCGTCCGGTAGGAGGGCGTCACGACGCCGAGCGACGCCGCCGCACCGACGGGCGAACCGTTCGGCGTCTACGTCCACGTGCCGTTCTGCGCGGCCCGGTGCGACTACTGCGCGTTCGCCACGTGGACCGATCGCCACCACCTCCAGGGTGCCTACCTCGAGGCGTGTCGCACCGACGTCGAACGCCACGTGGCCGGGGGCATGCCCCCGGCCACGAGCGTCTTCGTGGGCGGTGGGACGCCGTCGCTCGTGCCGCCCCGGGACCTCGTGGCGGTGCTCGAGGCCATCCCGACGCGGCCGGGGTGCGAGGTCACCGTCGAGTGCAACCCCGACACCGTCACCCCCGAGCTGGTCGAGGCCTACGCCGCCGGCGGCGTGACCCGCGTGAGCCTCGGCGTGCAGTCGATGGTCGAGCACGTGCTCGCCGCCCTCGGCCGCTCGCACGACCCGGCGAACGTGCGGCGGGCGGTCGGGCTCGTCCGGGCGGCCGGCCTCACCTTCAACCTCGACCTGATCTACGGCGCGGCCGGCGAGACGCTCGACGACTGGCGGCGCACGCTGGAGGAGGCGCTGGCGCTCGACCCGCCCCACGTCAGCGCCTACGCGCTGACCGTCGAGCCGGGCACCCCGCTGGCCGGCGACCCCGCTCGCCACCCCGACGACGACGACCAGGCCGACAAGTACGAGCTGACCGCCGACCTGCTGGAGCAGGCCGGCCTCGCCTGGTACGAGATCTCCAACTGGGCCCGGCCGGGCCACGAGTGCCGCCACAACCGCCTGTACTGGTCGATGGGGGAGTACCAGGCGTTCGGCTGCGCCGGGCACTCGCACCGTGCCGGGCGCCGGTTCTGGAACGTGCGCACCCCCGAGCGCTACGTCGAGGCGGTGGCGGCCGGCCGCTCCCCCGAGGCTGCGGGCGAGCGGCTCGACGCCCGGGCCCGGCGGCTGGAGGCGCTGCAGCTGGCGCTGCGCACCCGGGAGGGCGTCCCGGCGTCGGCCCTGCCGGTGGACGAGCTCGACGGGCTCGTCGAGGTGCGCGGCGACCGGGCCGTGCTGACCCGCCGGGGGCGGTTGCTGGCCAACGAGGTGGCGCTCCGCCTGCGGTGACCGGCCGCCGCCGGCGCCGTCCCGGCACCGTTGGTGGATGTTGCAGGCCTGGTGCAAGACTTCCCGGCCATGCCGTTCCACGCCTCGGTCCAGGAGTGGGACGCCGACCTGGTGGCCGGCGACCCCCTCGGCTTCCCGGGCTACGCCGAGCGCCGCCGGGAGCTCGCCGAGGGGGGCGAGGCGGTCGCGACCGGGCGGACCGAGCACTACGCCTACGTCGACCTGCGCTTCGACGTCATGGGCGGGACGATGGGCGCGGCCGTGGGGGAGAAGGTCGTCCGGGCCTACGACCGGGCCCGGGACCTCCGCCTGCCGGTCGTCGTCCGGACCTGCACGGGCGGCGCCCGGCTGCAGGAGGGGATGGTGGCGCTCGTCCAGCTGGCCCGCACGGCGTCGGCCGCCCGGCGCCACGCGGCCGCCGGGCTGCTGTCGCTCGGCGTCTACGGCTCACCGACGACCGGCGGCGTCTACGCCTCGTTCGGCTCGCTGGTCGACCTGCGGGCGGCGGTCGAGGGGGCGGTCGTCGGCTTCGCCGGGCCCCGCGTCGCCGAGGCGGCCATCGGCGAGCCCCTCCCCGCGGGCTCGCACACGGCCGAGGCGGCGCACGCCGCCGGCCACGTGGACGAGCTCCTCCGGCCGGGCCGGGAGGCTGAGGGGGTGGAGGTCGCCCTCGGCCTGCGGGGCCGCCCGCTGCCGACCCGGCGGCTGCCGGCCTGGGGGGACACCGGCGGCGG
>PKRH01000121.1 GCA_017577565.1 Thermoanaerobacterales bacterium | reverse complement strand
TGTTTGTATTTGATGTGTATAGCTCTTTCTTTTTTTTTTTTTTTAATGGTCGCCGGCGCCCCGATATCCAACCTTTCCCTTTCCGTCGCGCGGTCAAATGGTTATAAGCGACGCCCCCGCCGTCGCCCTCGCCCTCGTCGCCGTCGCCCTCCGGCTGGCGCGGTCGACGGCGCCGGCGGGCGCCCGCCCCCTGCTGCCGGCCTGGTCCTTCGCCCTCGCGGCACCGGTCGCGATCGGGGTGGGCGTCGCCCAGCTCGTCGGGCCGGTGGGCGGCGCGGTGGCCGTGCTCGTGCTCCTCGTCGTCTTCCTGCTGCTCGGCGGCGAGCTGGGCTGAGCGGGGCCCGGCGCCGCCTTGCCGACCCGCCGGGCCGGCGGCGACGATCCCCGGTCGTGCGCGCCCTGGTGGAGGATCCCGACGATCCCCGGATCGCCGACTTCGTCGGCCTGCGCGACCGCCAGCTGGCCGGGCCCCGCGTGCGGCGCCGGCGCGACCCGGCCAACGGGATCTTCGTCGCCGAGGGCGACATCGTGGTCGAGCGGGCGCTGCGGGCCGGCTACCGGCTGCGGGCGGCGCTCGTCGACGCCACCCGCACCGCGCCGCTGCCGCCGGGCGTGCCCGACGACGTGCCGGTCTACGCGGCGACGCCGCCGGTGCTGCGGCGCATCACGGGGCTGGGCGTGCACCGGGGGGTGCTGGCGACCTTCGAGCGGCGGCCCGTGCCCCCGCCCGAGGAGCTGCTGGCGACGGCCCGCCGGGTCGTCGTGCTGGAGCGGGTGAGCAACCCGACCAACCTCGGCGTGATCATCCGCTCCGCCGCGGGGCTCGGCATGGACGCCCTCCTGCTCGACCCCACCTGCACCGACCCGCTGTACCGGCGGGTGTCCCGGGTGGCGATGGGGGAGGGCTACGCGTTCCCGTGGGCGTGGCTCCCGGCGCTGCCCGAGGGCCTGGCGCCCGTCCGGGCGGCGGGCTTCCGGGTCCTGGCCATGACGCCCGACCCGTCGGCGACGCCGATCGACGAGGTGGCCGTCGGCGACGACGAGCGCGTGGCCCTGGTCTTCGGGGCCGAGGGGCCCGGCCTGTCGGCGGCGACGCTGGCGGCGGCCGACGAGCGGGTGGGTATCCCGATGCGGGGCGGCGTCGACTCGCTGAACGTCGGCGTGGCGGCCGGGATCGCGTTCTGGGAGCTCGGCCAGCGCATCTGACGACCATCGACGCGCTCGCAGTGCGGACATCGGCGCACGCCGTGGCCGGTCGGTGCACACCTCCGCACGCTACGTTGTGATCAGCGCACGCCGGGTACGGACCGAGGTGGGAGCGCCACGGTCGGGGAGAGGAGCGAGTGGCCAACGCGGGGAACACCGGGATGAAGGTCCTGGCCGGGATCGCGGGGTTCATGTTCCTGGTCTCGTGGCTGTCCGACCCGCCCGAGGACGACCCCTGGAGCAGCGGTGCGGACGACGGCGCCGACGCGGCGGCCGCGGCGTCCGCCGACGAGCCGGCGGACGACCCCTGGGGCCGGCCCGCCGCGGGGGCCGCCGGCGGCGGTGACCGGGCCGAGCCGACGCTGCCCCCCGACGACCCCTGGACCCGCGGCGCGCCCCCCGGCGCACGCGACCGCGGGTGGTCCGGTCCCGCGGTGTGCGAGGGGTCGGCCGAGTTCTCGACGGACGGCGACGTGGTCCAGCTGCCGGTGCGGGCGCCGGTCGTGTTCTTCCCCTCGCCGCGCTGCCGGCTCGACACCGCCCACCCCGGCACCCCCGAGGCGGTGCTCGTCCTGCAGCACGCGCTGGCGATCTGCAACGGCCAGCCCGTCACCCTCGACGGGGTCTACGGGCCCGAGACGCGCGACGCGGTGGCCGCGGTCCAGGCGGCGGCCGGCATCACTGTCGACGGGATCTACGGGCCGGAGACCCGCGACGCCATGGCCTGGCCGGCGTGGCCCAGCGACCCGGACGACCGCGACGGCCCCAAGACCTGCGTCCCCGCCCCGTGACGGGCCCGCGCGGGACTCGCTAACGTCTGACACACCGTCAGAAACGCGTCGGGGGGACGACATGCTCGATCTCATCATCCGGGGAGCCACGATCGTCGACGGCACCGGCGCACCCGGTCGACGGGGCGACGTCGGCGTGGCCGGCGGGCGGATCGCCGCCGTCGTCCACCGCGACGACGAGCCGGCCGGCCTCGACGAGCCCGCCACCGAGGAGCTCGACGCCGACGGCCTGGTCGTGTGCCCGGGCTTCGTCGACCCCCACACCCACTACGACGCGCAGCTGTTCTGGGACCCGCTGGCGTCGCCGTCGAACGTCCACGGCGTCACGACGATCATCGCCGGCAACTGCGGCTTCACCCTCGCGCCCCTGCGCCCCGACGACGCCGACTACCTGCGCCGGATGATGGCCAAGGTCGAGGGGATGCCCCTGGCCGCGCTCGAGGAGGGGCTCGACTGGTCGTGGGAGACCTTCGAGGAGTACCTCGACCGGCTCGACGGCCGCATCGGCGTCAACGCCGGGTTCATGGTCGGCCACTGCGCCCTCCGCCGCTACGTCATGGGGGCCGACGCCATCGGCAACGAGGCCTCGCCCGAGCAGGTCGCGGCCATGGTCGACCTGCTCCACACCTCGATCGAGGCCGGCGGCCTCGGCTTCTCGACCACGCTGTCGTCGACCCACTCCGACGGCGACGGCAACCCGGTCGCCTCCCGCCACGCCGGCCGCGACGAGCTGCTCGCCCTGTGCGCCGCGGTGGGCGCGCACGAGGGCACCTTCCTCGAGGGCGCCTTCGAGGGCGGCCTCGACCGGTTCTCCGACGAGGAGATCGAGCTGATCGCCGCCATGTCGGCCGCCGCCGGCCGGCCGATCAACTGGAACGTGCTGACCGTCGACTCGTCGGTCCCCGACCGCGTCCCCCGGCAGCTCCGGGCGTCCGACCGCGCCGCCGAGCTCGGCGGCCGGGTCGTCGCCCTGACCATGCCGGTGCTCGTCCCCATGAACATGAGCTTCGGCTCGTTCTGCGCCCTGTGGCTGATGCCGGGCTGGGGCGAGGTCATGCGGCTGCCGCTCGAGGAGAAGAAGAAGGCGCTCGCCGACCCCGCGGTGCGTCGGAAGCTCGTCGAGGGCTCCCGCAGCGAGGAGGCCGGCGTCTTCCGGCGGCTCGCCGGCTGGGACCGCTACGTCATCGGCGACACGTTCTCCCCGGAGAACGAGGGCCTGACCGGCCGCGTCGTCGGCGAGCTGGCGGCCGAGCAGGGGCGGGACCCGTTCGACGTGCTCGTCGACGTCGTCGCCGCCGACGACTTCCGCACCGTGCTCTGGCCCATGCCGACCGACAACGACGAGGAGTCGTGGCGGATGCGGAAGGAGGTGTGGGACGACCCCCGGGTCGTGCTCGGCGGCTCGGACGCCGGCGCCCACCTCGACCGCATGTGCGGGTCGTCGTACACGACCCGGTTCCTGGCCGACTGCCTGCGAGGCCGCCGCCTCGTGCCCCTGGAGCGGGCCGTGCAGATGCTCACCCAGGCGCCGGCCGAGCTGTTCGGCCTCGCCGGCCGGGGCACCATCGCCCCCGGCAACCACGCCGACCTCGTCGTGTTCGATCCCGAGACCGTCGGGGCCGAGCACGCCCGCCTCGTCGAGGACCTGCCGGGCGGCACCGCCCGCCTGACCGCCGGCGCCCAGGGCGTCGTCCGGGTCTACGTGGGCGGCGTCGCCACCGTCGTCGACAACCGGGCCACCGGCGCCACCCCCGGCCGGATCCTGCGCTCCGGGCGCGACACGGTCACCGTGCCGACCCGGTGAGCCGGCGGGCGGCGAGGCAGACTGCGGCCATGACCACGGTCACGCGGTCGACCGCCGCGCCCCCGCCCGACCCCGCCGCCCTCCGGGACGAGGCCGCCGCCCTGCTCGACGACGTCGTCGCCCTCCGCCGCGACCTGCACCGCCGGCCCGAGCTCGGGCTCGACCTGCCCCGGACCCAGGCCCGGGTGCTCGAGGCGCTCGACGGCCTGCCGCTGACCGTGCGCACCGGCGACCGCCTGAGCTCGGTCGTCGCCGACCTCGACGGCGACCGGCCCGGCCCGACCGTGCTGCTGCGGGGCGACATGGACGCGCTGCCGGTCACCGAGGACACCGGCCTCGACTACGCGTCGGAGGTGCCCGGCGCCATGCACGCCTGCGGGCACGACGTCCACACCGCCATGCTCGTCGGCGCCGCCCGCCTGCTCGCGGCCCGGCGGCGGGAGATCGCCGGGCGGGTCCGCTTCCTGTTCCAGCCGGGCGAGGAGGGCCAGGGCGGGGCCGCGCTGGCCATCGAGGAGGGCGTCCTCGACGCCGGCGACGGCGCCGAGCCGGTGTCGTGGGCCTTCGCCATCCACCAGAGCCCGTCGTTCCCGAGCGGCATGGTGGCCACCCGGCCGGGGCCGATCATGGCCTCGGCGGACGAGTTCCACGTGACGCTGCGGGGCCGGGGCGGGCACGCGTCGATGCCCCACCTGGCCAACGACCCGGTGCCGGTGGCCTGCGAGGTCGTCCAGGCCATCCAGACCTGGGTGACGCGCCGGGTGGACGTCTTCGAGCCGGCGGTCGTGACCGTCGGCCGCATCGCGGCGGGCACGACGACCAACGTCATCCCCGAGACGGCCCGCCTGGACGGCACGGTCCGGGCGGTCTCGCCCCGGACCCGGGACGCGGCGCTCGCCGCCCTCCGCCGCGTCGCCGAGGGCGTGGCCGCCGCCCACGACATGGCGGCCGAGGTCGAGGTCGTCGAGGGCTACCCGGTGACGGTCAACGACGAGGCGGCGGCCGCCGAGGTCGTCGAGGCGGCCCGGGCGCTGGTCGGCGACGCCACGCTGGTCATGCCGGCGCCGGTCATGGGTGCCGAGGACTTCTCCTACCTCCTCCAGCGGGTGCCGGGGGCGATGGCCTTCCTCGGCACCCGCCCGCCGGGGGTGCGGGCCCGCGACGTGGCCCCCAACCACTCCAACCGCATGGTCGTCGACGAGTCGGCGATGGCCGTCGGCGTCGCCCTCCACGCGCTGGTGGTGCTGCGGCGCACCGCGGGCGCCGACCGGTCGAGCTAGCCGCCGACCGCGCCGTCCCCGGCCGCGCCCCGCTCCGCCTCGGCCGCGTGCTTCAGCCGGTCGAGCGTCTGGCGCATGCCGGCCCGCAGCTCCTCGGCGTGCCGGTCGGCCCCGCCGACGAACGGGCCGACCAGGCGGATGAGCAGGTGGCGGGCCCGGGTGAGGTCGCGGACCTCGGTCACCCGGGTGCCGTCGCCCTCGGGCTCGAACCGGTAGCTCCAGCGGACGCCGGTCTCGCGGGTGCGGAAGGTGAACTCGCGGCCCCGGTCGGCCACCTCGACGACGTTGGTCGTGACCCAGCGCAGCCACCCCCGCCGGTTGAACCCGAGGAAGCGGGCGCCGACCACCGGCTCGCGCCGGCGGCCCACCCAGCGGCAGGCGTAGCACTCGGGGCTCCACTCGCCCATGCGGGTGACGTCGGCGACCATGTCCCACACCCGCTCGGGCGGGGCGGCGATGGTGACCGAGACGGTGTCGATCTGCGGGTCCGTCGAGCTCGGGGCGGTCATCGGCCGCGGACGCTAGTGCGCCTGCCCGCGGGGCTCACGCGCCCGGCCCTTGACCGCCCGGTCAGGATGGGGTCTAACGTCCCTGGCAGGCGACGTCGACAGAGGGGAAGGCGCAGTGACGACCTACGACAAGATCTACATCGACGGGGCGTGGGTGCCCTCCGAGGGATCGGGCACCATCGACGTCCACGATTCGACCAACGGCCAGGTCTTCGCCACCGTCCCCGCGGGCACGGCAGCCGACGTCGACAAGGCGGTCGCCGCGGCCCAGGCGGCGTTCGCGACCTGGTCGACGACCACGCCGGAGGAGCGGTCCAAGGCGCTCACCCGCATCGCCGAGGGCCTGGCCGCCCGCATGGACGAGATCGCCACGGTCATCACCCGCGAGGCGGGCATGCCCAAGTGGCTGAGCCAGATCGTGCAGGCCGGCCTGCCGATCAACTCGTTCAACACCGCGGCGAGCCTGGCCGAGAGCTTCGAGTACGAGGAGACGATCGGCAACAGCCTCGTGGTGCGCGAACCGGTCGGCGTCGTCGGCGCCATCACGCCGTGGAACTACCCGCTGCACCAGATCGCGGCGAAGGTGGCCTACGCCATCGGCGCCGGCTGCACGGTGGTCCTCAAGCCCAGCGAGGTCGCCCCCGTCGACGCCTTCATCCTCGCCGAGGTGATCCACGACGCCGGCCTCCCGGCGGGCGTGTTCAACATGGTGAGCGGCACGGGCACCGAGGTCGGCGAGGCCATCGCCGCCCACCCGGGCATCGACATGGTCTCCTTCACCGGCTCGACCCGGGCCGGCAAGCGGGTGGCCGAGGTGGCGGCCAAGACCCTGAAGCGGGTCGCGCTCGAGCTCGGCGGCAAGTCGGCCAACGTGCTGCTCGACGACCTCGACGACGAGGCCTTCGAGAAGGCCGTCCGGGACGGCGTCGGCAAGTGCTACCTGAACTCGGGCCAGACCTGCACCGCCCTCACCCGCATGCTGGTCCCGCACGACCGCATGGCCGACGCCGAGCGCATCGCCGCCGACGAGGTGGCCACCAAGTTCCAGCCGCGGAACCCCTTCGCGGACGGTGCCATGCTCGGCCCCCTGGCCAGCCGGGCGCAGGTCGAGCGGGTCCTCGGCTACATCCGCAAGGGCATCGAGGAGGGCGCCAAGCTCGTCGTCGGCGGCCCCGAGCTGCCCGAGGGCGAGGAGCTGGAGGGCGGCTACTACGTGCAGCCGACGGTCTTCTCCGAGGTCCGCAACGACATGACCATCGCCCAGGAGGAGATCTTCGGGCCGGTCCTGTCGATCATCGGCTACGACGACGAGGACGACGCCGCCCGCATCGCCAACGACTCGATCTACGGGCTCGCCGGCGGCGTGTGGAGCGCCGACCCCGAGCGGGCCAAGGCCTTCGCCCGCCGGGTCCGCACCGGCCAGATCGAGATCAACGGCGGCGCGTTCAACCCGAACGCGCCCTTCGGCGGCTACAAGAACAGCGGCTACGGGCGGGAGTACGGCAAGTACGGCTTCGAGGAGTTCCTCGAGGTCAAGTCGATGCAGCTCTGACGCGAGCCGGCGTCGACCGGGCACCGGGGGAGCGCCGGCGCGGCGCTCCCCCGCCGCGCCCGGGCCCGTTGGGCGGCGCGCGGGGTCACAACTAGTGTCGGCTGACGGTCACCCGCCGGGGTCGTCCGCCGCGCGCACGACCCCCGATCCGAGGAGTTCCCCATGACAGATCCCGTTCGCGTCGCTGTCACCGGGGCGGCCGGCCAGATCGGCTACGCCCTCCTGTTCCGCATCGCCAGCGGTCAGATGCTGGGCGAGGACCAGCCCGTGCGCCTGCAGCTCCTCGAGATCCCCCAGGCCCTCGGGGCGCTGGAGGGCGTACGGATGGAGCTGGAGGACTGCGCCTTCCCGCTGCTCGACGGCGTCGTGTGCACGGCCGACGCCAACGAGGCGTTCGAGGGGGCCGACTACGCCCTGCTCGTCGGGGCCATGCCCCGCAAGGAGGGCATGGAGCGCTCCGACCTGCTCGAGGCCAACGGCGCCATCTTCACCGCCCAGGGCAAGGCGCTGTCCGCCTCGGCCAACCCCTCGGTGAAGGTGCTGGTCGTCGGCAACCCGGCCAACACCAACGCGCTCATCGCCCTGAACAACGCCCCCAACATCCCCGACCGCCAGTTCACGGCCATGACCCGGCTCGACCACAACCGGGCGAAGGCCCAGCTGGCGGCCAAGGCGGGGGTGAACGTGGGCGAGGTCACCCGCATGACCATCTGGGGCAACCACTCGTCGACCCAGTACCCCGACGTCTTCCACGCCCGGGTGGCCGGGAAGCCGGCGTTCGAGGCGGTCGGCAACGACCGAGAGTGGCTGGAGAACGACTTCATCCCCACCGTGCAGCAGCGGGGCGCCGCCGTCATCAAGGCCCGGGGCCTGTCCTCCGCGGCGTCGGCCGCCAACGCCGCCATCGACCACATGCGGGCCTGGGCGCTCGGCACGCCCGAGGGCGACTGGGTCTCGATGGCCGTGCCCTCCGACGGCAGCTACGGCGTGCCCGAGGGCCTGGTCTCCGGGTTCCCCTGCACCTGCTCGGGGGGCGACTACCAGATCGTCCAGGGCCTGGACATCGACGAGTTCAGCCGCGAGCGCATCGACGTCTCGGTCGAGGAGCTGGCCGCGGAGCGCTCGACGGTCGAGCAGCTCGGCCTGATCTGACGGGCCCGACGGCCCGGCGCGCCCGCCCGCCGACCACGGCGCCTCCAACCGTGGCCGGCGGGCGGCGTCGTGTAGAGTCGCCGTCCGCGGCGGACCCCGGGTCGTGGCGCGTCCCACACCCGGCCGAGCCGCGCTGGGGAGGCGCCTGGTCCATGTCACGGGTGAGGAACGAGGTCCTGCTGGCGCTGGAGCTCGTCGCGCTGACGAGCTTCGCCTTCGCCCGGGCGATCCTCAGCGCCTTCGGCGACACGCCCGAGGTCTTCGTCGGGCGGGGCGCGTCCCGTCTCGACATCGTCGCCTTCGGCCTCGCGGTCACGCTCGTGCCCGCGCTCGTGGCCGTGGCCGTCGGGGCCGCGAGCGGCGCCCTCGGTCCCCGGGCGCGGCACGCCACCCACCTCGGGCTGGTCACCGTGTGCGCCGGCCTCGGCGTGTGGCGGGCCGCGCACGACCCGACCGGCGGGCGCACGTGGGCGCTGCCGGCGCTGGCGGTCGGGGCCGCCGGCGGCGTGGCGGTGGGCCTGCTGCGGTGGCGGCGCCGCACCCGCGGCGTCACGGCGAGCTTCCTCCGGTTCGCCAGCGTCGGTGCGGTCGTGTACCTCGTCCAGTTCCTGTGGCTGTCGCCCGTCAGCAGCCACCTGCTGCGGGCGGCCGGCGCCGCCGACCGCGACGCCGTCGCCGCCGCGACCGCCGGCCTGGGCGACGACGCCCCGCCGGTGGTCATGGTGGTGTTCGACCAGCTGCCGACGGCGTCGCTGCTCGACGGGACCGGCGCCATCGACCGCGAGCTGTTCCCCAACTTCGCCGCCCTCGCCGACGACGCGACGTGGTACCGCAACCACACGACGGTCGCCTCGAAGACGGTCTGGGCGGTGCCCGCCCTGCTGACCGGCCGCTACCAGCCCGACGCGCTCGCGCGTCCCGACCCCGAGAACCTCTTCGCCCTCCTCGCCGAGCGCTACGAGGTGACCGCCCGCGAGGCGGTCACGCGGCTGTGCCCGGCCGACGTGTGCGAACGGCCCATGCCCTCGGCGCTCAGGCCGCTGCTCGGCGACGCCTCCCGGTGGTGGCGGCTCGGATCGACGTTGGACGACGTCCGTGCGATGTTGCCGACGCTGCCCGGGGCGACCGGCCCGGGCCGGTACGAGGCGGCCCGCGAGGCGATCGCCGAGCTCGACCTCGCCGGCGGCGACCGGCCGCCCTTCGCCTTCCTCCACGTGCTGGTGCCCCACGTGCCCTGGCACTACACGGACACCGGCGAGCTCTACGAGCCCTCGCCCCAGATGCCGGGGTCGCTCGCCTTCGGCACCTGGGGCGCGGCGGGCATCGACGTCGCCCGCCAGCGCCACGTCCTCCAGGTGCAGGCGGCCGACGCCCTGCTCGGGGAGCTCCTCGACCGGCTCCGGGAGGAGGGCGTCTACGACGACGCGCTGGTGGTCGTCACCGGAGACCACGGGGTGGCGTTCCAGCCGTTCCGCTCGGCCCACGAGCTGGTCGGCGGCAACGAGCACGAGATCCTGTGGACGCCGCTCCTCGTCAAGGCGCCGGGCCAGACCGAGGGGGCGGTCGACGACGGCAACGTGCTGTCGCTCGACGTCGTGCCCACGATCGCGTCGATCCTCGGCATCGACCTGCCGTGGGAGGTCGACGGCATCCCCGCACCGACGGCCGCCGGCGAGCGCCCGGACCACCTCAAGCCCTGGACCTCGCCCTACGACCCCGACGGCGACGGCGACCTCGAGGAGCCCTCGGGCGACCCGCCCGTCGTCGAGATCGAGACGGCGGCGATGTTCGAGCGCATGCTGGCCAGCGACTTCGTGGCCGCCGAGGGCCCGGACGGGGCGTGGCGGCTCACCGAGTTC
>PKRH01000120.1 GCA_017577565.1 Thermoanaerobacterales bacterium | reverse complement strand
CCTGGGCGCCGGTCGCGCTGTTCGTCGAGCCGGTGGATGGCGACGACGGCGACGGGACCGGCTGACCCTCGAGGTGGCGGCCGGCGCGGCGCAGCGCCCGGTGGATGGCGAGGAGGTCGACGGCGGCGCGGACCCGGGCCCGCAGCGTCAGCTTCGAGCCCGGGGCCTCGGACCAGGCCCGCAGCGGGACCTCGACCATCCGGTGGCCGGGGAGGCGCAGCAGCCGGCCGAGCAGCTCGACGTCGAACGCCCACCGGCTGACGAACGGCTCGCGCAGCGCGTCCCGCAGCCCGTCGCTGGCCCGGAACACCTTGGCACCGCACTGCGTGTCGTAGATCGGCGTCCGCAGGACGAGGCTGCTGGCGGTGGCGAACAGCCGCCCGGAGTAGTGGCGGGCGGCGGAGCGGCGGATGTCGGCGCCCAGCAGGGCCACCCGGCTGCCGAGCACCGCGTCGACGGTCGGGTCGTCGCGCAGGGCGGCGACCAGGCGGGCGACCTCCTCCGGCGGGGTGGCGAAGTCGGCGTCGCAGTAGCCGACGACGCCGGCGCCCTGGTCGAGCGCGGCCAGCAGCCCGCGCCGGACGGCCTCGCCCTTGCCCCGGTTGGCGTCCAGGCCGAGCACGCCGAACCGGTCGGGCGCGGACGTCGCGAGCCGCTGGAGCAGCGCCCGGGTGCCGTCGGTCGAGCCGTCGTCCACGAGGAGCACCCGGGCGCCGGCCGCCTCGGCGAGCCGGTCGAGCCGGGCGGGGTCGAGCCGCCGCTCCTCGTTGAAGCAGGGGACGACGAGGGTGCAGGCTTCGCCCATCACGAGCCGGTGCCGCCGGGGGCGCGGGGCCGGCACACCGCCCAGGTCGACAGGCCCGGGGCGACGACGCCCCGGCGGGCCAGCCACCGGCCGACCGCGGCGTCGGCGGCCAGCGCCCCGCTGACCGCCCGGGTGAGCGCGGGGCCACCGCGCCAGGCGCCGATGCCGTGCGACGGGGGCGGCCCGACCAGCCGCTCCCGCACGACCTCGGCGGCCCGCACGGGCACGAGCGAGGCGAACAGGCCGCCGCGCTCGACGACATCGAGGCGGGGGGCGAGCAGCGCCCGCAGGCGGCCGGGGGAGTAGCGGCGCCGGTGGTCGAGGGCCTCGTCGTGCGACGAGAACAGCCGCTGGTAGGCCGGGACGCTCACCACGACGAGCGCGCCCTCGGCGAGGTGGGGCAGCACCGAGCGGTCGAGGAACCCGGCATCGTCGTCGATGTGCTCGAGGACGTCGAGCAGCAGGACGAGGTCGAAGGTGCCCGACGGCTCCTCGGCCGTGCGGACCACGCCGGGCGGCAGGTCGGCGGCCAGGTCCTCGCTGCGGTAGTTGACGTCCCAGCAGACGATCTCGGCCGCGCCCGCCGTCTCCCGGCTCAGCTCGCCGGCGAAGAAGCCGTCGCCGGCACCCACGTCGAGGATGCGCCGGGGCGGGGTGCCGCCGGCGTGACGGGTGATGAGCGACCGGAAGAACCGGGCGCGCACCACCTCCCAGGGGTGGCGGTGGGGGGTCTCGACGTCCCCCCGCTCGGCGAGGTCCACGGGCCGTGATCCTACGGCTCCGACCGGCGGAGGGTGGCCGGAGCGGCGACCCGGGCCTGGACCTGGCCGGGGGATCGCCCGCTACCGTGTCAGGTCAGATGGACGCCGAGCGCTCAGCGAACCAGACGGCGGTCACGGCAGCCGGCCCCGACGGGATCGTGGTGCAGGCCGCCCGCAAGCGGTTCGGTGACCACGAGGTGCTCCGTGAGGTCGACCTACGGGTCGAGCCCGGGTCGGTCGTGGCCCTGCTGGGGCCGAGCGGCTGCGGCAAGACGACGCTGCTGCGCTGCATCGCCGGCCTCGAGCGCCTCGACGGCGGCGAGGTCCGCATCGGCCAGCGGGTGGTGGCCGGTCCCGGCCGGCACGTGCCGCCCGAGCGTCGCCGGGTCGGCATGGTGTTCCAGGACTGGGCGCTGTTCCCCCACATGAGCGTCGCCCAGAACGTCGGCTACGGGCTGCCGCGGCGCGAGCGTCGGGGGCCGCGGGTCGAGGCCGCCCTGGCCATGGTCGGCCTCGCCGGGCTCGGCGACCGCAGCCCGGCCACCCTGTCCGGCGGCCAGCAGCAGCGCGTCGCCCTCGCCCGGGCCCTGGCGCCCCAGCCGGGGGTGCTGCTGCTCGACGAGCCGTTCTCCAACCTCGACACCGCGCTGCGGGTCCAGGTCCGCACGGAGGTGCACCGCCTGCTCGCCGACCTCGGGGTGACGACCGTGTTCGTCACCCACGACCAGGAGGAGGCCTTCGTGCTCGGCCACGAGGTGGCGGTCATGCACGAGGGCCGCATCGTCCAGCAGGGGTCGCCGGCCGCGGTCTACGCCCGCCCGGCGACCCGCTGGGTGGCGACGTTCGTGGGCGACGCCAACCTCGTCGCCGGCCGGGCGGACGGCGACACGGCGACCACGCCGGTCGGCCCGGTGCCGCTCGACGGTCGGGCCGAGGGGTCGGTCGAGGTCGTCGTGCGGCCCGAGCACCTGGTGCTCGACGACCCGTCGCCCGCCGGGGGCGAGCCGGCGACGGTCGAGCTGCGGGAGTACTACGGGCACGACACCGTGTACCTCGTCCGCCTCGACGCCGGGCCGTCCCTGCGGGTGCGGGCCGGCTCGGTGCCCCGCTTCGACCGCGGCGACCGGGTCGCCGTGCGCCACCAGGGCCCGCCGGCGGTCGCCTTCCCCGCCGGGGACGCGGCGCCGGCGGCCGCGCCGGCTGCGGCGAGCGTGAGTTAGGAGCCCTTTACATCCTGCGGTGAGCAGGGCTAGCGTTCGGCCCATGAGGACACATGCACGCGGCTTCTGGGGAGCCGCCGCAGCAGCGGTGGTGCTGCTACCGCTGATGGCGGGCTGCGGGAACGACGACGACGGCGACGACGGCGGCGCGGGCGCCGACGAGGGCGGCGGCACGCTGACGATCTACAGCGGCCGCGAGGAGGACCTCATCGGCCCGCTGTTCGAGGACTTCTCCGAGGAGACCGGCATCGAGGTCGAGGTCCGCTACGGCGACTCGGCCGACCTGGCGCTGCTCATCGACGAGGAGGGCGACAACTCGCCCGCCGACGTGTTCATCTCGCAGAGCCCGGGCGCGGTCGGCTTCCTCGCCGAGCAGGGCCGGCTCGCCGAGATCGACGAGAGCGTGCTCGAGCAGGTCGCCGAGGGCGACGCCGCGGAGGACGGCACGTGGGTCGGCCTGTCCGGCCGCGTCCGCACCCTCGTCTACAACACCGACCTCGTCGACCCCGCGACGCTGCCCGACTCGGTGCTCGACCTGACCGACGAGCAGTACGCCGGGCAGGTGGCCCTGGCGCCGACGAACGCCTCGTTCCAGGACTTCGTCACCGTGCTGCGGGTCCAGCTCGGCGAGGACGAGGCCCAGGCCTGGCTCGACGGGATGGCCGCCGGCGACCCGCCGACCTTCGACGGCAACACGGCGATCGTCGAGGCCGTCGGCCGGGGCGAGGTGCCGATGGGCCTCGTCAACCACTACTACGCCGCCCGGGCGCTGGCCGAGGACCCCGACCTGCCGGTGGCCAACCACTTCTTCCCGGAGGGCGACTACGGCTCGACCCTGCTCGTGACCGCGGGCGCGATCATCGAGGGCACCGACGACGCCGACGCGGCGGCGCAGCTCCTGGACTTCCTCCTCTCGGAGGAGGCGCAGACCTACTTCAGCCAGGAGACCTTCGAGTACCCGCTGGCCTCGGGGGTCGAGCCCCCCGAGGGCGTGCCGCCCTTCGACGAGGTGCCGAAGACGCGGGTCGACCTGTCCGAGCTCGGTGGCGGCCTGGCGGCGACCACGGAGATGATCGACGCCAGTGGCCTCACCCGGTAGGGGCCCCGCCGGCCGTCCGCCCGCCCTGCTCGCCGTCACCGGCGCCGCCGTCGGCGTCGCGTTCACGGCGCCCCTGCTCTACCTGGCATGGCGGACGGCCACCGGCGAGGAGGACCTCGCCGCCCTCTACACCTCGCCGGCCACGCTCGAGCCCCTGCGGAGCTCCCTGGTGCTGGCGACGGCGACGGCCCTGTCCGCCGCCGTCGTCGGCACCGGGCTGGCGTGGCTGACGACCCGCACCGACCTGCCGCTGCGCCGGCTCTGGGCGACGCTGGCGGCGCTGCCGCTGGTGTTCCCCTCGTTCGTCGGTGCCCTGGCGCTCACCGCCGCGCTCGCGCCCGGTGGGCTGCTGGAGGGGCCGCTGGGGCTCGTCGGTGCCGAGCCCCGACGGCCCGAGGGCTTCTGGGGGGCGTGGCTGGTGCTGACGCTGTTCACCACGCCGTACGTGCTCCTGCCCGTGTCCGCCCGGCTGGCCGCACTTCCCGCCTCGCTGGAGGAGAGCGCCCGCCTGCTCGGGCGGCGGCCGGCGGCCGTCTTCCGGACGGTCGTGCTCCCGCAGATCCGGGGCGCCGTGGCCGCCGGCGCCCTGCTGGTGTTCCTCTACGCCCTGAGCGACTTCGGCGTCGTCGTCATCCTGCGCTACGACACGCTCACCCGGGCCATCTACACCAACCGGCTGCTCGACCGTGACCGGTCGGTGGCGCTCGGTCTGCTGCTGGCGGTGCTGGCGGTGGCGGTCGTGGCCGCCGAGCGGGCCGCCGCCCGCCGCCGCGTGGTCGAGGAGGGCACCCGCACCCGCGCCGGGCTCCAGGTGCCGCTCGGCCGGTGGCGGTGGCCGGCCCTGGCCGCCGTGGCCGGCTGGGTCGTCGTCGCCCTGGGTGGGCCGCTGGCGTCGCTGTCGCTGTGGGCGTGGCGGGGCCTGACCGGGCGGGGGAGCGTCCTGGCCCGCGACCGCGACGGCCTGGCCGACCTGGCCGAGCCGGCGCTCAACACCGCCGGCATCGGTGTGGTGACGGCCGTCGTGGCCGTCGCCGTCCTGCTGCCCCTGGCCTACCTGTCGGTGCGCTACCGGGCGCGCACCGGCGTCCTGGCCAACGGCCTCGTCGCCTCCGGCTTCGCGCTGCCCGGCGTCGTCGTCGCCCTGGCGGTCGTCTTCTGGACCAGCCAGCTCCCGGCCTCGTGGGGCCTCTACCAGAGCTACGTCATGCTCGTGTTCGCCTACGTCGTCCACCTGGGGGCCCAGTCGCTGCGGGCCACCCAGGTGGCGGTGGCCGCCGTGCCCCGCCGGCTCGACGAGTCCGCCCGGATGCTCGGGGCCGGGCGGGCACGGCGCTTCGCCACCGTCGACCTGCCGCTCATGGCGCCGGGGCTGGCGGCGGGCGGCGGGCTCGTCCTGCTGTCGACGATGAAGGAGCTGCCGATCACGCTGCTGACGGCGCCGATCGGCTTCCGGACGCTGACGACCCGCATCTGGGCCGACGTCGAGGCCGCCTTCCTCGCCGAGGCGGCGCTGGGCAGCATCGTGCTGGTCGCGCTGTCCGGCGTGCTGACCTGGGTGCTGGTGGTGCGGCGAGCCGACCGGCTGGCCTGACCGGCGCCGCCGCCGTCACGCGGAGGCCGTGGCGGAGCTCGCCTCCTTGCCGTCGGTGCCGTCGGTCGGCGCCGGGGACGCCGTCACGAGGATGCGCTCGGCCGCGAAGGACCCGATGCCGACGTGCTTGCCCTCGATCTCGACGGTGACCGTGCCGTCGGGGGAGACGGCGGTGACCTCGCCCTCGTAGCCCGGCTGGACGGTGGCGTCCTCGAGGAAGTCGAGCAGGCCCGGCGTGAACTCCAGCTCCTCCGGGATGCGGTTGACCGTGAACTGACCCCCGACCTCCACCTCGGAGAGCGGCACCACGTCGGGCGGCGTGTAGCCGGAGCCCGGGATGGGGTTGCCGTGCGGGCACGTGGTGGGGTTGTCGAGCAGGCGGTTGATGGCCTCCTCCACCGGCTCGGAGATGACGTGCTCCCACTTGCCCGCCTCGACGTGGGCGTCGGCCCACGACAGGCCGAGGATGTCGGTGAGCAGCCGCTCGGCGAGGCGGTGCCGGCGCACGACCCGCTCGGCGAGGCGCTGGCCCGCCTCGGTGAGGTTGATCGTCGTGCCGTCGACCGTCACGAAGCCCTCGGCCTGCATGCGCTTGATCATCTCGGACACGGCCGGCCGGGAGACGCGCAGCCGCTCGGCGACCCGCGCCTGGATGACGTCGACCTGGTCCTCCTTGAGCTCCCAGATCGCCTCGCAGTACTCCTCGAACGCCGGGTGGAACTCGGGGGTCTGGTACTCGGCCACGGTGCCAGCCTAGTTGGCCACGTCACGATCCGGACCGCCTCGGAGAGCGCGATTGGCCTGGTGAGGGCGCTGCGTGGGACGGTTCGGGGCATGCGGCGCGCCGTGCTCCTCCCGCTGCTCGTCGCCCTCGCCGGGGCCGCCTGCGGCGACGGCGACGACGGTGCCCGGGTGTCCTCCGAACCGGTCCCCGACGACCCCGACGTCGTCATCGTCGCCGAGGACATGGCGTTCGCGCCCGACGAGGTCGAGGTCCCCGCGGGCGAGCCGGTGACGATCGTCATCGACAACCGGGACGAGGGCGTGAACCACAACATCCACGTGGAGGGCTCGCCCGAGCCCGACAGGACGCCGCTCGAGCTCGGCCCGTCGCAGCAGGCGCTGACCGTGACGCTCCCGGCCGGCACCTACGGGTTCGTGTGCGACATCCACCCGGGCATGACCGGCACGGTGGTGGCCCGCTGAGCGCTCGGCAGGGCCGGTTGATGACAGTCGTTCTCCCAGGTCAGCCAGTTGGCACCGAAATTTTTCGCCCCCCCGGTTTGTCAAAGGGGGCCCTCGGGTAGTTGTCTGGCACAGGCCAGCCGGGGGCGGGGTGCCTGTCCGCCCGCCCGCCCCGCCCCCCTGGCTACCTCTCCGGACGGGACCTGCGGGTCCCGTCTGTCGCGTCCGGGCCCGGTGCCGGACGTCACGTTGGGTTCGGGTCGCGGGCGGCCTAGGTGTTGGAGGGGCATGAGGCGACCGGCGTCCGCTCCCCTCCGTCCCTCCCCTCCGTCCGCCGCAGAGGATCGAGCCGTCCTGCCCGAATGAGCGCGCCCAGCTCCCGCTCCGATCCCGCTCCCGTCGACCCGGCCGCCCGCGACGGGGGTCGCCGCGACCCCGGCGCCGCCGACGACGGCCCCAGGGTCTCGGGCGTCCAGGTGCTGGGCTCGGTGCTGGCGTCGGTGTCGGGGGCGGCCGTCGCCTCGTTCTTCGGCGTCGCCGGCACCGTGCTCGGCGCCGCCGTCGTCAGCGTCGTCAGCGTCGTCGGCAGCGCGCTGTACGTCCGGGGCCTCCGCCGCACCCAGCGCCGCCTGCGGGAGCTCGAGCTCCAGCAGCGCCTGCTGGAGCGGCTCCCCGGGGAGGGGCCGTGGCGGCTGGCCGTCCGCGCGCCGGCGCCCCGTGGGGAGGGCGGCGACCGGGCGGGTGGCGACCGCGAGGCCGGCGAGGACGGTCCCGGGCGGCCCGAGGCGGCCGCGGACGGGGAGGGTGGCCTCCGACGCCTGTGGGAGCGCCTGGGCCGGGTGCGGTGGCGCCCCGCCGTCGCCGTGGTGGTCGTCTTCGTCGCCTCGCTCGGCCTGGTCACGCTGATCGAGGCCGTCCGGGACGAGCCGCTGTCGGGCCGCTCGGACGGCGCCCGCACCTCGATCGGCGCCCTGCTGGGGGACGGTGGCGGCGAGCGCCGGGACACCGACGGCCCGCCGGGCACCGACGGGACCGGACCGGGCGCCGGCACGGACGGCCCGGCCCGGGCGACGACGACCGCCCCCGGCTCGGGGTCCGGCGACCCCGCCGGTGGGTCCGGCACCGGCGCCGGCGACGAGGTGCCCGACGCGGGCGAGGGCGGGACACCGGTCGACCGGGCGCCGGGGGGCACCTCGACGACGTCCACGACCTCGGGCGGGACCGCCACGACCACGACGACCGCCGGCGGGTCGGACGGCGGTGGGTCCGACGAGGGCTCCGGCACGAGCCCGGGGGGTGGCACGGGCTCCGGCGCCACGGCGGGCGGCGAGGCGGGCAGCGCCGCCCCGGCCGGCGACCCGGCCGGGGACGGCGCGCCGGCGGGCGGCCGGACCGGCGGCCAGGTCTCGGGCTGATCGTCGCCACCGGCACGAGCGGGACGGTCCGGGCTGGGACGGACCGTCCCGGGCCGGGTGGCAGACTGCGGCCGTGAGCGACGACAGCAGGGGGGCCGGGTCGGGGCCGCGCCGGGTCGCCTTCGTCACCGGGTGCGCCTCGGGCATCGGCCGTGCCGTGGCCGAGCGGTTCCGCGACGAGGGCGCCACCGTCGTCGGGTTCGACCTGCGGGGCGAGGGGCCCGACGGCGTCGAGGTGGTGGCCGGCGACGTCACCGACCGGGCGGCGGTCGAGGCGGCCCTCGCCGGCGTCGTCGAGGCCCACGGCCGGCTCGACGTCGTGGCCAACGTCGCCGGCGTCCCCCAGTTCGGCCGGGTCGAGGACATCGACGACGCCGAGTGGGACCGGGTGCTGGCCGTGAACCTGACCGCCCCGTTCCTCGTGAGCCGGGCCGCGCTCCCGCACCTGCGGGCGACCCGCGGCTGCATCGTCAACGTCGCGTCGGTCGCCGGGCTGGAGGGGCAGGCCTACACGGCCGCCTACTGCGCCTCGAAGGGCGGGTTGGTCATGCTCACCCGGGCGCTCGCCCTCGAGCTGGCGGCCGACGGCGTGCGGGTGAACTGCGTCTGCCCGGCGGCGGTGGACACGCCGCTGCTCGCCGAGGTGGCGCCGCGCATCCCCGCCGACGCCGACCGCCGGCTGCTCGACCGGCTGGAGATGCCGACCCCCGGCCTGGTGTCACCGCAGGACGTCGCGGCGGCGGTGGCCTACCTGGCCGGCGACGCGGCCCGGATGGTCACCGGGGTGGCGCTGCCGATCGACGGCGGGCGCTCGGCCTGACACCGGTGCCCGGCCCCGGGGGCCGGGGCCGGGCGGTGGCGGTGGTCAGACGATCGTCGAGCGGGGTGCCCGACGGCCGGTGCGGTGCGAGCCGCGGTAGCCGCACCAGCACACCCACTCGAGCGTGAGCTGGTCGTCCTCGTGGGCGATGCGGGTGATGCGACGCTCGCTCAGCAGCACCTCGGCTGCGTGGCGGGGGCAGTGGACGGACAACACGGGTGTCATTCTCCTGGGGCTCGGTGTGGCTGACGAGTGGCAGTGCCGCACATGAGCGCAAGGTTCCTGCCAAACTGGTGGCATGCCGATGAGACAACGACCGGGCGCCCCCCGGCGTGAGGCGCGGGGGCACCTGGTCGCCGCCCTCGTGGGCTCCCCGGTGGCCCCGTTCGAGCTGGGCGTCGCCCACGAGGTGTTCGGGATCGACCGGTCCGAGTACTCGGACCCCTGGTACCGCTTCCGGGTGATCGGCGCCTTCGGGCAGACGATCCCGGTGTCGGGCGGCGGCGGGTGGTCGATCACGACGCCCTACATGCTCGACGACCTCGCCGAGGCCGACACGATCCTCCTGCCGGTGTGGCCGGACTGGGACAAGCCCGCGCCGCCCGAGCTGCTCGACATGCTCCGGGACGCCCACGCCCGGGGCGCCCGCCTGGTGAGCGTCTGCACCGGGGCGTTCCTGCTCGCCCAGACCGGCCTGCTCGACGGCCGGCGGGCGACGACGCACTGGATGTACACGGACGCCCTGGCCGAGCGCCATCCCGCCGTCGAGGTCGACCGCGACGTGCTCTTCGTCGACGCCGGCGACGGGCTCTACACGTCGGCCGGCACGGGCGCCGGCATCGACCTCTGCCTGCACATCGTCCGCCTCGACCACGGCGCCGAGGTGGCCAACAAGGTCGCCCGGCGGATGGTCGTGCCGCCCCAGCGCGACGGCGGCCAGGCCCAGTTCGTCGACGCGCCGGTCCCCGACCACGTCTCCGACGACCCGATCGCCGCCACGATCGACTGGGCGATCGCCCACATCGACGAGCCGATGACGGTCGACCAGCTGGCCCGCCGGGCCATGCTCAGCCCCCGCAGCTTCGCCCGGCGCTTCCGGGCGGCCACCGGCACGACGCCGATGCAGTGGCTGCTGCGCCAGCGGGTCTTCCACGCCCAGCGGCTGCTGGAGACCACCGACCTGCCGGTCGAGCGGGTGGCCGAGCGGTGCGGCTTCGGCACCGCCACGGCGCTGCGGGTGCACTTCCGCCGGCTGGTGGGCACGACGCCGATGTCCTACCGGCGCACGTTCGGCACCGGCGAGCGGCGGGCGCAGGGGGGCGGCCCGCGGGCCCCCCCCCCCCCCGCCCAGGGCGGGCGCCAGCTCCCCCCGCCCCGAGCCCCCCCCCCCCCCCCGCGGGCGGGGGGGCCTCCCGGCGGCCCCCCAAACCGGGGGGGGGGGGGGGCGGCCCCCCGGGGGCGGTTCGTGATTTCTTTTCCCAGCTTCGGCCCGTCTCTTTTATACA